>NZ_JBSGUW010000003.1:273093-327218 GCF_053608125.1 Isoptericola sp. NPDC055063 | reverse complement strand
TTTTCTTCCCTCCTGCTTTTTGGACGGGGGGGGTGGGGCGGCCCCCCCACGCGGGGGGGGGGTGGCTAGCGCGCCCCCCCCCCCCCCCCCACGACCGTCACTTCGTGATCTCGTCCCAGCCGTCGGTGAGCTGCGCGGACAGCTCGTCGGCGTCCGTCTCCTGCGCCAGGAACCGCTGGTAGGCCGGCGTGGCCACGGTGTCCTTCCACTGCGCGTACGCGTCGACGAACAGGTACGGCGCGGAGACGAAGTGCTGGCCCGAGGCCAGGATGGTGCTCCAGCCGTTCTCGTCGCCGAGCTTGTCGGCCATGACCTTCTGGGCCGACGTCGTCGCCGGGATCAGCGCGTCCGCCTCGTTGAGGGCGGCCAGGTTGTCCGGCTCGGTGAAGAACTCGATGAACTGGGCCGAGTCCTCGACGTGCTCCGAGTCGACGTTGACGGACAGGGTCTGCGGGTTCGCGGCCTGCCCGGCGCCCTCCGGCCCGGCGAGCGGCGGCAGCACCACCCAGTCGAGGTCCTTCGGAGCGTCCTTGGCGATGTTCGCGGCCTGGTAGGAGCCCTGCACCGTCATCGCCGTCTGACCGGCGTAGAACGACGCGATCGCCTCGGAGCCCGACTGCGTCAGGGTGACCGGGAGGATCGACTTGTCCTGGTGCGCCATCGCGTCCACCAGCTCGGGCACGGCCATCTCGCCGTCGCCGATCGTGATCTTCGCGTCGGTGCCCGTGCCGGTGAAGTACTGGCCGCCGAAGGCCGGCGCCAGCGTCATGAACGCGGCGGTCGGGCTCGACAGGCCCCAGCCGAGGCCGTAGGTCTTGCCCTTCGTGGTCGCCTTGGCGATGTCGCGCAGCTGGTCCCACGTCATGGTGTCGCCGGTCGGGATCTCGACGCCCGCGTCCTGCAGGAGCTTCTTGTTCGCGAAGACCATGTAGGACTGCAGCTCGGTCGGGTAGGCCACGACCTGGTCGTCGACCGTCACCGAGGACAGCACGCCCTCGGGGATGTCGGCCTTGCGCTCGTCGGACATGTACTCCGAGAGGTCGGCGAGGTAGCCGTCGCGGGCGAACGGCACGATGCTCGCGGCCTCGTAGTGGATGATGTCGGGCGCGGCACCGCCGTTGAACTGGGTGATGAGCTTGTCGTAGACGCCGTCCCACCCCGCCGGCACGATCTGGACCTGCACGTCGGGGTGGTCGGTGTTCCACTCGTCGACGATCTTCTTGGTCGCCGCGATGGCGGCCGGCTGGTCGGACAGCGACTGGAACTTCAGGGTCACGGGGCCGTCACCGCCGTCGTCGCCGCCACCGCCGCTGCACGCGGCGAGGGCCAGGGCGCTGACCGTGAGGCATGCGGCGATGGACACTCCACGAGTCTTCATGGGACTTCCTTTCGGGTGGTCGTCAGGGGTGCGGAAGAACAGGAGGGCGGGTCGTCAGCCCTTGACGGCGCCGGCCATGAGCCCGCCGGTGAGCTTCTTCTGCATGATCGAGAAGAAGACGATGCTCGGGATGGCCGCGAGGAACGACCCGGCCGCCAGCGGCCCGAGCGCGACCTTGCCCTCGCCGCCGATGAACGACGTGAGCGTGATCGGCAGCGTGTAGTTCTCCGGCGACTGGAGCAGGACCAGGGCGAAGAAGAACTCGTTCCAGGAGGAGACGAAGCTGAACATCGCTGTGGCGACGATCCCGGGAGCGAGCAGCGGGAACACGATCCGGCGGAGCACGGACAGGCGGCTGGCGCCGTCCATGGAGCCGGCCTCCTCGAGCTCGGTGGGGATGCCGGCCACGTAGCCCTGCAGCATCCACAGCGCGAACGGCAGCGTGTACGTGGTGTGCACCAGCGTGAGCCCTACCAGGCTGTCCGTGAGGTTCATGGTCCGCAGGATGAGGAACAGCGGCAGGATGATGAGGATCACCGGGAACACCTGGCTCACGAGGATCCACCCGACGCCGGCCACCCGGATCGCGCCCTTGAGGCGGGCGAGCACGTAGGCCGCCGGCATCGCGATGAGGATGACGAGCGCGGTCGAGGCGAGCGCCACCATGACGCTGTTCACCGCGGAGTGGACCAGCCCCTGCCGCGCCAGCGCCTGGGCGTAGTTCTCCCAGTGCCACTGCGAGGGCAGCAGGCTCACGGTGAGCGAGTTGAGCTCGGCGGACGACTTCACCGAGGCCGAGATCAGCCACAGCAGCGGGAAGCCGAGGAAGACGATGTAGCAGGCCAGCGCCACGTACTGGGCGGGGCGGACGAGGACGCGCATCGGCTCAGCCCTTCTTCACGGCGCGGTCGTCGCGGAACTGCGACCGCAGGTAGACGGCGAGGAGCAGGACCACGACCACGACGAGGACGACGCCCATCGCGGCGGCGTACCCGATGTTCCGGTTCTTGAACGCCTCGAGGTAGGTGAACAGCATCGGCAGCATCGTGCGGCCGCCGGGCCCGCCCTCGGTGAGGACGTAGACCAGCGAGAACGAGTTGAAGTTCCAGATGAAGTTCAGCGACGTGATCGACGCGACGATGGGCCGCAGGCTCGGCCACGTGACGGCGGTGAACCGGCGCCAGGCGCCCGCGCCGTCCATGGACGCGGCCTCGTGCAGCTCGTCGGGGATCTGCTGGAGGCCGGCGAGCAGCGTGACCGTGGTCTGCGGCATGCCGACCCACACGCCCACGACGATGACGGCGGGCAGCGCGGTGGAGAAGTCCGCCAGCCAGTTGATGTCGTCCGGCAGGCCCAGCGCCCCGAGGAACGCGTTGAGCGGCCCCGCGTTGGGCGAGTAGATCATCTTCCACATGATCGCCACGACGACCGGCGGCATCGCCCACGGGATCAGCGCGAGCACGCGCGTGAGGCCCTGGAGCCGCAGGCCGGAGTTGAGCAGCTGCGCGAGCCCGAGGGCGAGCACGAGCTGCAGCAGCGTCACGGACACGGCCCAGATCAGGCCGATGCGGAACGAGTCCCAGAAGAACGAGTTGCCCGCCAGGCGCACGAAGTTGTCGACGCCCACGAACTCGTAGTCCGGGTGGCGCACGAGCCGCGCGTCGGTGAAGGCCAGCGCGATGCCCATGACGAGCGGCGCGACGCTGAGCACCAGGATCGGCAGGAGCGACGGCATCACCAGGGCGGCGGCCTCGCGGCGGCGGCCTCGCTCCAGCCCGCCGCGGCGGCGGACCTGCTGCGGGCCCCGCGCGGAGGACCGGCTCGAGGGGCCGGCCGCGGGCGCGGTCGGCGTGGTCGGGGCGCTCATCGCGTGCCCTCCTCGGGGGTGGTGGCGACGCCGGACGACTCGCGCACCAGCAGGCGCGGGCCGATCACGACGTGCTGGGCGGTGGCCTCGTCGTCCTCGAGGCGGGCGAGCACGGCGCGCGCGGCGGCGGCCCCGCGCTCCGCGGTGCCGAGCGAGACGCTCGTCAGGGTGGGCTCGTAGACGCGGCCGAGCTCGGTGTCGTCCATGCCGGTGACCGCGACGTCGCCCGGGACGGCGAGCCCGGCCTCGCGGGCGGCGCGGACCGCGCCGATGGCGAGCAGGTCGTTCGCGGCGACGACGGCGTCCAGGCGCGTCCCGTCGGCGGCGGGCGCCAGCAGGGTGCGCGCGGCGCGCAGCCCCGCGGCGACGGTGAAGTCGTCGGCGACCTCGACGGCGACGCGCTCGGCCGGGAAGCCGCCCGCGCCCGTCGCGGCGTCGAAGCCGCGCTGGCGCGCCGTGCCCGGCGTGGTGTCCAGGGGGCCGTTGAGGAAGCCGATCCGGCGACGGCCGGCGGCGACCAGGTGGTCGACGGCGAGGCCGATGCCGCCCGCGGAGTCGGTCGAGACGGAGTCGCCGGCGGCGTCGAGCGCGCGGCCGATGACGACCACCGGGACCGGGGCCCGCCGGATCTCCTCGGCGAGGGCGTCGTCGGCGCGCAGCGGGCTCACGACCAGGGCGTCGACGAACCCGCCCCCGAGGCTGCGCACGAGCTCGGCGGTGGCGCCCGCCGTGTCCCCCGTGGACATGACCACGACCCGGTAGCCGTGCGGCGCCAGGACCTCGTGGATGGCGGCGAGCATCTCGACGTACACCGGGTTGCCGATGTCGGCGACGGCGAACGCGACCTGGAAGGTCTTGCGCATCCGCAGCGACCGGCCGGTCACGTCAGGGCTGTAGCCGAGCTCGTCGGCGGCGGCGCGCACGCGCTCCACCATGGCCGGGCTGGCCCCGGTGCCGTGCAGTGCCCGCGACGTCGACGCGAGGGAGACCCCGGCGTGCCGGGCCACCTCGATCAACGTGGCGCGTGATGACGTCACTGTCGCTCCACCTTCAGCGTCGAACGGCGATTGGAAACGTTTCCAGATCCGTCTCCGCGGCATCGCTGGAAACGTTTCCGGATGAGCGCCACTGTGACACCCGCGCCGCGCAGGTGTCAAGGCGCCGGGACGGCGTCGCGCGCCCCGGGAGCGCCGCCCGAGGTGGTTCAGGTCAGGGACGCTCCCGGGGCGCCGCGACGAGACCCTCGAGCGACGGTGGCCGGTAGCCGGGCCCCTTGAGGACCTTGCCGTCGGCCCGGCGCAGCACCCGACCATCGTCGTCGACCTTGCTCATGTTGGACCGGTGCACCTCGACGAAGACCGCGGGCAGGTCGATTCCCAGCGCGTCCGCGGCGCCGTACGTGACGTACAGGACGTCGGCGAGCTCCTTGGCCACGGCCCGGTAGGCGGCGTCCGCGTCCTCGCCGGCGGCCAGCGTCGCCGCGAGCTCGGTGAGGGCCTCGGCCGCCTCGGCGGCCTCCTCGTCCAGCAGCGCCCGGCGGTGGGTCGCCAGCTCCGGGCGCGCGGCGTCGGTCTCCAGGTCGAACGTCTCGCGGAACTCGGCGACCCGCCGCATCGGCTCGTGATCCATGGTCCGACGCTAGCGGGCCCCCGGGTGAGGACCGGGCGAAAACGCCCCGCCCCCCGCATCGCCCCGCACGACGGGACCTCTCTCCTGGGGCGGCCACACCCGGCCGTGACCCCTCCCCGGAAGTGAGCACCACGATGTCCGTCTCCACCCCGGCGCACCGCACCGCCACCGGCACGGTCCCGCCGTCCCAGGACAACCCCGCCCCCGCCGCCCCCGCGGCCACGCCCTGGCGACCGCGCACGACGCCGCCCCGCCCGTCCACCCGGGCCCCTCGCCGCCTCGCCGAGCGGATCGCGCTGCGCGCCGATCTCGCGGTGACCGCGCTGGCCCGGTTCCTGACCCGATGGTCGGTCCCCGCCCTGCGCGTCGCCCTCGGGCTCGTCTTCCTCGGCTTCGGCGCCCTGAAGTTCTTCCCCGGTGCCAGCCCCGCCGAGGAGATCGCCGCCCGCACGGTGGAGACCCTCACGTTCGGGCTGGTGCCCGCCACGGCCGCCGTGCTGCTGACGGCCGTCATGGAGACCTTCATCGGCCTGACGCTCCTGTCCGGCCGCCTGCTGCGGACGGGCCTGGTCGTCCTCGCCGTCGCGATGGTCGGCATCCTGTCCCCCGTCGCCCTCTTCGGCGACGAGCTGTTCGGCCACGGCATGACGCTCCTCGGCCAGTACGTGCTGAAGGACGTCGTCCTGGTGGCCGGCGCGACCGTCGTCGCCGCCGTCGCCCTCGGCGCGCGGCTGCGGCTCGACGCCTGACCGGCACGATCCTCGACGAGCGACGACCACGAGCGACGACCACGCGCGACGACCACGCGCGACGACCACGCGCGACGAGCGACCTGGCCCCCGGCCCACCCCGGACCGGGGGCCCGTCGCGCCGGGCGCACGTCACAGCACGCCGAGAGCGAAAAGCGCGCCCTCCCGCGGAGGGCCGACGCTTAGGCTGCGACGGCCGACAGGAGGACCCATGACCACCACGACCACCCCGCCGGACGCGACCCCGACCCCGTCATCGGGGCCCGACGCGTCCGAGGCCGTCCTCGACAACCCGCGCTGGTCGTCGCTCACCGGGGCGCACGCGCACCTGGCCGAGGGGAACGACCTGGTGCTGCGCTACCCCGCCGACGTCTCCCCGTTCGCCGCCGTGCGGTCGTGGGACGACCCCGGCGTCTGGGACGCGATCGTCGACGTCGTGGGCCACGGCGCCGAGTTCCCGACGCCGCCGGCCACGGTCGCGCTGCCCGCGGGCTGGGAGCGGGTCGCCCTCCACGAGGGCGTCCAGCTCGTCGACACGGCCCGGCTGCGGGCGCGCCCCGACGACGAGGCCGTGGTGCTCGGCGCCGACGACGTGCCCGACATGCTCGCCCTGGTGGAGCGCTCGCGCCCCGGCCCGTTCCTGCCCCGCACGTACCTCATGGGGCGCTACGTGGGCGTCCGCCGGGAGGGGCGGCTCGTCGCGATGGCGGGCGAGCGGCTCCAGCCGGACGGCTGGACCGAGATCAGCGCCGTGACGACCGACCCCGACCACCGCGGCCAGGGCCTCGCGACCCGGCTGGTGCTCGACGTCGCCCACCACGTCCGCGAGCGCGGCGCCCGGCCGATGCTGCACGCGGCGGGGAACAACACGAACGCCATCCGGCTCTACGAGAACCTCGGGTTCCGGCTGCGCGGCCACACCATCTTCGGGACGGTGCGCACGCCGGAGGCCTGAGCGCCCGCCGTCAGCACATCGGGCGCGTCAGCCCACCGAGCGCCGGTGCCGCTCGGCCAGCTCCTGGTACTCGATCGCGTTGCGGCGCACCCGCTCGGCGCCCTCGGCGTCGAGCGGGCCGCGGTCCTTGGCGGGCACGCCGACGGCCAGGTGCCCGGCGGGGATCTCCTGCCCCTCGCGCACGAGGGCGCCGGCGGCCACGAGCGCCCCCGCGCCGACGACGGCGTCGTTGAGCAGGGTGGCGCCCATGCCGATGAGACTGCCGTCGCCCACGGTGGCGCCGTGGATGATGGCGCCGTGCCCGACGCCCACGCCCGCGCCGATCGTCGCGGGCACGCCGGTGTCGGTGTGCACCACGCAGTTGTCCTGGATGTTGGACCCCTCGCCGAGCACGATCGCGTCCATGTCGCCGCGCAGCACCGCACCGTAGAACACGCTGGCGCGCGCCTCGATGCGGACGTTGCCGACGATCGTCGCCGTCGGGGCGACCCACGCCGTGGGGTGGATCTCGGGAGTGTGGCCGTCGAAGGGGAGCACCGTCACCATGCCTCGGACCCTACCGGGGCGCGCGGTCCGCGGTCCGGGTGGCCGGCCGCAGGCGCAGGCCCAGGAGATACAGCTCACACCCCAGGCACAGCCCGACGACGGCGTTGAGCGCGGCAGCGACGAAGGCGACGCCCGCTGCCCACGGAACGGCGGTCAGCACGCCGGCGAGCCCGAGGACGACGCCCACGCCGGTCACGACCAGGCCGACGAGCTGCGCGAACCGCGGCGGCCGCGGGTCCTCCAGCTCCTCGGGCGGCGCGAGCCGCGGGCGCACGAGCGTGCGGAAGAGCCAGCCCTGCACCGTGCCCTGGGCACCGCGCACCGCGCCCAGGGCGAAGCCCGCCGCGACGACGGCGAGCAGCACGAGGCCGGCCGTCGTCGCGCCCAGGAGCACCACGACCGCGAGCAGGAAGGCGGTGATGCCGGCGCCCACGCGCGGGCCGCGGGGGTCGATGCCGGCCGGGGCCGGCGGGGCGGAGGTCTCGTGGCTCATGGGTGCTCCTGCGATGGTGGGGCCGAGAGGTGCGGTGGACGGTCCTCGTCGGGCGTCGGGCGTCGGGCGGCAGTCGGCGGGCGCGGCGTGCCCGTCAGGCGCGGGCGGCCGGGGCGGGCAGCGCCGCCTCCAGGGCCCGGCCGGCCTGGGCGGGGTTCATGCCGCCGCTGCTGCGCGCGGCCTGCGCGCCCGTCGCGTCGAGCACGAGGACGGTGGGGGTCTTCAGGACCCCGAGCTCGCGCACCAGGTCGAGGTGCTCCTCGACGTCGAGCTCGTGGTGCACCACCCCCGGCTCCCGCGCGGCGACGTCGCGCAGCACGCGGGCGGTGGCCCGGCAGGGGGCGCAGACCTGCGCCGAGAGCTGGACGAACGTCGCGCGCTCCCCCAGGACGACGCCCCGCGCGGCCCAGTCGACCGCGAGGTCGGCGCGCGCGGGAGCGGTGCGGACCCGGCCCTGCCGTGCGCGCCACAGCGTGCCGAGCACGACGGTGAGCAGCACGAGCGCGACCAGGACGACGAACTGGGTGGTCATGGTCCCCCCTCGACTCCGGCGGTACGGTGCACGCCCATCCTCCTCGCCTCTCACCCCGCGGACAACGAGTGGCCGGATGCCGGACACCGTTCGGGGAGGTGCTGCGGAGGCCGCCCGGCGCAGGCACGCGGGGACGTGCGGGCCGTCTACCGTGGACGTCGTGAGCACGTACGCCGAGCACGAACCCCCGCACCTGTCCCCCGACGCCGCCGAGATCCGCGAGCTCGTGGACCAGCTGCGCCGGCTCGTGCTCACCTACAAGTTCGGCATCGACGAGGTCATGACCAAGATCTCGATCCTGCGCGACGAGTTCCGCCACATGCAGAACTACAACCCCGTGGAGCACGTGAGCTCGCGCCTGAAGTCGTTCGAGTCGATCGTGGCGAAGTGCCGCCGCAAGGGCATCCCGCTCACGCCCGAGGGCGTCCGCGGGCAGATGTTCGACGTCGCAGGCGTCCGCGTCACCTGCAGCTTCGTCTCCGACATCTACAAGGTGCGCGACATGATCGTCGGCCAGACCGACCTCACGATCCTGGAGGAGCGCGACTACATCGCCCATCCCAAGGCGAACGGGTACAAGTCGCTGCACCTCATCGTGCAGGTGCCGGTCTACCTGTCCGACCGGGTGGAGGACGTCGTCGTCGAGATCCAGCTGCGCACCATCGCGATGGACTTCTGGGCGAGCCTCGAGCACAAGATCTACTACAAGTACGCGCGCGACGTGCCGCGCCACCTCACCGACTCGCTCAAGCTCGCCGCCGACGTCGCCTCCTCCCTCGACAGCTCCATGGAGCGCATCCACGAGGAGGTCAAGGCGATCGCCGGCGAGGCCGATCCCGTCGAGCACCGCGACGACCGACTCACCCCCGAGGAGCTGTTCCACAACTTCTGGGGCGCGGCCCGCGCCGAGGGCATCGCGATGCGCTCGGCCCGCGACGACTGAGCCGGCGACACCGAGCCGGCGACGGACCCCGAGCGACCCGGTCAGGGCGCCGCCTCGACCGCCCGCCGGGACAGGAGCGCCGCGACGAGGAAGCAGGCCGCGCCGACCAGCGTCCCCACCGTCGACCACCACGGGCTGAGGTCGGCGTCGGTGCCCGGCGCGACGTAGGCGCCGACGGCTGAGGCGGCGAAGGCGACCGAGCCCGCCATGTTCAGCCAGGTGCCGTGCCAGGTCCGGGCGTCCGTGTCCCACAGCCGCCCCCGGTCCGCCGTCGCGACCAGCGCCAGCGCGCTCGACACGAGGAACGCGGCCGAGCCGTAGGCGTCCGGCCGCCACCCCGCGCCCACGTCGCCCGGGTCCACCACGGCGGCGGTCAGCGCCACGGTGGTGCTCACGTTGAACAGCAGCGTGCCGAGCAGCTGCACCGCCGCCGACCACCAGTCCCATCGGTCCGCCACCACCGCCCCGGGGCCGGGCGGACGGCGGCCGCTCAGCGCGAGCTGCACCACCGCCGCCGCGGTGAACAGCACCGCCCCCACCACGAACGTGATGCCCGTGCCGACCGGGCCCGCCCACGCCGCGTAGGCGGGCAGCGCGCCGACGAGGAAGCACACCGACCCCGCGGCGAAGCCCCACGCCTCGCGGCGCAGGCGGCGCTCGCGGGTGCCCTGCGTGCTGGTCCCCATCGCGCACCACCCCACGTCGAGGCCGGGCTCGCCGGGCGCCTCCCGGCGTCGAGAGCGTACGTCCGCGCCGCGGGGCTCGCGGGACGGGGCCCGGCCGACCCCGGGCGACGGACCGGGGCAGCGGTCAGGGCAGGGGGTCAGGGCAGGGGGGGTCAGGGCCGGCGGGAGTACCCGCGGTGCGCCACCTCGTCGGGGCGGCGGTCGTGGTGCAGCGGCCCGGCCGTCGCCGTGAGCGGTGCACCGGTGCCGCGGGCGCGGACGGCGACCACCTCGGCGAGCACGGACAGCGCGGTCTCGCGGGGGCTGCGCCCGCCGAGGTCGAGACCGACGGGCGAGCGCAGCCGGGCCAGCGCCTCCGCGGGCACGCCCCGGTCCCGCAACCGGTCCAGCCGGTCGGCGTGCGTGCGGCGCGACCCCATCGCGCCCACGAAGGCGAGGTCGGCGCCGAGCGCGACCTCGAGCAGCGGCTCGTCGAACTTCGGGTCGTGCGTGAGGACGAGGACGGCGGTGCGCCCGTCCGCCCGGCCGGCCGCGAGCTCCGCGGCCAGGTACCGGTCCGGCCGGTCCACGACGATCTCGTGCGCGTCCGGGAACCGCTCACGGGTGGCGAACGCGGGGCGCGCGTCGCACAGCGTGACCCGGTAGCCCAGGAAGACCGCCAGGGAGGTGACGGCGGCCGCGAAGTCCGTGACGCCCGCGACGATCATCCGCGGCGGGGGTGCGGCGACGTCGACCAGCACGCGCATGCCCACGCCCTGGCGGCTGCCGTCGGGCCCGTACGTCAACTCCCCGGTGCGGCCGGCCGCGACGAGCGCGGCGGCGTCGTGCGCGAGGGCGTCGTCGAGCCGCGCCGACCCGGTCCGGCCCGCGACCACCCCGGCGGGACCAACGGCGACGGAGGCCCCGGGGACGCCGCCGTCGTGCGCGACCACCGTCGCGAGGGCCGCCGGGTCCCCGTGCGCGACGCGGCGCGCGAACGCCCGCAGCGCCGCCGCGTCGTCCACCCGCTGCACGAGGATCTCGACGGTGCCGCCGCAGGTCAGGCCGACCGCGCCCGCGACGTCGTCGCTCACGCCGTAGCGCACGAGCTGGGGCACGCCGTCGCCCAGCACCTCGAGGGCGCGGGCGTGGACGTCGGCCTCCACGCACCCGCCGGTGAGCGACCCGACGGCGGTCCCGTCCGCGCGCACCAGCATGCGGGCGCCCGGGCCGCGGGGAGCCGAGCTCCACGTCGCCACGACCGTCGCGAGCGCGAACGGCGCGGTGGACGACCCGGTGGACGACCCGGTGGACGACCCGGTGGACGACCCGGTGGACGACCCGGCGAGCACGGCGTCGAGGACGGGATCCATCAGGCCTCCTGCCGCTCCCGCTCCCGGGCCCGCAGGCGCGGCAGGATCTCCTCGGCGTACCGCTCGAGGAACGCCTGCTGGTCGGCGCGCGGGTCGTGGAAGACGAGGTGGGTGAAGCCCATCTCGACGTACGACCAGATGCGCTCGACGTGCTCGTCCGGGTCGTCGGACACGATCCACCGGCTCGCGGTGCGCTCCACGGGCAGCGCGTCGGCCAGCCGCTCCATCTCGACCGGGTCCTCGACGCCGACCTTCTCCTCCGGGGTCAGGGCCAACGCACCCCACGCCCGGGTGGCCTGCCGCGCCCGGTCGAGGTCCGGGTCGTAGGAGACCTTCATCTCGATCATGAGGTCGAGGTCGGCGAGCGTGCGCCCGCCCTTCGCGGCGCCCTCGGCGAGGGCCGGGAGCAGCGTCTCGGTGTACAGCTCGCGCCCCTTGCCGCTGGTGCAGATGAAGCCGTCGCCGACGCGCCCCGCCAGGCGGGTGGCGGACGGCCCCGACGCGGCGACGTAGAGCGGCACGGGCGTGTCCGGGCGGTCGTAGATCGTCGCGTCGCGGGCGCTGTAGTACGTGCCGTCGATCGTGACCCGCTCCCCGGCCCACAGCGCCTGGATGAGGGAGATCGCCTCCCGGAACCGGGCGTACCGCTCCTTGCCGTCGGGCCACGGCAGCCCGAGCGGCGCCTCGTTGAGGGACTCCCCCGAGCCGACGCCGAGGATGACGCGACCGGGCGCGAGGCAGCCGAGCGTGGCGAACGCCTGGGCCACCACGCCGGGGTGGTAGCGCAGCGTGGGGGTGAGCACGCTCGTGCCCAGCCGCACGCGGGACGTGCTCGCCGCGGCGGCGCCCAGCCACGGCAGGGCTGCGGGCGCGTGCCCGCCGGTGTGCCGCCAGGGCTGCAGGTGGTCGCTGACGAAGACGGAGTCGAACCCGGCCTCCTCGGCCAGGACGGTGGAGGCGAGCAGGTCGCGCGGCGAGAACTGCTCCGCCGACGCCTTGTAGCCGAGCTGCAGCATGGTGTCCTTCCTCGAACGTTTCCACGTCACGTCACGTGACGTGACGTGCGCGGGCCGGTCAGGCCCGCGCGGGCGGGTGGGGTCGCGGGGCGGGGGCGCCCGCGTCCGCGAGCGCCGCGCGGACGGCCTGCCCCACGAGGGCCCGCACGCGCTCGCGCGCCTGCACGGTGCCGGCGGCCACGTGCGGCGAGAGGTACGCGTTGTCCAGCGCGAGCAGCGGGCTGTCCGGCAACAACGGCTCGGTGGCGAACACGTCGAGCGCGGCGGCGGCCGGTCGGCCCGCGCGCAGCGCGGCGACGAGGGCCGCCTCGTCCACGAGCTCGCCGCGGGCGGCGTTCACGAGCACGCTGCCGGGCCGCATGGCGGCCAGGCGGGGCGCGTCCAGCAGGTGACGCGTGGCGGCGGTCAGGGGGGCGTGCAGGGTGACGACGTCGGACCCCTCGAGCAGCGTGGGGAGGTCCGTCTGCGTCCCGCCCGCGGCGGCGACGTCGTCGGTGGGGTGCCCGCTGGTCACGACCACCCGGGCGCCGAACCCGCGGAGCCGGCGGTGCACGGCCCGGCCGATCGCGCCGTAGCCGACGATCCCGACCGTCAGCGCCCCGAGCTCCCGGCCCAGCGGCCTCGGGTGCCAGCCACGGGCGCGCAGGTCGCGGTCGGCGGCGACGCCGTCGCGCAGCAGCAGGAGCATGGCCATCAGCGCCCAGTCGGCGACCGCGTCGGCGTTGTACCCGGGCGCGTTGACGACGCGGATCCCGCGGGCGCGGGCGGCGTCGAGGTCGACGACGCCGTCCAGCCCGACGGCGGGGTGGACGACCAGCCGGCACCGGCCCATGCCCGCGAGGGCGGCGGCGTCGAGCGGGACCCGGCGCGCGGCGTCGCCGACCACCACGTCGGCGCGGGCCAGCGCGCCGGGCAGGTCGGGCACGCCCGCGCCGCCCGGGGCGAGGACCACCTCGACGTCCGCGCCGGCGACCCAGCCCTCGACGAGGTCGCGCGGGTAGTCCGACAGGCACAGCAGGACGGCACTCACGCGGCTCCCCCGCCCCCGAGCACCCGCGTCGCCACGACCTTCGCGGGGTCCACCGCCATGCCCAGACCCGGGCCCGTCGGGGCGTGGATCGCCCCGTCGGCGGGCACGATCGCCTCGGCGAGGAAGTGCTGGTACATCGGCATGAGCCGCGTGAGGTACTCCATCTGCGGGACGAGCGCCGGGGACGCCGCGAAGGTCAGGGCGGCGTTGCACTGGAGCGACTGCCCGTGCGGCACGAGCTGGGCGCCGGCCGCGCTGACGAGCGCCATGACCTTGGTCAGCTCGGAGATCCCGCCGGCCCAGTGCGGGTCGGGCTGGTACAGGTCGAGCACGTCCGCCGCGAGGAGCTCCCGGTAGCCCCACCGGGTGTACTCGTGCTCGCCGCCCGCGATCCGCACGCCGTCGGGCAGGCGGCGCCGCAGCGCCCGGTAGCCCTCGGCCTGGTCGGCCAGCAGCGGCTCCTCGATCCACGCCACGCCGAGGTCCCGGGTGGCCAGTGCGACGTCCAGGGTGAAGGGCACGTCCCACCCGCTCCACGCGTCGAGCATGATCGCGACACCCGGCCCGGCCGCGTCGCGCACGGTGCCGACCAGCTCGACCACGCGGTCCACCCCCGCCGCGCCGTCCTCGGGCCCCCAGCGCGGGAACCACTTCAGCCCGCGGAAGCCGCGGGCCACGAGCTCGCGGGTGCGCGCCGCGACGGCCGCCGGCTCCAGGCTGTCCCCGAGCGTCGAGGCGTACGCGGGCACCGCGTCCCGCGTGGGCCCGCCGAGCAGCACGTGCGCCGGGACGCCGAGGTGCTGGGCGCGGAGGTCCCACAACGCGCAGTCGACGGCGGACAGCGCCGTCATCCCGGCGCCCGCGCGGCCGTGGATCGCCGAGCGGTACAGCACGTCCCACAGCCGCTCGGTCGCCAGCGGGTCCGCGCCCAGCAGCAGCGGCCGCAGCACGCTGGTCACGATGAAGGCCTGCTCGGGCGAGAGCTGCGCGGTGCTGCCCCGCAGCCCCGTGTCGGTGTCGACGTGCAGGAACACCGAGCGCACCTCGGCCACTCCGGGCGTCACCTCGGGGAACACCTGCGGCCCCTGCGCGCGCAGCTCCGGGTAGACGTCGGTGGGGCGACGCAGCCGGTCGGCGAAGATCGGCTCCGGCGCGTCGACGTGGCCCACGTACTCCACGCACGTGACGTCGGTGATCCTCATGCGGTCCCCTCCGGGTCGGCAGTGCGGTCGGTCGTGCGGTCGGTCGTGCGGTCGGTCGTGCGGGCGGTCGTGTCCTCTGCCACCAGGTCGTGGGCCCCACCGCGGGCGGGCGCGCGGCGCGCCGTGAGCGCGGCGGCCGCGCCCACGAGCGCCACGGCGACCGCCCCGGCCACCAGCGCCCCCGCGCCGCCCCAGGCGGTGCCGCCCACGAAGCCCAGCATCGCCGAGCCCGCGCCGGTGCCGGCGTCGAAAGCCGCGTTCCAGACGGCGCTCGCGGCGGGCGCGTCGCGGTCGGGGACGGCGCGGTAGCTCAGGTCGAGCGTCACCGTCTGGAGGCCGCCGTAAGCGACGCCGAACAGCGCGGCCCCGGCGACGAGCACCCCCGCCGTCCCGGCGAGGCCCGCGGCCACGACGGCCAGGCCCGCGACCCCGCACGCCACGAGCACGGGCAGCACCACGCGGGGTCCGGCCCGGTCGAGCACCGGACCCACCTTCCACCGCGTCACCATGCCCACGGCCCCGAACGCGAGCAGGGCCGCGGCCGCGACGGACCCGTCGGGGCGCTGCAGCGGCAGGAGCGTGACGAGCCCGCCGCCGGCGGCCGTGGTCACCAGCAGGAGACCGGCGGGCAGCGCGAGCGTCGACAGGACGCGCGTGATCGCGGTCGAGCCGGTCGTCCCCACGATCTCGGCAGGCACCCCGGGCACCAAGACCAGCGCGACCACCGGCAGCGCTCCGAGCACCGCGACGGCGGCGAACGAGCCGCCGAGGGTGAGCGCGGCGCCGCCGGAGATCCCGACCATCATCGGCACGGCCGCGGACAGGCCGAAGAGCCCGATCGCCTCACCGCGGCGTTCGGGCGGCGCGGCGCGCGGGATCGCGAGCGCCGCGACCACCGTGACGACGGCGAAGCCGACGCCCCGCACCGCGGAGAGCGCGTAGAAGGCCCAGAGGTCGTGCGCGAGCAGGTACAGCGGCGTCGGGAGGCCGAGCAGCAACGAGCCCGCCACGAGCAGCGTCCGCACGCTCCACCGGCGCAGGAGGCCCGCGGTCAGGAGCTGGGTGACCACGGTGGCGGCGAGCATCACGCCCGTGATGGTCCCGACGACCCCCTCGGGGTGCCCGAGCTGCCGGGCCCAGGCGGGCAGCGCCGCCAGGGTCACCGAGAAGCTGGTGAGACCGGCGAAGCTCAGGACGAACACGGCCCGGATCTGGCGAACCCGCCACAGGGAGCCGGCGCGGGGCGCGGCGGCGACGCTCATCGGACCGCCTCCGGGGTCAGCCCGGTCACGAGGCCCGCGAGGGGCCCGTGGCGCTCGACGAGCGTCCGGGACACGAGCCGGCCTGCGCGCCACACCCTCCGGTCGGCGGGGGCGAGCGCGAGGGCGTCCTCCAGGGAGCCCGCCCGCACGGCCACGAGGTCCGCCCGCGCCCCGGGCACGGGGCCGGCCGGCGGCAGGCCGAGGACGTCCCGGGCGTCCGGGCCGACCAGGTCCCAGGCGACCCGCGGCGGCTGGTGCCCGGCGGTCACCGCGAGCGAGGCCGTCTCCAGCGGGTCCAGCCTCCCGGCGGGGTTGAACGGGTCGCGGACGTTGTCGCCCCCGGCGGCGACCCGCACTCCGGCGTCCCGCAGCGCGTCGAGCGCCGTGAGGCCACGGGTCCGGGGCACGGCCCCGCGGCCCTGGAGGTACAGGTTGGTGGCCGGCAGGGCGACCACGCGCACGCCTGCCGCCGCCACCTCGGCCGCCACCTCGGCCGCGAGCCCGGCATCCTGCTGGCCGAGCGACACGCAGTGGCTCGCCGTGACCGGCACGCCCGCCCCGGCGGCGAGGCGCGCGAGGTGGCGCAGCGTGAGCACGGCCGGGTCGGTGGTCTCGTCGACGTGCAGGTCCACCGGGACGCCGCGCTCGACGGCGACGCCGACGCACTCCTCCATCGCGGCCACCGGGTCCTGCTCGATCGACGGGTTGCCGCCCACGACGTCGGCCCCGGCGTCGAGAGCGTCGACCAGGCGCGTCCGGTGGGTGCGCCACGTCTCGCCCGGCCCGGGCCCGCCGACGTGCGCGACGACCTGGAGGTCGACGACGTCGGCCAGCTCGTGGCGCAGCCGCGCGAGGGCGCGCACGGCCCGCACCCCGAGCAGCCTCCCGCAGCCGACGTGGGTGCGCACGGCCGTCGCGCCGTGCGCCACCAGGAGCCCCAGGGCCCGGGCGGCGCGACGGTGCACGTCCTCCTCGTCCATGTCCGCCAGCACCGCGCCGTAGCGCTCCATGGCGCCGCGCAGGGTGCCGTCCGCGCCGGTGACACGGTCCGCGGTGAACGCCTTGTCGAGGTGGGTGTGCGGTTCGACGAACGCCCCGCACAGCAGGTAGCCGGTCAGGTCGGTCTCCGGCAGGCCGGCGTCACCGGGTCGGGGCGGGCCGCCCGCCGGCTCGACGGCGGCCACCACGGCGCCGTCGAGCCGGACGTCCACGACCTCGCCGCCGGCCAGGCGCGCGCCGCGCAGGATCTGGGCGGACATTCAGCCCTTCACCCCGCCCCCGGCGATCTGGGTGACGTACCGCTGCAGGTACCCGAACACGAGCAGCACCGGGATCATGACGAGCACGCCCGCGGCGAGCAGCCGCCCCCAGTCGGTCGTGAACTCGCCGATGAGGGAGTTCAGGCCCACCGACAGCGTCCGCTTGGCGTCCGTGTCGATGAACGTGTTCGCGTACAAGAACTCCTCCCACACCTGGATGATCGTGAACACGGCGGCGGCCATGACGCCCGGCAGCGCCGGCGGCAGCACCACCCGCCACAGGGCCCGGAACCGGGTGCAGCCGTCGATGAGCGCGGCCTCCTCCGTCTCGACCGGCACCGCCAGGAAGTAGTTGCGCATCAGCCAGATGCAGAACGGCAGCGCGAAGGAGACGTAGACGACCACGAGGCCGGTGAGCGAGTCGAGCAGCCCCAGGGTCTTCACTGTGACGAACAGGGGCGTCGCGAGCATCACGGCGGGGAACATCTGCGCCGCCACGACGATGAGCAGCATCCCCCGGTTGCCCACGAACGTGAACCGCGCGAAGCCGTAGCCGGCGAGGATCGCGAGCAGCAGGGCGACCGTCGTGGTCGCCGCCGCCACCACGACGGAGTTGCGGAAGTAGGTCACGAAGTTCGTGTCGAGCAGGCTGGCGTAGTTGCCGAGGAACAGCGCCGACGGCAGGAGCCGCTTGTCGACGCCGTTGAGCTCCGCCGGCGTCTTGAACGACGACACGAGCATCCACAGGAACGGCAGCACCGTGCCGAGCACGAGGACCGTGGCCACGACGTGCGCGCCGACCGACGCGCGGGTGCGGGAGCGCCTCATCGCCGGTCCCCCTTGCGGCCCTCGACGACGTAGAAGTACGTGACGGCGAGGACCATCATGATCGCGAAGATGACGACCGAGATGGCCGACGCCTTGCCGAAGTCGAACTCCATGAAGGCCGTCCTGTAGGCGTAGGTGGTGAGGATCTCGGTGGCGCCGACGGGGCCGCCGCGCGTGAACATCCAGATCCCGTTGAAGTTGTTGATCGCGCCGGAGATCGTCGTGAGAGCGACGAGCGCCAGCGACGCGCGGATGCCGGGGATCGTCACGTGGAGGAACCGCTGCCACGCGCTGGCGCCGTCGACCATCGCCGCCTCGTACTGCTCGCCGGGGATCTGCTGCATGCCGGCGAGGAGGATGACCGCGGTGAACGGCGTCCACTTCCACGCGCTGATCAGCACCAGCACGGGCATGGCCCACGTGGGGTCGGCGAGCCAGATCGGCGGGTTCTCCAGCAGGCCGCTGCTGCGCAGCAGGCCGTTGATCGGGCCGGAGACGGGGTCCAGCAGGAACCGCCAGATGAGGGCCACGAGCACCGTGGGCACGACCCACGGGACGATCAGGGTGGTGCGGATCGCGCCCCGCGCGACGAGGCGCTTGTTCAGCGTGGTCGCGATGACCAGGCCGAGCCCGACCTGCACGACGAGCGCCGACGCCGCCCACAGGAGCGTGCGCGCGGTGACCGTCCAGAACGTGGCGCTCGTGAACAGGTCGGTGTAGTTCGCCAGCCCGGCGAACGTGTCCTGCCCCGGCCGCGTCAGGTTGGCGTGCAGGAAGCTCGTGCCGATGGCGTTGAACACCGGGTAGCCCACGATGAGCGCGAGCGCGACGAAGGCGGGCGCGATGTACGCGACCGGCTCGAGGCGCCGGGCGAGGCGCCGCCGGGGGCGCCGGGCCGCGGGAGCCGCGGGAGCGGTCTCGGGGCGGGTGGAGGTGATGGTTGACATGGTGGTCCCTGGCTCGTGTCCTGCGGCGGGCCGCCACGGTGGCGCCCCGCCGGTCGGTCCGGACTAGCTGGAGAGCTTCGCGTCCGCCGCCTTCGCGGCGGCGGTGAGAGCGGCGGCGGGCTCCTTCTGGCCCTGGATGACGGAGTCCCACGCGTCCGCCATGACGCCCCACTCGATGTCGCCCCAGCTCGGCAGCGCCGGGCGGGCGCGGGTGACGGCGATCTGGTCGATGAAGACCTTCCGCACCGGGTCCTCGGCGGCCCAGTCGGACTCGACGACGTCGAGGCGCGCGGGGATGTTGCCGGTGTCCTGGATGTACGGCATCTGCGCCGAGTCCGTGACCCACCTGACGAAGTCCCAGGCGACGTCGGCGTGGGCGCTGTTGGCCCCGACGCCGACCGCGGTGCCGCCGAGCACCGTCCCCTTCGCCGTCCTGCCGGGCAGCGGCGCGGCCGCCCAGTCGAGGTCCGGGTTGCCGTCCGTGATCGGCCCGGTGCCCCAGGGGCCGATCGCCATCATCGCGACCCTGCCCTGGACGAACGGCGCCACGTACTGGTCCCACGACGAGTTCGCGGCGACGAACTCCTGCGGCGCCACCTTGTCCTTGACCGCGAGGTTCGCGTAGAACTCCCAGGCCTCCATGCCCGGGCCGTCGGCGAACGTCGCCTTCGTGAGGTCGTCGCTGAGGATCTCGCCGCCGTTCTGCCACAGCCACGGCCAGAACAGGAACGACCCGAAGCCCGAGGCGCCCATCATGTAGCCGTACTGGTCACCGCCGGTGAGCTCGACGGCCGCGGAGCGCAGGTCGTCCCACGTGGTCGGGACCTCGATCCCGGCCTTCGAGAGCATGCCCTTGTTGTAGTAGAGCGCCACGTTGTTGGTCGTGTACGGCAGGCCGTACTGCTTGCCGTCGTAGCCGGCGCCTGCGAGCAGCTCGGTGCCGAAGGCGTCGGCCACCTCCTTGCTCTGGGACGTGACGTCGGCCAGCACCTGCGCCGCCGCGAGCTGCGGCACCGAGGAGACGTCCACGATCGCGACGTCGGGCCCCTCGCCGCCGCTGCTCGTGGTGGTCAGCTTGGGCACGAGGTCCTCGGTCGGGATGCCCTGGATGTTGATCGTGACGCCGTTCGCCTTGCCGAAGGCCTCGGCGGCCTGGTGCAGGGGCGAGCCGGTGTCGCCGGCCGTCGCGGCGTTGGCCCACAGCTCGAGGGTGCCGCCCCCGCCGCCGGACGAGCCGCCGGTCGGCGCCGCGCCGCCACCGGTGCCCGTGCCGCACGCGGACAGGACGAACCCCGCCGAGAGCCCGCCGGTGAGGGCGAGCATCTGACGCCGGGTGAGGGAGGGAGTACGTGCAGCCATGTCGGTTCCTTGTCTCTTCATCGAGGTCTCTGCATCGAGGCGGAACAGCTCAGGGAAGGGGGCCCACCGGGGCGGGTGGGCGGTGGCCGGACCGTGCGGCGAGCGCACGGAGGGCGGAGTCGGCGTCGGCGGCGAGCTCGGCGGCGTCGGCCGACACCAGCTCCCCGTCGCGCAGGAGGGTGCGGCCCGCCGCGACCACGTCGCGCACGTGGGCGGGGCCCGCACGGTGGACGAGGGCCCACCGCGGGTCGACCAGCGGCTGCCACGCCGGCCCGCCGGTGTCGAGCCGGACGACGTCGCCTGCGTCGGCGGGCAGCCCGAGGACGGCCGACGCGGTCGTCGTCGCCATCGCGTACGCGGCCTCGGAGGAGAGGGCGGCGGGGTCGCCGGCCGCCTGCCCCTGGGTGTAGACGGCCTGCCGCATCTCGTGGAACAGGCTCTCCATCCCGTCCACGCCGAGCGTGACGGGCACCCCGGCCTCCAGGAGGTCGAGGACGCGGGCGACGCCCTTCGCGAACCGCAGGTGGTTCGTCGGGCAGTACACGAGTGCGGCCCCGCGCCGGGCCAGCAGGTCGATCTCGTCGTCGATGAGCTCGACGCCGTGCACCAGGACGGTCCCGGGCCGCAGGAAGCCCGCCCGGTCGAGCAGGCCGATCGGGCGCACCCCGTGCTCCGCGAGGCACGCGTCCACCTCGGCAGCGTTCTCGGAGACGTGGGTGTACAGGCGCAGCCCGAGCCGGTCCGCGGCGGCCGCCGCCTCGGCGTAGTCCGCCGGCACGTTCTGCCGCACGGACACCGGCGCCAGGAAGAGCCGGTCGCGCGGGAGCAGGACGTCCGCGGCCCGCTCGGCGAGGGCGACGACGTCCGCGACGGACGTCGCGAGGCCGGGCGCCCCGCGGGTCATGATGCCGAGCGCGACATAGCCCCGGACCCCGACGGCGGCGTGCCCCGCGACCACGGCGTCCAGCAGCCCCGGGCGGTGCAGCGGGTAGACGTGGTCCACCACGGTGGTGGTCCCGGCCACGACCTGGCGGGCCGCCCCGAGCGCGGTGAGGGCGCGGTACTCGGCCGGGCCCGCGACCGCCTGGCGCGCGTTGCCCGCGCTGATCGCCTGGGCGAGCGACGCGCCCTCCGACGCCGTGGAGCCGGGCACGAACGACCGCAGGTGGTCGTGCATGTTCACGAGGCCGGGCACGGTCACCGCGCCCGGCGCGGCGGGGTCGGTCACCATCGGCCCGTCCTCGTCGCCTCGAGCAGCCCGTCGCGCCCCAGGCCGGCGAGGCCGAAGGTCTCCAGGGTGCGGCCGCGGGCGCGGTAGTCGGTGCCCGTGGCCACGCCCGCGAGGTGGATCATCGCGTCGATCGTCGGCGTCGCGACGCCCACCTCCCGGCCGATCGACGCCATGAGGCACAGCGCGTAGGGCACGTCCTCGGTGATGTAGCGGCTCTCGAGCGCCGTCGGACCGGTCGCGAAGGTCGAGTCCGCGAACGCCGACGACGCGAGGGTGGCGTGCAGGTCCCCTTTCACCTCGGGGGCGAACCCCTGCTCCACCAGGTACTCCTCGTAGCCCTGGAGGTTCGCGAACCCCAGCGCGCGGCGGATCGAGACCAGCTCGGCGTCGATCGCGCCGATGAAGCGCGCCACGGCGGGGCTGGCGCCCACGCCCCACAGCAGGAACTTGCCGGGGCCGCCCTCGATCGCGCCGAGGTTCGCCAGGATCGGCGGCACGTGGTCGATGGCGTTGAAGTTGAGCAGCACGGTCTCGAGCACGCTCTCGCCCGCGGTCACCGAGGGCCAGATCGCGCAGGCGGTCTCGACGGCGGCGTTGCCGGCGGGCATCCCCGCCGCGACCGTGCCGCCCACCTTGCGGGACGCCGTGATGAGCCCGGGGGCCCGTACCCGCGCGCCGTACGGGAGGCTGTTCAGCTCCGCGACGTCCACGTCCAGCGGGCGCCCCGCGTGGCGCATCGCGGCGACCAGGGCGAGGCTGCCGCCGCCCTCCCCCGCGAAGATCACCTGCGTCCCCGGGCGGAGGTGCTCGGCCAGGAGGGTCGCGAAGGTGTCGTGCCCGAACGCGGGCACCGACACGACGACGACGTCGGCCGCGGCGGCGGCCGCCGCGGGGTCCAGGCTCGCGCGGGCGGGCGTCTCCGTGACCCCGTGCCACGGGGACCGCAGCCGCACGACGCCGGTCTCGGCGATCGCGTCGATGCTGGCACGGAACCGCTCGAAGTCGGCGACGGTGACGTCGACCCCGGCCAGCGACAGCTCCGTCGCGCTGGACAGCGCGCCGGCCCCGGAGCCGAGGACGGTGACGGCGGACGGGAGCGGGCTCATGCGAAGACCTCCTGGGCGAGGGCGGACAGCTGGCGGTCGACGGCGTCGGGGTCGGCGCCGCCCACGGACACGATGACCTCGTCGACGCCCTGGTCGGCGAGCCGGCGCAGGCCGTCGGCCACCTCGGCCGCGGGCCCGGCGAGGCCGAACGCGCGGGCCATGTCCGGGGTGACCTGGCGCGCGGCCAGCGCGCGGTCGCCGCTGCGGACGGTGGCGCGCAGGGATGCGACCTCGTCGCGGTCGAGGCCGTAGACCTCGATGAGCTCGTCGGCGTAGGCGCCGCCGGCCATGGTGACGCAGCGCGGGGCAAGGGCGCGCAGCGAGGCGTCGGCGTCGTCGCCGATCTCGACGTCGAGCATGAGGCAGACGGCGGCGCTGCCGCTCTCGCGGCCGACGGCGCCGGCCGCCACCCGCTCCTGGACGAAGGCGATGTGGCTGTCCGCGATGCCGTGGGTGATGACCCCGTCGGCGCACCGGCCCGCGAGCTCGAGCATCTTCGGGCCCCGCGCCGCCAGGTACAGCGGCCCGTCCTCCGCCTGCCACCGCAGGGCCGAGCCCTCGGCGCTGAACGTCTCGCCGGTCACGTGCGCGGTGCCCGCGGTGAGCTCGCGCACGATGTCGACCGCCTCGGCCGTGAGCCGCAGCGGGCGGCGCATCGCGATGCCCATCTCGCCCGCGATCTCGTAGCCGCCGGCGCCGAGGCCCAGCACGAAGCGGCCCGGGCCGATCTCGCGCAGGGTCGCCGCGAGGCTCGCCAGCAGCGTCGGGTGCCGCAGGAACGGCGACACCACGGCGGTGCCCAGCCGGACGTGCCGCGTCGCGGTCATCATCAGGGCCAGGGCCGCCGACGCGTCGCGGTGGAAGTAGTGGTCGGCCAGCCAGACGCTGGAGAAGCCCAGGTCCTCGGCCCGACGGGCCCAGCGGGCCGCCTCGGTGATCGGCTGGTCCAGCCGCACGGTGACGCCTACGTTCACTGGTCGTTCCCTCTCGTGGTCGTGCTGGAGGTCGTGCTGGAGATCGGTGTCGGGGCCCGTCCCGGGACGGGGACCACCTCGCGGAGCAGGCCCGCCGCGCACCGCCGCCGGTAGGCGGCGGTCGCGCGCAGGTCGTCGATGGGGCTGATGTCGGTGGCCACGGCCCGCGTGGCCTCCTCGACGAGGGCCGGCGTCGGCACCGCGCCCTCGAGGAGCGCCTCGGCCCGCGCCAGCCGCACCACGGTGGGGGCGACCGCACCCGCGGCGAGCCGCACGTCCGCGAGGCGGCCGTCGACGTCGCGGCGCCACTGCCAGGCGAGGCTGAGCAGCGAGATCGCCTGGGCGCGACGACCGCCGATCTTGCGGAAGCCGCCCTCCAGGGCGCCAACCCCGGGTCGCGGGTCGGGCACGGTGACGGACGCGACCCACTCGCCGGGCGCGAGGTCCACGCGGCGCGGCCCGAGCAGGAACGCGGCGAGGGGCACCGCCCGGCCGGAGCCGTCGGGCGTCACGACCTCCACGACCGCGTCCGCCGCCAACAGTGCCGGCACGGTGTCCGCGGCGGGCGACCCGGTGACGAGGTTGCCGCCGATCGTCGCGCGGTGGCGGATCGTGGTCGACGCGAACTCGCGGATCGCCGCGGCCAGGGGCGGCACGTCGTCGCCCAGCGCCGCGGACACGTCGCTCAGCGGGCGCAGCGCGGACACGCGCAGCGCGCCACCGTCGGTCGTTCGAGCCGCCGCAGGAGCGGCGCCCGCGAGCGCCGTGAGGTCCACCAGCACGGGCACGTCGAGACCGGCGCGGCGCTGCACGAGGAGGTCCGTGCCGCCGGCGACCGGTCGCGCGGGCCTCTCGCTCGTGAGCAGCGCGGACACGGCGGCGACGCTCGCCGGGCGCAGCAGGCGCGGGGGTGCGGTGATCATGCGTCGCCCTCCGTCCCCGCGCCGGCTCCGCGGCGGGCGCAGGCGGCGTCGTGCACGGCGTCGACGAAGCGCTGGTAGCCCGTGCAGCGGCACAGGTTGCCGTCCAGCGCCCGCCGCACGGCGGCGTCGTCCGGGTCGGGGTCGCGGTCCAGCAGCGCGGCGCACGAGTTGAGCACCCCGGGGATGCAGTAGCCGCACTGCACGGCCTGCCGCTCCACGAACGCCGCCTGCAGCGCGCCGTGCCCCGCCGCGGCCAGACCCTCCACGGTGCGGACGTCGGCGTCGAGCACCTGCCCCACCAGGACGAGGCACGACGTCGTCGCGCGCCCGTCCACCGTGACGGTGCAGCTGCCGCACTCCCCCATGCCGCAGCCCTCCTTGGCGCCGGTGAGCCCGGCGACGTCGCGCAGGTAGTCGAGCAGGCGCAGGCCGTGGAGCTCCTCGGGGACGGCGCCCGTCTCCGTGCCGTTCAGTCGCACGACGCCTCCCGCTGTCCGCGGTCGTCCTGGCCCTGGTCCCCGTCGCCGGTGCCGGGCTCGTCGAGCAGGTCGAGGAGCCGCTCGGGCGTGACGGGCAGCCGACGTGGCAGGACGCCGACGGCGTCGAGCACGGCGGCGGTGATTGCGGGCGGGGTCGGCACGACGACGACCTCGGACATCCCCTTGGCGCCGAACGGCCCGGAGGCCTCGCTGCCCGGGACGAAGAGCGTCGTCATGGCCGGCGTGTCCGCGATGGTCGGCGCGAGGTAGTTCTCCAGGCTCGTGGTCCGGGGCACGCCGCCCACCACCTGGTGGTCCTCCATGACGGCGAGCCCGAGACCCTGGAGGATGCCGCCCTCCGCCTGTCCGACCGTGGCCGCCGGGTTGATGGGCGTGCCGCAGTCGAGCACGCACAGCAGCTCGGGCACGCGCAGCTCCCCCGTGTGCACGTTGACCTCCACCCGCACCACCTGGGTGCAGGTGCCGTACACGCGGTGGGGCGCGAAGGTGGCGAGCTGCTCGGGCGGCACCAGGCCGATGTCCTCGGTGTCCGGGAGGCGGAACTCCGCGACCATCTCGGCCTCGCCCAGGTCGACCAGCTTGGTCCCCGCCCCGGGGGCGTCGGTCGCGAGCGGCAGCGAGAGGCGCTCGCACCGGCCGAGCAGCTCGGCGCACACGGCCCGCACGGCGTTCCCGCCGGCGTAGGTGGAGCGGCTCGCCGCGGTCGGCCCGGACTCGGGCACCTCGCCCGTGTCCCCGACGCGCACCTCGACCTGCTCGATCGGCAGCCCGAGCGCGTCGGCGGCGACCTGCTCGTAGGTGGTCTGGATGGACTGCCCGGTGTGGTTCGGCCCGGCCCAGATCGTCACGTGCCCGTCGGTGTCGATCCGCAGGCGCGCCCGGGCCGTGTCGCCCGTGCCGCTGCCCATCCCCACGCCCTTCATCGCGGTCGCGACGCCCGTGCCACGGCGCCAGGGCCCGGTCGCGCCCGCACGCCAGTGCTCGCGGTCAGCCCACAGGGGATGCGCGGCGGCAGTGCGGAGCGTCTCGCGCACGGCGAGGCTCCGGGTCGTGGCGTGCCGGTACAGGCTGTGCCGGTCGCCGCCGTCGAGCGCGTTGCGCAGCCGGATCTCGATCGGGTCGATCCCGAGCCGGTGCGCGGCCTCGGTCATGGCGTTCTCGACGGCGAACGCGACCTGCGGCACCCCGTACCCGCGGAACGCGCCCGCGTTCGCGTTGTTCGTGTAGTAGACGGTGCCGTTGAACGACGCCAAGTCGAACCGGTAGGGGCCGGTCGACATCTCGGCGGACGTCTTCATGACGTTGGGGCCCGAGGTGATCACCGGCCCGGTGTCGGCCACGGCCCGTACGGCGGACCCGAGGATCCGGCCGTCGCGGTCGAAGCCGATCTCGATGTCCGTGACGAAGGGGTGCCGCTTCGCGCCCGCGGCCATCACGTCCTCGCGCGTCATGTGCAGGTGGACCGGCCGCCCGGTGGCCCGGGCGAGCAGCGCCAGGTACACGGGCATCGGGTCGTCGTTGCGGGACCCGAAGGCGCCGCCCACCGGGCCCGCGACCATCCGCACGGCGGCGGGGTCGACGCCGAGGGCGCGCGCCACCTTGCGCTGGTGCAGACCGGGGTTCTGGGAGCCGCACCAGATCGTCACGCCGTCCTCGTCGGCCTCCGCGACGCCGCCCGGAGTCTCGATCGCGACGTGCTCCTGCGCGGGGGTGCGCACCTGGCGGCGCAGCACCAGGTGCGCGGCGTCCAGGGCCGGCGCCACGTCGCCGGAGGCGAACGCGATGCGGCCGGAGACGTTGCCGCCCGCGTGCAGCGCGGGCGCGCCCTCGGCGGCCGCGGCCTCCGGGCCGTCGACCACGGGCAGCGGGGTGAGCTCTACGCGCACGAGCGCGGCGGCCCGCTCCGCCGTGCGCGCGTCGCGCGCCGCGACGAGGGCGATCGCCTCGCCCACCTGCCGGACGACGCCGTCGGCCAGCACGGGTCCGTCGACGTCTCGGGGGCCCAGCGCGTTCACCGGCACGTCCGCCGCGGTCAGGACGACCTCCACCCCCGGCAGGGCGAGGGCGTCCGCGGTGTCGAGCGCGTCGATGCGGGCGTGCGGGACGGCGGAGCGCAGCACGTGCCCGTACAGCATCCCGGGCGCGCGGCGGTCGGTGACGTACACGAGGTCGCCGGTGACGATGTCGCCGCCCTCGACCGCGGGACGCGACCGCCCCACCCAGGCCGTGGGCGCGCTCATCGTCCCTCCCCCCACGTCCAGGCGAGGGCGACGGCCGCCGTCCACGACTGGTTCTGGCTGCCGAGCGCCTGCCCGGTGAGGCTGTCGTAGTACTCGGCGAAGGTGTGGTCGCCGAGCTGCTCCCGCCCGGCGCGGCCGATCGACTCCGCGGCCTCGACGCGCCCGTGGTGGCGCAGGGACCAGGACAGGAGCCACACGAGCACCGGCCACTGCGGGCCCCGCCAGTAGGTGCGGCCGGCGAACGCCACGCTGTCGGGCGTCACGGTCGGCGGCACGGGGTGCGCGAGGGCGGGGTGCCCGCACCACGACGGCCCGAGGAGCTGCTCCACCAGGGAGTCGTACGCGTCAGCGGCGGCGCCGCAGACCAGCGGGGCGAAGCCACCCACCGTCGCGGAGTCGAGCCACTCGCCCGCGAGCATGTCGTAGTCGCGTGACCGCCCGGTGACCGGGTCGGCCGTGCGGCCCACCGCGTCGCGCGCGCGCGCCGCCATCGCCCGCAGCTCCCCCGCCTCGGCGGCGCGGCCGATCTGGTCGCCGAGCTCGGCGAGGAGGCCGGCCGACATCGCGTGGGTCGCGGTGAAGAACACGTCCCCGACGCGGAAGTCCACGGTGCCCCGGGCGGTGGCGTCGTCGTACCCGACGGACACGAGCTGCTCGACCAGCCACAGGTACCGGTCGTAGTCGGCGTCCGCCGGGCGCTCGTCCGCGCCCGCGACGTGCCGGACGTCCTCGCGCTGGTACGGCGCCATCGCCCCGACCCGGATGCGCGCGCAGGGCGCGTCCCAGCGGGGCGAGTTGTCCATCCCCGACTCCCACGGGTGGTGGATCTCCACGAGCCCGGTGGGATGGGTGCTGCGGGTGGTCTCCAGCCACCGGTGCCAGGCGAGCCAGCCGTCGAACGTCTCGGCGAGGAAGTCGCGGAAGAGCTCGGCGTCCGCGCCGCCGTTGCGGCGGGCCTGCTCCCCGATCACGAAGAGCGCCAGACTGTGTATGGCTGGTTGACATATTCCCGAGGTCGGCACGTCCGGCGCCTGGGCCAGCCCCTCCGTGCGCCACCGGTCGGGGCCGGGGAAGTACCCCGGCTCCGCGGAGAACACGATGTGCGGGATCATGCCCGTCGCCCACTGCCCGCGCAGCAGGTGACGCATCTCCTCGAGCGCCCGCGGCACCGAGATCGTCGCCCAGCCGATGGCCACGAACGCGGCGTCCCAGGACCACTGGTGCGGGTACAGCGCGGGGGCCGCGACGGTGCGGCGGCCACGGTCGTTGGCGCGCAGCACCTCGGCGGCCGCCTGCGGCAGCGAGATCGCGACTTCGGTCATCTTCGTCCTTAGGTCCCGTCGCCCGTCGTTGGGCTTTTGCGTCCAATGGCTGAACGTAACGGCTAGTGCGACGCCCGTCAACGTGTCAAGATGAGCCCGGACGAACCAGCCGCGGACTGCTGCGCCCGGTGGCGTGAAACGTCACCCGCAGCGCCGAGTCGAGGAGGACGACCTGTGGTGACCGAGACGGCCCGGACCCGCGACGCGCGCGACGACGGCGGCGGGCCCCCCGTCGCGGTGCCGCTCCCGCCCGTGCGCACCACGCTCCCCGCGGTGCTCCCCGCGGCCTCCTACGGCGCGCTGGTGAGCTTCATCCGCTCGCGGCCCGGGATGACGCGCCAGCAGCTCCTGGCCGCGACGGGCATGTCCCGCACCACCCTGTTCGAGCGCCTCGAGGCCCTGTTCCAGCACGGGTACGTGTACCAGGACGGCTCCGCGCCACCGGGGACGGGCGGCCGCGGGCCGGGCCGGCGCTCGGAGCTGCTGCGCTGGGACACCCGCGGCCGGGTGGTGCTCGTGCTCGACCTCGGCCAGACCCACGCACGCCTCTGCGTCACGGGCGTCGACGGTCGCATCCTGCGCATGCGCGACGTCGCGGTCGACATCGACACCGAGGCACCCGCCTACCTCGCCGAGATGTCCGAGATCTCGCAGCGGCTCGTGGACGCCGGCCAGGACGAGACCCTCATCGGCGTCGCCCTCGGCATCCCCGGGCCGGTCGACCCGGCCACCGGCGTCCTCGGCACGTCGACGACGATGCCGCGCTGGGAGGCCTACCCGGTCCTCGAGGCCGTCCGCGACCGCTGGCAGGTTCCGACCGTCATCGAGAACGACGCCCGCGCCTTCGCCCTCGGCGAGTCCAGCGTGATCGGCGCGGACCGCACGGTGCTCGCCGTGAAGTACGCGACGGGGATCGGCGCCGGCATCGTCGACGCCGGGCACGTGCTGGAGGGAGCCGACGGCGCCGCGGGCGACATCGGGCACGTGCGCATCACCGACGACGGGCCGGTGTGCACGTGCGGGCGGCGTGGCTGCCTGGCCGCCTGGGCGTCGGGACACGCCCTGATCCGCCGGCTCGCGGACACGGGCGTGCGGCACCTGCAAGACATCGTCGACCGCGTCGCGGCGGGCGACCCCGCGGTCTGCGACGCCGTCGACGACGCCACTGCGCGCCTCTCGCGCGTGCTCGCCACCGTCGTGGCGGTCGCCAACCCCGACGACTTGGTGCTGGGCGGCGCCCTGGGCCGGATCCCCCGCGTCGTGTCGCGGATCGACGCCGCGATCCGCGAGGACGTCACCGAGCGCGCCCGGCACCACCTGAGCGTCGGCGCCGCCCACCTCGGAGCGGACGGCGCCGTCGTCGGGCTGACGCGCAAGGTCGTCGACCTCGTCTACGACCCGGCCGCCATCGACGCCGCGATCCTCGCGTGAGCCCCGCGTGAAACCGGCGCCCGTCGCGTGGGTGGGTCGCGGCTCCCCCGCGTTCGGGGAGGCGGTCGCCGCGCTGTCCGCCTCGGCGTGGCAGCCCGACCGGTCGCCCGCGGCAGTGGCGCGGCCGCGCGACGCCGCCGGGGTGCGCGCCGCCCTGGCGCGCGCCCGGGAGGAGGGCCGGCGCGTCGCCGTGCGCAGCGGCGGGCACTCCCTCAGCGCCACGCACCTGCTCGACGGCGCCGTGACCGTCGACCTCGGCGCCCTGCACCACGTCGCGGTCGACCCGGAGACGGCGACCGCGTGGGTCGGCCCGGGCGCCACGGTGGAGCGGGCTGCCCGCGCCCTCGGGGCCGCGGGGTTCTCCTTCCCGCTGGGACACGCGCCCACCGTCGGCCTCGGCGGCTACCTCCTCGCCGGCGGGAACGGCTGGAACACGCCGGTGTGGGGCCATGCGTGCGAGCGCGTGCTGGCCGCCGACGTCGTCCTGCCCGACGCGACCGCGCTGCGCGTCGACGCCGGCTCGCACCCGGACCTGTTCCGCGCGCTGCGCGGGGCCGGGCCGGCGTTCCCCGGGATCGTCACCGCCTTCCGCCTGGCCCTCGTGCCGGGTGACGCCCCGTCGACGCGGGTCACGGTCGTCGTCGACGCGCGCGACCCCGCCGCGCTCGGCGCCGCCCTCGACGACGTCGTCGCAGCGTCGCCCCCGCATCTCGAGCTCACGGTGTTCTGGCGTCCGGCGCGCGGGGCCGGCGACCCGCCGCACGCCGTCGTCTCGGCGACCGCGTTCGGGCTCGACGACGCCGACGCGCCGGACCTGCTGCGCGCCGTCCCCTCCGGCATGCCTGCGGACGTCGCCGTCGCCGGTTCGCTCGCGGCGCTGCTCGGGCCGATCCCCCGGCACCCGGGCGAGGCGATGTTCTCCGACCACGCCTGGACCCGGGCCGGGTTCGCCGAGGTGCTGCCGCTGCTCCCCCGCCGCGACCCCGACCTGTCGCCGTGCTCCAGCGTGCTGGTGACGCCCGCGGCCCGTCGTGCCGACGGCACGGCCCCCGACGCTGCGCTCTACGCTCCCGGCGGCACGCTGAGCGTGTCGGCGTACGCACACTGGGACCCCGCGCACCAGCGCCCGGGGAGCCCCGTGGCCTGGGCCCGGGGCACGATCGCGGCCCTCGACGACGTCCGGACCGGCCGGTACGTCGGCGAGGCCGACCTCACCGGAGGCACGAGCGCCCTCGCCGACTGCTTCCCGCCCGCAGCGCTCGACGACCTGCGCGCGACAGCGGCCCGGTACGACCCCGAGAGCGCCCTGGCCTCACCGCTGCACACCACCGATTCCTTCGCGTTCCCCGGTACGTCTCACCAGGTATGACGACCGCACCGCGCCCGCCCGCACGCACGACGCCGCTGCCTTCGGCTGCCACGACCGACCCGAACCGCTGGTGGTGGGAGGAGGGCGCCCGCGCCGGGGGTCCGACGACCTGGGGTGACCTCGCCACCGAGGCCCCGGGCGTCGAGGAGGAACCGTCGGCGGCGCCCCCGGGGCGGTGGCTGCGGTCGCCGGTCCACGGTTCCGGGGCGGTCCTGGCGATCCACGGGGGCGGGTTCGTCAGCGGGTACGTCGCGACGCACCGGCGCTTGTTCGGCCACCTGGCGCTCGCGACCCGCGTGCCCGTCTTCGCGCTCGAGTACGGCCTCGTGCCGGACCACGTCTACCCGAGCCAGGTCGAGGAGGCGGTGGAGGCGTTCCGGTGGCTGCGGCGTCGCCACCGCACCGTGGCCGTCGTGGGCGATTCGTGCGGTGCCACGCTGGCCCTGACCCTCGCAGTGCGGCTGCGCGACGCGGGCGCCCCGGGCCCGGCCGCCCTGCTGCTGATGTCGCCGTGGGCGGACCTGGAGGCCCACGGCGCGTCGTACGACTCGGGCCGCGACCCGTTCTTCACCCGGGAGCTGGTGCGCTCGCTCGCGGCCGGCTACCTCGCGGGCACCGACCCCTGGGACCCGCGTGCCGCGCCGCTGCACGCGCGGCTCGACGGCCTGCCGTCCACGCTGGTGCAGGTCGGCGGGGACGAAGCCCTGCTCGACGACGCCCGTGCCCTCGTCACCCGGCTGCGCGCGGCGGGTGTCGCCGTGCGGCTGGAGGAGACGGCGGGCGCCCTCCATACGTTCCAGCAGGCCGTGGGCCGGTCGCCCGCGGCCGACCGGGCCGTGCGCGGCGGGGCGGCCTGGCTGCGGTCGACCCTGGCGGCCACGGCGACAATGGCACCATGACCCGCTTCGAGGACGAGGTGGCACCCCTGCGCGGCGAGCTGTTGGCGCACTGCTCCCGCATGCTCGGCTCGCGCCAGGACGGCGAGGACGCCCTGCAGGAGGCGCTGCTGCACGCCTGGCGCGGCTGGGAGGGCTTCGAGGGGCGCTCGTCCGTACGCACGTGGCTGTACACGGTCGCGACGCGCGCCTGCATCGACGCCGCGCGTACGCGGCGTCACACACCCGTGCCCGTCGACGCCGACGCCGGGTCCCCCGCCGAGGCCCTCGGCGGACACCCTGTGCAGCCCTTCCCGGACGACCGCGCCGACGTGCGCCTCGCCCTCGTCGCGGGTCTGCGCCTGCTGCCGCCCACGCAGCGCGCCGCGCTGCTGCTGCGTGAGGTGCTCGGCTTCCGCGCGGCCGAGGTGGCGCGGATGCTCGGCACGTCGGTCCCCGCGGTGAAAAGCAGCCTGCAGCGCGCCCGGGCCCGGCTCGGCAGCGCCGCCCTGGTCCCCTACGACGTCGTCGAGCCGCGCGGCGCCGTGGCCGCGCACCAGCTCGGGGTCTACCTGCGCGCGTTCGAGACAGGCGACGTCACGGAGCTCGTCGCCACGCTGCGCACCGACGCGACCCTCGAGCTCCGGCCGGTGGGCGCCCGGTTCGAGGGGAAGGCCAGGTGCGCTGCCGTCCTCCACGCCGCGGCGCGCGAGCCCGGCGGATGGCGGATGGGCCGCGCCGTCGCGAACGGTCAGCCCGCGGCCGTGGTGCACCGCCGCGGCAAGCCGTACGGGGTCGCCGTGCTCGACGCGCGCCGCGACGGCATCGCGGGCATCACGGTGTTCGCGGACCCCGACCTCGTCGACGCCTTCGCTGCGGCGGGCCCGGCCGGCTCCGCTCCGGCCCGCCCCCCCCCGCTCCGCCTGTGACGGCCGGAGCGAGTGGCGGTCAGGCCTCCGTCGGCCCGAGGTCGGGGCCCGCCACGAACCGCGCGCGCGGGGCGGCCGCCCCGTGCAGCTCGAGCAGCACCAGCTCGTTGCCCTCGGCGCGGACCAGCGGGCCGGGCACGTAGAGCGTGCCGGTGGGGCCCTGGCTGGAGTACCGACCGAGCAGCTCGCCGTTCACCCACGCGAGGCCGCGGGTCCAGCCGTCCAGGCGCAGGAAGTGGTCGGCGCCCGCGACGGAGGCGAACGTGCCGCGGTGGAACGACGGCCCGCCGACCGGTGCCGTGTGGGCGCCGCCGGTCCCCCACACGGCGTCGGGCAGGCGCGCCGGGGCGTCCTCGAGCCGCAGCGGGACGGCCTCCCAGTCGGTGAGCTCACGGGTGGCGGTGCGGACCGTCCCGACGAGCCCCTTGGGCTCGCCGATGCGGGCGCCGTAGTTCACGCGGCCGCGGTCCTCGACCAGCAGGGTCAGCGTGCCCGCCCGCCGGGGCAGGGGCAGCGTCCGGACGTGGGTGCTCCGGTCGAGCACACCCACCGGGTCGCCGTCGAGCGCCACGACGGCGCGGTCGCGCACCTCGTCGGCCACGAGCACCACGTCGTCGGCGTCGACCCGCGTGCCGTACAGCACGAAGCCGGACCACTGGCGCAGGTCGTCCATCGTCGGGGGCTGCGGGGCCGACGTCCGCCACCTCCGCCCGGCCACCAGGTCCAGGACGCCGTCGAGCGCCACGCGCCGGTCGAGGACGACGTCGAGCTCGGGCGCGGGAGCCGGCTCGGCCGGCACCTCGTCGGGCACCGGCGCGTGCTTGGCGATGACGGCCCGCAGCGCCTGGAACTTGGCCGTCGGGGCGCCGTGCTCGGACAGCGGGGCGTCGTAGTCGTACGAGGTGGTGATGGGCAGGTAGGTGCCCTTGTCGTTCGCCCCGTTGGTCAGGCCGAGGTTCGTGCCGCCGTGGAACATGTAGAGGTTGACCGACGCGCCGGCGCCGAGCAGCTCGTCGAGGTCGGCCGCCGTGGCCTCCGGGGTGGTGACGTGGTGCTCCAGCCCCCAGGAGTCGAACCAGCCGTCCCAGAACTCCATGCACATCAGCGGCCCGGTCGGCTGGTGGCGGCGCAGCACGGCGAGCCGCTCCAGGGAGCGGGACCCGAAGTTCGCCGTCCTGTGCATCTCGGGCAGGCCGCCGAGGGACAGGTGCTCGTCGTCGGCCTGGTCGCACGTGAACAGCGGCACGTCGATGCCCTGGGCGCGCGTGAGGTCGACCAGCGCGCGCAGGTACCGCTCGCGCTCGTCGGCGGGGACGCCCGGGTACGCGCCGTACTCGTTCTCGACCTGGACCATGAGCACCGGTCCGCCGCGGGTCACCTGGCGCTCGGCCACGACGGGCAGCAGGTGCGCGAAGTAGGTGCCGATCGCGTCGAGGAACGCCGGGTCGTGCCGGCGCACCGCGGCGCGTCCGTCGGCGAACAGCCACGCCGGCAGCCCGCCGCCGTCCCACTCCGCGCAGATGTACGGGCCGGGGCGCACGATCGCGTGCAGGCCCTCGGCGGCGACGAGGTCGAGGAACCGGCCGAGGTCGCGCCGCCCGGTGAGGTCGAAGACGTCCGGCTCGGGGGCGTGGAAGTTCCACGGCACGTACGTCTCGATCGTGGTGAGCCCCATCAGCCGCGCCTTGCGGATCCGGTCGGCCCACTGGTCGGGGTGCACGCGGAAGTAGTGCAGCGCTCCGCTGATCACCTGGACGGGGCGGCCGTCGAGCAGGAAGTCCCGCTCGCCGATCTCGAACGTGGGCATGGGGTGTCGGGCCTTTCGGTCGCGATGTGGTGCGGGGAGTCGTGGGCGCGGGACGGCGCGCGACGGGCGGCTGGGCGGTACGCCCCGCCGCCGCGTCACGCGGCCGCGCTCACTTGTTGACGGTGAAGCCCTGGCCGTTGCCGTACGTGACGGACTGCTCCTGCCACGCACCGAGGCCGTCGGTCAGCGTGGTGCCGGACACGTACGCCTGGCCCACCGTGTCGTTGAAGATCGAGTTCGCGTAGACCTGGAACGGCAGGTACTGCCAGCCTTCCACGACGTTCGCGGCGGAGTCGGCGAGCACCTCGTTGATCTTCTGGTCCCCGAAGTACTCCGACTCCGTGCCGCGGAAGTCGTCCGACTCGAGGTCGGCCGTCGTCGCGGGGAACGCGCCGCCGTCGATGCGCGTCTGCACGCCGTCCCCGTGCGTGGCGAAGTCGACGAACGCGTAGGCGAGCTCGGCGTTCGTGCTCGCGGCGGGCACGGTCAGCGACGAGCCGCCGTTCTCGGCCGAGGCGTGCTGCCCGGCCTCCCACTGCGGCATCTCGGCGACGCGCCACTTGCCCTTGCCCTGCGGGACGCCGGACTCGAGGTTGGCCGGCATCCAGGCGCCGATGGTCAGCGACGCGATGGTGCCGTTGCCGAGGCCCTGGTACCACTCGTCGCTCCACGAGCCCACGGGCGCGAGGAGGTCCTCGTCGACGAGCTGCTGCCAGACGTCGGTGAACGCCTTCGTGCCCTGGTCTCCGGCGAAGTCGATCGTCACGTCCGTGCCGTCCACCTGGTAGGGGTGGCCGCCGGCCTGCCAGATCATGCTGGTGGTGAACCCGGCGTCGCCGATGTCGTTGGCGATGTACGCCTTCGGGTCCTTCTCGTGGATGGTCCGCGCGGCCTCGAGGTACTCCTGCCACGTCGTGGGCACGTCGACGCCGTACTTGTCGAAGACGTCCTTGTTGTAGAAGAGGGCCATCGGGCCGGAGTCCATCGGCAGGCCGTACACGCCGTCGCCGCTGTGCACCGCGTTCCACGGGCCGGTGCTGAACGTGCCGTCCAGGTCGGCGGCACCGAGCGGGCCCAGGTCGGTCAGGGCCTCGGAGATGGCGAACTGCGGCACCGCGTAGTACTCGATCTGCGCGACGTCGGGGACGCCGTCGCCGGCGGCGATCGCGTTCTGCAGCGCGGTGTACTCGTCGTTGGCCGTGCCGACGTTCTCCAGGTTCACCGTGACGTTCGGGTACGTCGACTCGAAGTCCTTCACGACGCCCTCGAGCGTGGGCTCCCACGCCCAGACGGTGATCTCGCCGCCCTTGTCGAGGACGGAGGCGGTGTCGACGGGCGCGGCGTCGCCGCCGCCGGAGCCACTGTCGTCGGCGGAGCCGCAGGCGGCCAGGCCGAGCGCCAGCACGCCGGCGAGGGCGGTGCCGCGCACCAGGTGGCGGGGTCGTGCGTTCATGGGTGTCCTCACTTCATCGTCAGACGGGGTGGAGCGTGTCGGGGACTGCGGGTGGGAGTGCAGGTTCGGGAGTGCGGGGTCGCTCCCGGTCACTCCTTGACGGACCCGGCCGCGAGGCCGGACTGCCAGTAGCGCTGCAGCAGCAGGAAGGCGGCCACGAGCGGCAGGATGGTGAGCAGGGCTCCGGTGATCACGAGGTTGAAGATCGCCTCGCCGCCGGCGGTGGCGGCCTGCGCGTTCCACGCGTTGAGGCCGAGCGTCAGCGGGTACCAGGACGAGTCGCGCAGCATGATCAGCGGCAGGAAGTAGTTGTTCCACGTCGCGACCATCGTGAAGAGCAGCACGGTGACGATGCCGGGGCCGAGCAGCGGCAGGCTCACCCGGAAGAAGGTGCGGAACTCCCCCGCGCCGTCGATCCGCGCGGCCTCGAGGAGCTCGCCGGGCACCGCCTCGGACGCGAACGTCCACATGAGGTAGAGCCCGAACGGCGAGATGAGCGACGGGATGATCACCGCCCACGGCGTGTTGGTCAGGCCCATCTGGCTGAACATGAGGAACGTCGGGACGGCGAGCGCCGTGCCGGGCACGGCGACGGCGCCGATGACGAGCGCGAACACGCCGCGCCTGCCGGGGAAGTCGAACTTCGCCAGGGCGTAGCCGCCGAGCACGGCGAGGAACGTCGCCCCGCCGGCGCCCACCACGACGTACAGCACGGTGTTGGCGAACCACCGCACGAAGACGCCGCCGTCGTAGGTCAGCGTGGCGGTGATGTTGTCCCACAGGGAGAACGAGTCGCCGAACCAGAGGCCGAACGAGGAGAACAGGTCGGCCTGCGTCTTGGTGGTGTTGATGAGCAGCCACGCGAGCGGCACCAGCGAGTAGACGAGCACCACCGTGGTGAGCACGGTGAGCAGGGTGCTGCGGCGGGGCTGGGCCACGGAGTGGTGGCGCGGGGTCCGCAGGCGCACGGCGGGGCGGGCGGGGGTGGCGGTCAGCGTCGACACGGGTCACGGCTCCTTGCGCATGCCGCGCAGCTGCACCACGTAGGCGATCACCATGGTGATCAGGCCCATGATGATGGCGACGGTCGCGGAGTAGTTGTACTGCTGCCCGGAGAACGACAGCGAGTAGGCGTACAGGTTGGGCGTGTACGACGTCGTGATGGCGTTCGGAGCGAGCGACTTGAGGATGCTGGGCTCGTTGAAGAGCTGGAAGCTGCCGATGATCGAGAAGATCGTGGCGATGACGAGCGCGCCGCGGATGGCGGGCAGCTTGATGGCGCCGATGACGCGCCACTGGCCGGCACCGTCGATCTCCGCCGCCTCGTACAGCGAGTGCGGCACCACGCGCAGCGCGGCGTAGAAGATCAGCATGTTGTAGCCGACGAACTCCCAGGTCACGATGTTGCCGATCGAGGCCAGGACGAGGTCCGGCGACAGCGGGTTCGGCAGGCTGATGCCGAGCGCGTCGTTGATGTTGCCGACCAGGCCGAAGCGCGTGCCGTACATGAAGCCCCACATGAGCGAGGCGACGACGGCGGGCACCGCGTAGGGCATGAAGATCGAGATGCGGAAGAAGCTCTTGCCGTAGAGCCGGCCGCTGTCGATCGCGAGGGCCACGAGCAGCGCGATGCCGAGCATGATCGGCACCTGCACCACGAGGAACAGGGCGACGCGGCCCAGCCCCTCCCAGAACTGCGGGTCGGCGAGGGCCTGCGAGTAGTTCTCGAGGCCGACGAACGTGGTGCCGCCCACCATCTGCGTGCGGAACACGGACAGGTACAGCGAGTAGGCGATCGGCGCCAGGAACACCAGCGCGAACACCAGCATGAACGGGCCGACGAACGCCCACCCGGTCCAGCGCCGGCCGCTGCGGCGCAGCGCGGGCACGGTGGGCGGCGAGGATGCCGGAGCGACAGCGGTCACGGATCAACTCCCAGGGGACAGGCCGAATGTTTACGTAAACATCCTGGCGGCATTAGAGTGTCGCGAGGCGGCGGGAGATGTCAAGCCCCGCCGTCGCACCCGGCCCGCGACGTCGCCGTCGCGGGCCGACGGCCGAGGTCACGAGAGGGCAGGGATGGTCGAGACGAACGGTGCGCCGCAGGCGCGCCCCCAGGGACGCGGGCGCTCGCGGACGGCGCCGTCGATGGCGGAGGTCGCGGCGTTGGCCGGGGTCTCCTCGCAGACCGTCTCGCGTGTCTCCATGGGGCTGGACAACGTCAGGCCCGCCACCCGGGAGCGTGTCCTCGCGGCGATGGCGGAGCTCGGGTACGCGCCCAACACCGCGGCCCGGGCCCTGCGCTACGGCAGCTTCCGCACCATCGGCGTCATCGCCCACCGCCTGGCGCGCACCGGCGAGTCCCGCACCGTCGAGGCCGTCGTCGAGGCGGCCCGCGCCGAGGGCTACACCGTGACGATCGTCGACGTCGAGAGCCCCTCCCCCGACGACGTCTCCGCCGCCGTCGCCCGGCTGTCCCACCAGGCCATCGACGGCCTCGTCATCGTGCGCGCCGAGTCCGCCACGCCGGACACCCTGGCGCTGCCCGCGCAGCTGCCCGTCGTCGTGTCGGACTCGCGGTTCGTCGGGACGCACCCCGCCGTCCGCGCCGACCAGACCGAGGGCGCGCGCCTGGCCGTGCAGCACCTGCTCGACCTCGGCCACCACACCGTGCACCACGTCGCCGGCCCCGACGACTCGCTGCCCGCCCGGAGCCGCATCGACGCCTGGCGGGCCACGCTCGAGGCGGCCGGGCGCCCCGTCCCCGACCCGCTGCACGGCGACTGGAGCGCCCGCGCCGGGTGCGCCGCCGGCGCCCTCCTCGCCGCCGACCCCGACGTCACCGCCGTGTTCTGCGCCAACGACGAGACCGCCGCCGGCGTGCTGCACGCCCTGCACGAGGCGGGCCGCCGCGTGCCCGAGGACGTGTCCGTCGTCGGCTTCGACGGCATCACGCTCGCCGAGCACCTGTGGCCCCCGCTCACCACCGTGGAGCAGGACTTCGCGCGCATCGGCAGCAGCCTGGTCGACCTGCTGCTGCGCCAGGTGCGCGACGGCGTCGACCTCAGCGGCACGCACGAGACCGTGCCCGTGCGCCTGGCCGTGCGGCAGAGCAGCGGCCCCGCGCCCCGGTAGTCCCGAACAGCTGTCAGGACGCGCGCCGGGTGTACCGCGCCCTGCCCCTGACAACTCGCTGGGCGGGTCGACCGGCCCGAGCGGTCAGTCCGACGGCGGCCGGCGCAGCTTCTTGACGCCCGACCGCTGCTTCTTCGCGTCGAGCCGGCGCGTCACGGAGCCGCGGGTGGGCCGGGTCGCCCGACGGCGCGGCCCGGGCGGTGCGAGCGCGTCCGCGACGAGCGCGGCCAGCCGCACCCGCGCGGCCTCCCGGTTCCGCAGCTGCGCCCGGTGCTCCGACGCCGCCACCGTGAGCACGCCGTCCACCAGGCGGCCGCCCAGCCGCTCGACCAGCCGTGCGCGCTGCGCGTCGGACAGCACCGCCGACGCGGCGACGTCCCACGACAGCTCGACCCGCGAGTCCGCCGTGTTCACGCCCTGGCCGCCCGGCCCCGACGACCGCGAGAACCGCCACGACAGCTCCGCCTCGGGCACGACGAGCGCAGAGCTCACCCGGAGGCCGGGGCACAGGTCACGGGACACCGGGCCATCATCCCCCGCTCGCGCGCAGCGCATGACAAAGGCCCCTGACCAGCGCTTCCGCTGGTCAGGGGCCTTTGCTCACGGGTGGGCGATACTGGGTTCGAACCAGTGACCTCTTCGGTGTGAACGAAGCGCGCTACCACTGCGCCAATCGCCCGGTGCGTGGACGATATTAGCCACAGATCGGGCGGCTGACCAAACCGGCGCCGCAGGCGTGTCAGGGGTCGAGGCGCTCGCGGCAGTTGCGCTCGAACACCTCGCGCACCGCGCGCGAGACCTCGCCCACGGCGACGTCCGCGCCGTCGAGCCAGACGACGGGCTGCACGTTGCGTCCCGACGACGTGAGGGTGAGCTGGGCGCGGCCCTGCGTCACCTCGTCGAGCACGGTGAACGGCAGCTCGCCCTCCTTGGCCTCGCGGACGGGCAGCCCTTCCTCCGCGGCCCACTCGAGCGCGAGGGCGCGGGTGATGCCGGCGAGGCACCCGGACTCGAGGGTGGGCGTGACCAGCTCGCCGTCGCGCTCGACGAAGACGTTGGACCCGGTGCCCTCGCACAGGTCGCCGACCGTGTTGGGCAGGATCGACTCGTCGCCGCCCTTGCGCACCGCGTCCGCGAGCGCCACCACGTTCTCGGCGTACGAGGTGGTCTTGAGGCCGGCGACGGCGGACCGCTCGTTACGGGGCCACGGCGAGCGTGCGGATCGCGAGGTCGGGGCCATGGTCGAGTCCTGCACGGCGACGACGACGGTCTCCGGGGCGTCGACGCGGCCGGAGCCGAGCGGGCCGATCCCGCCGGTCACGGTGATGCGCAAGCGGCCGTCGAAGGGCCCGTCGGCCCGCACGGCCTCGGCGAGCACGGCGGCGACGCCGTCGCGCACCTTCTCCTCGTCGGGGGCGGCGAGGCCGAGGCCCTGCGCCGACCGCGCGAGGCGGCGCAGGTGTCGCGTCAGCGCGAACGCCTGCCCGTCGAAGACGGTGCACGTCTCGAAGACACCGTCCCCCACCGTGATGCCGTGGTCGACGGCGCTGAGCGCCGCCTCTCCCTGACCGACGAGGCGGCCCTCCGCCCAGATCACCAGACTCATGGGGCCAGTGTGCCCGACCTCACGGGCCGCGCGCCCCGCCGACTTCACCCCCGTGTTCACCCCGGCGGTGCGTAGCAGCGCGGGCCGCGGGCGGCTCACCATCGGAAGACGGGCCGCGACGGCGCGGCCCCACGTTCTCGAGGTGATCCCGATGAGACAGGTCTTCCGCACGCTCGCCTACGTCGTCGCCGCGGGCGTCGTCGTCCAGGCCGCCGTGATCGTCTACGCGGTCGCGGGCATGGGCCTCTACATCGACGACGGCGGTGTGCTCGACCAGGCGGCGATGGAGCAGGTGTTCGCCGGCGAGCAGGTGTTCCCCGAGCAGAACGGGATGGTCCTGCACGGGATGAACGGGATGATGGTCCTGCCGATCGTCGCCCTCCTGACCTTCGTCGCCTCCTTCTTCGCCGGCGTGCGCGGTGCGTGGCGGTGGGGGCTGGCGATCCTGCTGCTCGTGGCCCTCCAGGCCACCCTCGGCATCGCCGGGCACAGCGTCCCCTTCCTCGGCGGCCTGCACGGCGTCAACGCGCTCCTGCTGTTCGGCGTCTCGCTGTACACGGGCTGGCGGGTCGCGGCGCGGGGCCGCGCGGTCAGCACGACGGCGTCGGTCGGCGCGACGCCCGCCGAGGGCCTGGCGTCCTGAGGCGTCCCGGGGCGTCCCGAGGAGTCGTTCGATGACCGGACGCACGTCGCCGGTGCTGCGCCGCGTGGTCGCGGGCGTGGTGGCGGCGGCCGTCCTCGTCCCCGTGCTGCTGCTGTGGCAGACGAGCCGGGTGCCAGGGCAGTTCTCCGTGACCGGGGCGAGCACCGCCGAGCGGGGCTTTCCCGCGGGCAGCGGGCCTCGCGTGACGAGCCTCGACGGCCACGCGGGGCACGGCGGGCAGGGCGCGCACGCCGCCGCCGGGATGAGCGTCGACTCCCTGGTGGCCCCTCCCGGCCCACCGGACGTGAGCGTCACGCTCACCGCCCGCGCCGAGCGCGTCGAGATCGCGCCGGGCGCCACCACGGACGCGTACACCGTGAACGGCACGACGCCCGGCCCGACGGTCCGCGCCGTCCAGGGCGACCTCGTCGAGGTGCGGTTCGTCAACGCCGGCGTGCCCGGCGGCGCCACGCTGCACTGGCATGGCGTGGACGTGCCGGGCGCCGCGGACGGCGTGGCGGGAGTGACGCAGGACGCGGTGCCGGTCGGCGGGTCGTTCAGCTACCGGTTCGTCACGAAGGACGCGGGCACGTACTGGTACCACTCGCACCAGGTGTCGCACGAGCAGGTCCGCAGAGGGCTGCTGGGGGCGCTGGTGGTCGAGCCGGCCCCGGGAGCCCGGCCCGCGGGTGGGCCGGCCGTGGCCCGGCTGCTCGACGACGCCGTGGACGTGCCCGCGGTCGTGCACCAGTACGGCTCGCGGCGGACAGTGCAGGGCGTCGTCGGGGACCTTCCGGTCGAGCTGTCGCCCGGCCGCGCGGCGCGCGTGCGCGTCGTCAACACCGACAACGGCACCCTGTCGGTGTGGGTGAGCGGGGCCCCGTTCCGCCTCCTGGCGATCGACGGCACGGACGTGCACGCACCCGCCGAGGTGACCGGCCAGGCCGTGACCGTCCCGGCCGGCGGCCGCGCGGACCTCCTCGTCGTCGCACCGCCCGACGGGTCGGCCGCGCGCGTCGAGCTGGGCGGGTCGGCGGCGGTCGTCCTCGGGCCGCGCGGCGCCGACGCTCCCCGCACACGGCGCCCCGCGACCTCGCTGGACGCGCTCTCCTACGGCACGCCGGCACCGCTCGCGTTCGACCCGGCCGACGCCGACCGGTCGTTCGACTACGTCATCGGGCGCGCGCCGGGGTTCCTGGACGGCAAGCCGGGCATGCACTGGACGGTCAACGGGCACACCTACCCGGACGTGCCGATGTTCACGGTCGCGGAGGGCGACGTCGTGCGGATGCGGATCGACAACCGCAGCGGCGAGCCGCACCCGATGCACCTGCACGGCCACCACGTCGTCGTGCTGTCCCGCGACGGCGTGCCCGCCACCGGCAGCCCGTGGTGGGTGGACTCCCTCGAGGTCGGCGACGGCGAGGTCTACGACGTGGCCTTCGTCGCCGACAACCCCGGGATCTGGATGGACCACTGCCACAACCTCCCCCACGCGACCGAGGGCCTCGTCGCGCACCTCATGTACGAGGGGGTCACCACGCCGTACCTGCTGGGCCACGACTCGGGCAACGTGCCCGAGTGACGCCCTGACCCTGCCCCCGGGGGCGGCCGGTCAGCGGCGCAGCACCACGTGCGTCACCTCGGGCGTGACCCGGCCCCCGACGGCGCGCAGCGCGTGGTTCCCGACGCCGTCGAACAGGCGCACGCCCTCGACGTCGAGGACGACCGGCGCGATGTGCAGCCGCAGCTCGTCGACGAGGTCGGCGGCGAGGAACTGGTTGACGGTCGTGGCCCCGCCCGCGACGGAGACGTCCCGGGCGCCCGCGGCCTCGCGCGCCCGCGCGAGCGCCTCCTGCGGGCCGCCGGTGACGAAGTGGAACGTGGTGCCGCCGTCCATCTCCAGCGGCTCGCGCTCGTGATGGGTGAGCACGAAGACGGGTGCGTGGTACGGCGGGTCGTCGCCCCACCAGCCGCGCCAGGCCAGGTCCCACTCCCCGCGGCCGGGGGTGAACATGTTGCGCCCCATGACGAACGCGCCCGCCGCCGTGATCGCGTCGAGCTCGGCGCGGTGCGCGTCGGCGTGCTCGAACATCCACGCGTGGATCTGCTCGCCGTCTCCGACCCCGTCCCCGAAGGGCTGGTCCTCCCGCTGGTTGATCCCCGCCGAGTACCCGTCCAGGGAGATCCCGATGTCGCACGTCACCTGTGTCATGCCGGTCCGACGGCGGCGAGGCGCCGGACTCATCGGTCGACGCTCGCCCGACCCCCGCCGGACGACGCCAGGCCGACGAGCCGCGCGGCCTTGAGCTCGGTCTCCTCCCACTCCCGCTCGGGGTCGCTCCCCCACGTGATCCCGGCGCCTGTGCCGAACCGCAGCACGCCGCCGCCGGGCTCGTCGGCCCACCAGAAGGTGCGGATCCCGACGGCCAGCTCGGCCCGACCGGCGGCGCCGTCCACCCAGCCGACGGCGCCGCAGTAGGGGCCGCGCGGCGCGGTCTCGAGCTCGGCGACGAGCCGCAGCGCCGACGACTTGGGCGCCCCCGACACGGACCCCGGCGGGAACGTGGCCTCCAGCACCCGTCCCCAGCGACCGGGCCCGGCCGCGGCGGGGTCCAGCTCGCCGCGCACCCGGGAGACGAGGTGGGCGAGGCCCGGGTGCTCCTCGACGGCGAGGAGGTCGGTGACGTCCACGGTGCCGGGACGGCACACGCGCTGCAGGTCGTTGCGCACGAGGTCGGTGATCATGACGTTCTCGGCGCGATCCTTGGCGGTGAGCCCGTCCGGCGTGCGCGCCGTCCCCTTGATCGGGCCCGAGCCGAGCACCGCCGCGCCGTCTCCCACGGCACCCCGCGCGTCGTCGAGCGACAGGTAGAGCTCCGGCGACGCGCTCACCACCCACACGGGGTCGAGCCCGCTCGCCGCGGGGACGTGCACGGCGGCCGCGTACGGGGCGGGGTTCCCGGCCGCGAGCCGGGCGGCGAGGGCCGAGGCGTCGGGCTCGGACGCGCCGCCGCCCGACGTGCCGGCGGGCAGCGGCGCGGACAGCACCCGGCAGACGTTCACCTGGTAGACGTCGCCCCGGCGCACCCGCTCGCGGACCGTGCCGACCGCGCGCACGTACTCCTGCCGCGTCATCGACGTCCGCCAAGAGGACGGCTCGGGGCCCCGCCAGGCGTCGCCGCCGCCGGGCGGAGCAGAAGGCTCCGGGGCCACCTCGGCGAACCGCCACGCGCGCGCCCGGCCACCCGGGCGGGAGGCACCGTCACGGCCGAGGTCGGCCTCGAAGTCGACGACGACGAACCACAGCCCGTCGTCCAGCCGCTCGGGCTGCTCGGCGAGGTCGACGCACTCGACGGCGCGGGTGGCGCGGCGTCCGGCGAACGTGGCCCAGGAGGTCGGCGCGGTCACAGGAGCACGCTAACGGCTTCCCGGCACACCCCGGCGGGGGCGATTGGACGGACCGTCGAGGGTCCACTAATGTTTGGGGCGCGCCAGAACGGCGGGCACCGCAGGGTGTCCTGGTCCTGGTCGCGCGGATGTGGCTCAGTTGGTAGAGCATCACCTTGCCAAGGTGAGGGTCGCGGGTTCGAGTCCCGTCATCCGCTCGGAGGCCCACTCTCTGATCGACTCACCATGAGCGTCGGGAGAGCACGTCTCAAGGTGGGTTGGCCGAGAGGCGAGGCAGCGGCCTGCAAAGCCGTATACACGGGTTCGAATCCCGTACCCACCTCGCAGCACGGGCGATTGGCGCAGCGGTAGCGCGCTTCCCTGACACGGAAGAGGTCACTGGTTCGATCCCAGTATCGCCCACCAGCACGACGAAGCCCCCTGACCGGGTCCCGGTCAGGGGGCTTCGTCGTCCCCTCCCCGCGACAGCGATCCCCGCACGGACGACGGCCGTGGCCGGCCAGCGAGGCCCCCACCACCTGGCACCGCCGGCGCGACCCGGCGCTCGGCGCGGGCTGGGGCACGCTCTGGGGCCTGCTGTTCGGCGCGTTGCTCGCCCTCCCGGTGCTCGGCACCGCGACGGCGCCGCCGTGGGCGCCGCGTTCCTCTCGTCACCCGTCCCGGATCCGCCGGCCGCAGGATGAGGTCGCGGCATGGAGGCCCGGGCGGCGTCGCAGGTCACACGGCCGCGATTGGACCAACGCGGCCCCGGCCGGGTAATGTTCCTCTGGCGCCGAGAGGCCCGGGGGAAGCCCCGGAAGACTCGGTCGTGCGGATGTGGCTCAGTTGGTAGAGCATCACCTTGCCAAGGTGAGGGTCGCGGGTTCGAGTCCCGTCATCCGCTCCGAGCTCTGCATTCCCTGACGGGGGCGCAGCAGCCGTTTGGGCGATTGGCGCAGCGGTAGCGCGCTTCCCTGACACGGAAGAGGTCACTGGTTCGATCCCAGTATCGCCCACCAGAACGAGGCCGTCCCGGAACACCGGGGCGGCCTCTCTCGTACGCCCGACCCGTCGCCCTCGTCACCCCCGCGGCGTAGCGTCGAGACCATGTGCCGCAACATCACGACCCTGCGGGGGCTCGAGCCGCCCGCCACCGATGACGAGATCCGGGCCGCGGCGGAGCAGTTCGTCCGCAAGGTCACCGGGGTCCAGCGCTCCGCCGTCGCCGCCACGCGCGAGCCGTGCGAGGAGGCCACCGACCAGATCGCCGAGATCGTCACCCGCCTGCTCGGCGAGCTCCCCGCCCGTCGCCAGCCGCCGAAGACCGTGCCCCCGCTGCGCCGCGAGGAGGTGCAGACACGGATCGCCGCGCGCCAGGCCGCCCGCGAGGAGCACGAGCGGATGCACGAGCTCGGCATCGCGCACAGCCACTAGGCTCGCCCGCGTGGATCACGCCTCCCCCGCCCCTGTCGACGACCCCCTCGACGGCCCGGCCGACCCCGTCTCCGCGACGATGCACCGGGCCAAGGCGCGGGCCAGGGCGTCGCACGTCACGGTGGGGCAGGTGCGGCACGCGGCCGGCGGCATCGTCGAGATCGACTGCTCGTGCGGGATGGTGCTCACCAACGGGCCCGACTGGTCCCTCGACGAGCACATCCGCCTGCACCGCGCCGAGGCCCGCTACCTGGCGGTGAGCCGCGTCGCCCCCGCCGGGATGCCCCGCCTCGTGCCGGTCGGGGCGGACCGCCTCCCCCGCTGAGCCGGGCGGGCCGACGGGCCCGACCGGCCGCGGGACGACGGTCGCGATCAGAGCTCGTCGGGGTCGTCCCAGGACACCCCGCTCGAGGCCCCCTCGATCGGGCCGATCTCGGCGGCCGAGAGGGACGCCGGCGCCTTCGCCGCGTCCCCGCCCGCCCGCGGGTCACCGGGTCGCTCGTCCAGCGGGCGGCGCCGGGGTGCCAGCCTCGCCTGCGAGGCGTTCGACTCGTCCAGCATGTCCACCGGCGCCGGGGTGTGCGCCTCCGTGTCGTGCGTGCTCATAGGCCCAGGTCTAGCAGCAGCCGTCGCTGGGTGCCCGTGCTTGGCACAGTATTTTTCCGTGCCGCGCACCGTGTCGGCACGGCTTCACCACCATCGCGGCGGGCGTCGGTCCCGCACCGCGCGACCCGTCGGCGACGTCACGTCCGGCCCGCTGGACTGAGGCCGCGAAGGTCGGTGCCCGTGGCTAGAGTGTCCGCCGTGACCGCTGCCGATCCAGGTCTTGCCGACAGGGCGGCGACCGGCCCTCCTCCCCCGCTCCCGCGGACCCGGGACCGGTGGCCGGGGCCGCGCCCGTTCGTGTGGGCGCCGCGGGCGCACACCGTCGAGGTCGTCCTGCCCGCCACGGGCGACCGGCTCCCGCTGCGCCTCGTGGGCGCGCACGAGCCCGGCTACTGGCGCGCGGACGCCGAGCTCTCCGCGGGCACGGACTACGCGTTCTCGATCGACGGCGCGGACCCGGTGCCCGACCCGTGCAGCACCTCCCTCCCCGGCGGCCTGGACGGGCCCTCCCGCGTGCTCGACCCCGACTTCCCCTGGACCGACGATGCGTGGCACGGCGCGGACCTCGACGTCGGCGCCCTTCTGCGCGTCGACGTCCCCACGTTCACCCCCGAGGGCACGCTCGACGCCGCCGCCGACCGCCTGGCCGCGGTCGCGGACGCCGGCGTCGTCGGCGTGGAGCTCTCCCCCGTCGCCGCCTTCGACCCGGCCCTCGGGCCCGCCGCGGGCGTCCGGCTGTTCGCCGTCCACGAGCCGTACGGCGGCCCCCGGGCGCTGCAGCGCTTCGTCGACCGTGCGCACGCGCACGGCCTCGCCGTCGTGCTCGACGCCCCCCACCGGTGGGCCGTCGCCGACCGGCTCGGCCTGCACGCGTTCGGCCCCTACGCGACGGGCTCGCGGATCGGCCCGCGCACCGGGGCCCGGCCCGGGCCCGCCGGCTCGGACAGCCCCCGGCTCAACCTCGACGGCAGCGGCAGCCGCGGCCCGCGCGACTTCCTCGTCGCGGACGCCGAGCGGTGGCTGCGGGACTTCCACGTCGACGGGCTGCTCCTCGACGTCGAGGCCCTCGTGGACCGGTCCGCGATGCCCTTCCTGGGGGAGCTCGCCGAGGACGTCCACCGGCTCGGCGAGCAGCTCGGGCGCCGCGTCGCGCTCCTCGTGGACGGGCCCGGTCGCAGCGACCGGCTGACCACCGTCGTGCACCACATCCTCGCCGCCCCCGGCGACGACGACCGCGCCCAGGACCTGCGTCGCCTGGCGAACGAGGTCTTCCCGCCCACGACGGCGCCCTGGCGCCCGCCGAGCCTCCGGCGCGCCCACCGCGCCACCCAGCGCGCGTCCTCGGTGCTGGTGCGCGACCTCACGCGGCTGCCCGCGGCGAACCGCTCCGTGCCCTGGACCCCCGACGCGACCGACGCGAGCGGCGGTGCCGAGGCGGCCGTCACCGACGACGACCGCGCCTGCCTGCTCACGTTCGCGATCCTCGCCGGCACGCCGCCCGTGCTCGACACCGAGCACGTCCCCGTCCCGGCGCGGGACGCCCGGTCGCGCCGCCTCGTCGCGTGGACCAGGACGCTGGCCGGCCTCCGCCCCGCCGCGTCGGCGGACCGGGACCTGCCCGTGGAGGTGCGCACCGACGGCACCACGCTGCTGGGTCACCGCGGCCGCACCGCCGTCGCGCTGGTCACCGGGACGGAGCGGGCCACCGTCGACGTCTCCGGGCTGCCCGACGGCACCCGGCTCGTCGCCGCGTGGGACCCGGCCGGGACCACCTACGAGGACGGCACGCTGACGCTGCCGCCGCGGTCGCCGGCCGTGCTGCACACGGGGCCGGTCGACCGGTAGCCCGGGCGGACGGCGCCCGGGACGCTACGCGGTGGTGCTACGCGGCGAGGCGGCGCCCCTCCTCGGCGAGGGCTCCCAGGCGCGACAACGCCCGGAAGTACTTCTTGCGGTAGCCGCCGCGGAGCATCTCGTCGGTGAACAGGTGCTGCGCGGAGTCGCCAGCCAGCAGCACCGGCACGTCGCGGTCGTAGAGCCGGTCCACCAGCACGACGAGGCGCAGCGCCACCTCCTGGCGCAGCACGGGCCGCACGCCGGTGAGCGCCACGAGCTCGACGCCGTCGAGCAGGGCGCCGTACCGGCTCGGGTGCACGGTGGCCAGGTGGGCGAGCAGGTCCTCGAACCCGTCGAGGACGGCGCCCGGGTGCGCGGCCGCCGCACGGGCCACCACGTCCTCGGCCAGCGGGGCGGCCTCGGTGACGACCGCGCGGTGCCGGTAGTCCTCGCCGTCCACCCGCAGCACCTCGAACCGCGAGGAGAGCGCCTGGATCTCGCGGAGGAAGTCCTCGGCGGCGAACCGGCCCTCGCCGAGGGCCTCGGGCAGGGTGTTCGACGTCGCGGCGAGGGCGACGTCGCGGTCCGCGAGCTCGCGCAGCAGCCGGGACATCAGCACCGTGTCGCCCGGGTCGTCCAGCTCGAACTCGTCGATGCACACGAGCCGGCGGGTGGCGAGCGCCTCCACGGTGGGCAGGAAGCCGAGGGCGCCCACGAGGTTCGTGTACTCCACGAACGTGCCGTACGCGACCGACTCCTCGCCGAGCGCGGCCGTGACCTCGTGCGCCAGGGAGGTGAGCAGGTGCGTCTTGCCGACGCCGAAGCCGCCGTCCATGTACACCGCGGGGACGGCCTTGCGCCGGCCGAACAGCGCCTTGAGGCCGGACGCGCGCGCCGCCGTGATCTCCCCCGCCACCTCCTGCAGCCGGGCGGGCACCGTCGTCTGGCTCGGGTGCGCCGGGTCGGCGCGGTAGGTCGAGAACCGGGCCTGCGCGAAGTGGCGCGGGGGCACGAGGTCGGCGAGCAGCCGGTCCGGCGAGACGGTCGGACGCACGGCCGACAGGGAGGGCACCGCGCCCTCCCGGGCGTCGGAGGTCGGGGGCGTCGCGGGGGTGTCCTGCGTGAGCGTCACGACCGTCAAGGCTACGCCGCGTCAGTACGCTGGCCGCTGTGAGATCTGCCACGACGCCGCTCGACCTGCTCGTCCCCGGACCCGAGCACCTGCCCGCGGACCCGGCCGAGCCGCGGCTCACCGCCCTCCACGCGCTGCCCGCCGGCGTGCCGCACGTCCGGGCCAACATGGTCGCCACCGTCGACGGTGCGGCCTGGGGCTCCGACCACCGCTCCGGCTCCATCAACGACGACGCGGACTGGCGCGTCTTCCGCGTGCTGCGCGCCGCGGCGGACGTCGTGCTGATCGGCGCCGGCACCGCCCGGCACGAGGGTTACACCGCCCTCGACCGGCCGCCGGGGCTGCCCGCCGCGAGCGACCGGCCCCTGGAGCTCGCGCTCGTCTCGCGGTCGGGCCGCGTGCCCCAGCTGCTCGCCGACGGCGACCGGCCGCCCCTGATCCTCACGGGTGCCGCCGGCGCCCGGACGGCCGCGCGCATGGTGCCCGCCGACCGCGTGGTCGAGGTGCCGGCCGCCGGCGACCCGGACGACGTCGACGTGCGCGCCGGGCTCGCCGCCCTCGCGGGGCGCGGGCTGGCCCGCGTGCTGTGCGAGGGCGGCCCGACGCTGCTCGCCGCGATGCTCGCGGACAGCCTCGTCGACGAGCTCTGCGTCACCACCAGCCCGAGCGTCGTCGGGCCGGGCCCGTCGCGCATCGTCGCCGCCTCCCCTGCCGGGGCATCCGGCGAGCCGCCGCCGCCAGCCGGGATCCCGTCGACGCCGCCCGTGCCCGCACGTCTCGCGCACCTGCTGCACGCGCCGGGCACGGGCACGCTGGTGGCGCGCTGGCTGCTGCGCTGAGGCGCTCGTCACCACCGCACGGGAAGGGCCGTCCTGACCTCGCGGACGGGGCCCCGGATGACTACGGTGCTGGCATGCCGACGACCATCATCCTCACCGAGGACGCGCTCACCGACGCCGATGTGCAGCACATCGCGGACCTGCAGGCCGAGCAGCCGGAGAGGTACCGGGTCCTCGTGCCCGAGGACACCGACTCCGACGTCGTCTCCGCGATCATCGACCACCTGTGGAGCGGCGAGCTGCGCGAGGCCGGCGAGGACCTCGTCGGCCGGGAGCCCACGCAGGACGAGGCGAAGGTCACCGCGGCCGACCGGCTCGAGCGGTCGCTCGCGCTGCTGCGCGCCACCGGGGTCGCCGCCGACGGCGAGGTGACCGCGGAGGACCCCGTGCCCGCGCTCGCCGCGGCGGTCACCGCCGAGGGAGGGCCGGACGGCGTGCAGGGGGTCGTCGTGGTCACGTACCCCCACGTGGTCGCGGACACGCTGCGCAGGGACTGGGCGTCGCGCGCCCGGCAGAAGCTGCGGGCGCCGGTGCTGCACCTGTACGCCGGCACCAGCGAGATCGGCGACTGACGACGCACGACGGGCCCGCACCCATGGGGGTGCGGGCCCGTCGGCGCGCCAGGACCGGGCCGTGTCAGGACGGGTGCTGCCTCAGAAGCCCGTGCCGGTGGGCTCCGGGTACCACTGCCGGAACTTGCGCACCTGGTTGACCTTCGCGGCCGCGACGTACGCGCGTCGCTTGGCGCCGCCGTCGGCAGCCCAGTAGGCCAGGGGGTGCGCGGTGTCCGGGGCGAGCCGGCGCACCTTCGCCCGCAGCCCGTCCTCGCGGACGTACCGCAGCAGCAGGCTGGTCGGCAGGATGGAGTAGAGCACCTCGCGGGTCACGACGACCGGCTCGAGGGCCACCCCGTCCACGTGGTCGGCCACGACGAACCGCGCGACGTTCGCGCCCGCCGCGGTCACGTAGTAGTTGTTGCGGCCGATGCGGGGGTTCACCTCGAAGAAGGCGAAGCTCCCGTCGCGCGGGTCCACCTTGATGTCGAAGTTGGCGAAGCCGCGGTAGCCGGTGGCCGCCAGGAACGCGCGCGCCTGGTCGAACATCGTGCCGAGGTCGCCGGTGATCATGGCCGCCGGGTTCCCGAGGCCGTTCGGGGTGTGCTCCTCGAGCAGCACGTGCGCGCCGGCCATGAGGGTGGCGACGCCCCGCCCGTCGACGTACGCGGTGATGGAACGCATCTGCGTGTCGTCGCCGGGCACCAGCTCCTGGGCCACGAACCGGCCGCGGAACCCGGCCTCTCGCAGGCGGCGCCACAGGTCGTCGAGCTCGGCCTGCGTGCCGATCTCGAACACTTTGCGCTTGCCGGGGAACTCGACGTCCTGGTAGTCCGCGCTGCTCGCCGCCTTGGCGATGAGCGGCCAGCCGACGTCGACCGGCACGGGCTGCCACGACGGGTCGTCGGCGCCGGCGAAGTCCTGCACGATCGTGCGCGGCACGGCGATGCCGACCTTCTCGGCGAGCTCGGCGAAGGTCGCCTTGTCGCTGATGTCGTCCAGCAGCTCCTCGTCGAGGAACGGCACGACGTACCCCGCGGCCTCGAGCTCACCACGGTGGCGCACCACCGTGCGCACGAGCCAGTCGGAGTTGGCCAGGAGCAGCAGGCGGCGGCCGGGGTCGGCCGCCAGCGTCTCGGCGGCCACCTTGAGCGCGGCGTCCACGAGCCCGCGCGCGTCGTGGCTGTCCTCGACCTGCACGGTGCGCAGGATGCGGGAGTCGGCGATGGGCCCGGGCACGAGGCCCGAGATCACCGTCGACGTCACGCCGTACAGCTCGTGGAAGGCCCGCCCGAGGGCGTACACGCCGATGTCGCCGCCGAGGATGACCGGGGCGAGCTCGGGCCGGGGCTCGGGCGCGGTGGAGCGGCTCATGCACTCACCCGGCCGGGCGCACCATCCGGCGTGTTGGTGGCGTGCACGCGCCGCAGCTCGTCCAGCGGGTAGTGCTGGCGGTACTTGCGCCAGTGGTTGACCAGCGCGGTGAGCACGTACAGCCGGCGGCGGGGTGAGGCGTCCGCGGAGTAGCGCAGCGGGTGCACGGTGCGGCGTGCCCGCATGAGCCCGACCACCCGGGCGCGCAGCGCCGGGTCCAGCACGTACTGGCGCAGCAGGCGGTGCGGCACGACGGCGTAGAGCATCTCGCGCTCGGCCGTCACCGGCTCGCGGCGCACGCCGTGCACCACGTCGTCCACGAGCACCTCGGCCACGTTCTGGCCGCCCGCGGTGACGTAGTAGTTGTTCCGACCGATGCGAGGGTTCTGCTCGAAGAACTTGAACACGCCGTCGCGCGGGTCGAGCTTCACGTCGAAGTTCGCGAAGCCGCGCCAGCCGGTGTGCTCGAGCAGCCGCTGCGCGGCGTCGAGGATCGGGTCGATCCGCTCGACGATCATCGCCGACGGGTTGCCGCGGGTGGCCGGGGTGCGCTCCTCGAGGAGCACGTGGGCCGACGCGCGCAGCGTCACCCGCCCGCTGCTGTCCGCGTACGCGGTGACCGAGCGCATCTGCGTGTCGTCGCCCGGGATCATCTCCTGGACGAGGAACCGGCCGCGGAAGCCGGCCTCGCGCAGCGAGATCATCAGCCGGTCGAGCTCGGCCGGGGTGGCGATCTCGAAGATCTTCTTCTTCCCGGGGAACGTCACGCCGTGGTAGTCGGCGCTGCTCGCCGGCTTCGCGATCACCGGGAAGTCGAAGGCGACGGGCGCCGGCTGCCAGCCCGCGTCGTCGGCCCGCGCGAAGTCCTGGATCACGGTGGCCGGCGTGGGGATGCCGAGCTCGGCGCACGCGGCCGCGAACTCCGCCTTGTCGGAGATGCGGTCGATGAGCGCGACGTCGGCGAAGGGCACGACGTACCCCGCGCCCTCGAGCTCCGCGCGGTGGTGCACGAGCGTGCGGACGGCCCAGTCCATGTTGGTGAGCGCGACGAGCCGGTCGCCGGAGCCCGCCTGCGCGGCGGCGAGGTCGCGCAGGGTCGCGACGATCTGCTCGGGCTCGCTGCCGGACAGGACGACGTCGATGATGCGGGAGTGCGCGATCGGGCCGGGCTCGGCGAACGCGACCACGGTGGTGCGCACGCCGTACCGCTCGTGGAACGCCCGGGCGAGGGCGTACACGCCGATGTCGGACCCGACGATGACCGGTCGGAACCCGGGAGCGGGGGGGGGGGGGGGGCCGGGCGGTGGAGGGGGTGGGTATGGTCTTAACCGGACGGGTGTCGCGCGAGATAGTGGGAATAATCGACGCACACGGCGCGCACGC
>NZ_JBSGUW010000003.1:201722-273083 GCF_053608125.1 Isoptericola sp. NPDC055063 | reverse complement strand
AGGGGGGGTACACGCGGATGTGGGACCCGAGGAGGACGGGTAGGAACTGGGGAGCGGCCGCGGGTGCTCCCGCGGCCGGGGTGCTGGGGGTGCTCACGGTGGCGTCAGGCCTCCTGCTCGGTGCGGTCGCCGGACCACTCGGTGTGGAACGTGCCGTCGCGGTCGGTGCGGCGGTAGGTGTGGGCGCCGAAGAAGTCGCGCTGCGCCTGGATGAGGGCGGCGGGCAGCCGCTCGGCGCGGACGCCGTCGTAGTAGGCGAGGGACGACGAGAAGGCCGGCGTGGGGACCCCGTTGAGGGCCGCCTGCGCGACGACGCGGCGCCAGGCCGACAGCCCGTTCGCCACGGCGTCGGTGAAGTACTCGTCGGCGAGCAGCAGCGGCAGGTCCGCGGCACGCTCGTACGCCTCGGTGATGCGGTTGAGGAAGCGCGCGCGGATGATGCAGCCACCGCGCCAGATGCGGGCCATCGCGCCACGGTCGACGTCCCAGCCGTACTCGGCGGAGGCGGCCGCGATCTGGTCGAAGCCCTGCGAGTACGCGACGACCTTCGACGCGTACAGCGCGAGACGCACGTCCTCGATGAACGCCGCGCGGTCGGTGACGTCCCACGTGCCGGCGTCGGCGGGCAGCGCGGCGCGGGCGGCCTCGCGCTGGGGCACGGAGCCCGACAGGGCGCGCGCGAACGTCGCCTCGGCGATGCCGGTGATCGGCACGCCCAGGTCGAGGCCGTTCTGCACGGTCCAGCGGCCGGTGCCCTTCTGCTCGGCCTGGTCGAGCACGATGTCGACGAACGCGCTCCCGGTCGCGGCGTCGACGTGCTGCAGCACGTCCGCCGTGATCTCGATGAGGAACGACTCGAGGTCGCCGGTGTTCCAGTCGGCGAAGATCTGCCCGATCTCGGCCGCGGACGCGCCGAGGCCCTGCTTGAGCAGGTCGTAGGCCTCGGCGATGAGCTGCATGTCGGCGTACTCGATGCCGTTGTGCACCATCTTGACGAAGTGGCCGGCGCCGTCGGGCCCGACGTAGGTGCAGCAGGGGGTGCCGTCCACCTTCGCGGAGATGTCCTCGAGGATCGGGCCGAGGCTCGCGTAGGACTCGCGGGTGCCGCCGGGCATGATCGACGGGCCGTTGAGCGCGCCCTCCTCGCCGCCGGAGACACCGGTGCCGACGAAGTGCAGACCCTTCTCGCTCAGCGTCTTCTCGCGGCGGATCGTGTCGGGGAAGTGCGCGTTGCCGGCGTCGACGACGATGTCGCCCTCCTCCAGCAGCGGCAGGAGCTCGTCGATCACGGCGTCCGTCGCGGCGCCGGCCTTGACCATGATCACGACCTTGCGGGGCCGCTCGAGGGAGGCGACGAAGTCCGCCATCGACTCGGACGGCACGAAGTCGCCCTCGTGCCCGGCCTCCGCGATCAGGGACTCGGTCTTGGCGTACGACCGGTTGTGCACCGCGACCGTGTACCCGTGCCGCGCGAAGTTGCGGGCGAGGTTGCGGCCCATGACCGCAAGTCCGGTCACGCCGATCTGGGCACGAGCTGTCATCGTTTCCCTGCTTCCGTCGATTCTCGGTCGGTCGGGCGTCGTCGGACGGGCTGCGCGGGAGGCGCGCCCGACCCGGCCCGGGGAGCCGGGTCCAGCGTAGTCGGCGCCGCGCGCGAGGTGTACGGACCATCACGATCCGGACACGACACCCCGGGCCCGCCGCGTCGCCTCCCCGCCCCGCGGCCCGGGCGCCGTACCGTGGCAGGCGTGACCGGCGACCGCACGGGCGACTCCAGGCAGGACGGCAGGCAGGACCCCAGCCAGGCGCCCGCCCCGTTCGCGGCCGCGCTGGCGTCCTTGCGCGAGCGACGGCTGCGCGGCGAGGTGCACCTCGCCGAGATCCCGGGCCCGACGCGGATCGCCCCCTGGTCGGTCGCCCTCGAGGGCGAGGTCACGGAGCCCGACGGCGACGAGGTCGCGACGGGCCGGTTCGTGGTCCTGCACGACCCCGAGGGCCAGGAGACCTGGCAGGGCACGTTCCGCGTGGTCACGCTGGTGCGGGCCACTCTCGAGCCCGAGCTCGCGGCGGACCCCCTGCTCGCCGAGGTCGCGTGGACCTGGGTGACCGAGGCGCTCGGCGCCGCCGGGGTCGAGGTCCTCGCGCTGGGCGGCACCGTCACCCGCGTGCTCTCCCAGAGCTTCGGCGCGCTCGGCGAGACACCCGACGCCGTCGACCTCGAGATCCGCGCATCGTGGACCCCGACGGACACCGACCTCGGCCTCCACCTCGCGGTCTGGGCCGACCTCATGGTGACCGCCGGCGGCCTGCCACCCCTGCCCGACGGCGTCACCGCGCTGCCCTCGCGGCCTGGCGGGCGCACCCGCGGCCCGACCCGGCCCCCGTCGCGACCGCATACCGTGGGGCCATGAGCTCAGCAGTCCCCCCGTCCGCCGCCGCCGACGTCGTCCCGCTCACCGAGCCCGCGGACGGCGTCGGGCGCGTCGTCGACACCCCCGCCGCCTTCGACCGCGTCGTCGAGCGCTTCGCGGCCGGCACGGGCCCCGTCGCCGCCGATGCCGAGCGCGCGTCGGGCTACCGCTACGGGCAGGCGACGTACTTGGTGCAGCTGCGCCGCGAGGGGGCCGGCACCGCCCTGCTCGACCCCGTCGCGATCCCCGACCTCTCCCGCCTGGGCGACGCCGTGGGCGACGCCGAGTGGGTGCTGCACGCGGCCTCGCAGGACCTGCCCGGGCTGGCCGAGCACGGGCTGCACCCGGCCCGCGTCTTCGACACCGAGCTCGCCGCGCGGCTGCTGGGCCTCGAGCGCGTGGGCCTCGCCGCGGTCGTCGCCGAGCTGCTCGGCCTGGGCCTGGCCAAGGAGCACTCCGCGGTCGACTGGTCCACCCGCCCGCTCCCGGAGGACTGGCTGCGGTACGCCGCGCTGGACGTCGAGGTGCTCGTGGACCTGCGCGACCGCCTCGCCGAACGGCTCGACGCCGCCGGCAAGACCGAGTGGGCGGCGCAGGAGTTCGAGGCGGAGCGCACCGCCGCTCCCCCGGCCCCGCGACTGGACCCGTGGCGGCGCACGTCCGGCACCCACACCCTGCGCGACCGGCGGCAGCTGGCCGTGGTGCGCAGCCTGTGGCAGGCGCGCGACGCCAACGCCCGGACCCGGGACATCTCGCCCGGACGCGTCCTGCCGGACCGCGCGATCGTCGCGGCCGCGCGTGCCCTGCCCCGCACCGTGCCGCAGCTCGTGGCGCTGCCCGAGTTCGCGGGCAAGGCCACCCGCCGCCGCGCACCGGCGTGGCAGCAGGCGATCGACGAGGCCCTCGCGCTGCCCGCCGACCGGCTGCCCAGCAGCCGCGGCCCCCGGACCGACGGCCCGCCCCAGCCGCGCACCTGGGCGGACCGAGACCCCGTCGCAGCCCGCCGCCTCACCGGCGCGCGCGAGCTGCTCGGCACGATGTCCGGCGACCTGCACCTCCCGGTCGAGAACCTCCTGCAGCCCGACGCCCTGCGCCGGCTGTGCTGGACGCCCCCGGACCCCGCCCGCGCGGCCGAGATCGCCGACTTCCTGCGGGGCCGAGGTGCCCGGCCGTGGCAGATCGACCTCGTCGCGGTCCCCCTGGAGTCGGTGCTCGCGGAGGCCTGAGCCGGGCGCGGCGACGACGGTACCGCGAGTGCTGATACCCCGTCTCACGATGGTCTATCCTCGTTACCGGTACTCGCGGTAGCGTGTACCTCGGTGCCGGCCTCACGCGGGTCGAGCCCGAGAGCGGCGTCGCTCGTCGGACGCCGAAGTCCCGACCATCGTCAGTGGATGGAGCTGCCATGACCACCCGGAACCCGGCCCGCCGCGCGCTGCGCGACGTCGTCTTCGTCGAAGGCGTCCGCACGCCGTTCGGCAAGGCCCGCCCCGACGGCCTGTACGCCGAGACCCGCGCGGACGACCTCGTCGTCAAGGCGGTACGCGAGCTGCTGCGCCGCCACCCCGAGCTGCCGGGCGAGCGGGTGGACGAGGTGGCCATCGCCGCCACCACCCAGCAGGGCGACCAGGGCCTGACCCTGGGTCGCACGGTGGGCATGCTCGCGGGCCTGCCGACCACCGTCCCCGGCTTCGCCATCGACCGCATGTGCGCGGGCGCGATGACCGCCGTCACCACGACCGCCGCCGGCATCGCGACCGGCACGGCGGACGTCGTGGTCGCGGGCGGGGTCGAGCACATGGGCCGCCACCCGATGGGCTTCGACGCCGACCCGAACCCGCGGTTCCTGTCCGAGCGCCTGGTGGACCCGGAGGCGCTGAACATGGGCGTCACGGCCGAGAACCTCCACGACAAGTTCCCGCACCTGACCAAGGAGCGCGCGGACGCCTACGCCGTGAACAGCCAGGCCAAGTACGCCAAGGCCCTGGCCAACGGCGACATCGGCTCGGAGCTCGTCCCCGTCGCGGTCCGCTCCACCGAGCAGGGCTGGGGCCTCGCCACCGCCGACGAGCTGCCGCGACCCGGCACCACCGTCGAGGGCATCGCGAACCTCAAGACGCCGTTCCGCCCCGGCGGCCGCGTCACCGCCGGCAACGCCTCCCCGCTCACCGACGGCGCCACCGCCGCCCTCCTGGCCTCCGGCGACACGGCCGCCGAGCTGGGCCTGCCCGTCGCGATGCGCCTGGTCTCCTCCGCGTTCGCCGGCGTCGACCCGTCGATCATGGGCTACGGCCCCGTCCCGGCCACCGAGAAGGCGCTCGCCCAGGCCGGCCTGACGATCGACGACATCGGCCTGTTCGAGATCAACGAGGCCTTCGCCGTGCAGGTGCTGAGCTTCCTCGACCACTACGGCATCGCCGACGACGACGAGCGCGTCAACCCGTACGGCGGCGCCATCGCCATGGGTCACCCGCTGGCCAGCTCGGGCGTGCGCCTGATGATGCAGCTCGCGCACCAGTTCGCGAAGCACCCCGAGGTCCGGTACGGCATCACCACCATGTGCGTGGGCCTCGGCCAGGGCGGCACCGTGATCTGGGAGAACCCGCACCACGCCGACTACTCCGGCCACACCACCGCGACGGACGAGGAGAACTGACCCCGATGACCGAGAACACCTCCGGCGTCCGCGCCGAGCGCGTCACCCACTCGCGCGTCCGCGACGTCGAGCTCCCGGGCGGCGCGGGCACCCTCGCGCTCGTCACCCTGGACAACGGCCTCGACCACACCAAGCCCAGCACCCTGGGCCCCGAGGGCATGGCCGAGCTCACCGCGGCGCTCACCGCGCTCCAGGAGCGCGCGGGCCGCGGCGAGATCGCGGCCGTCGCCGTCACGGGCAAGCCGTACTTCCTCGCCGCGGGCGCGGACCTGCTGCAGGTCTCCACCGTCACGTCGCACGAGCAGGCGCTCGAGCTGGGCCGCTCCGGGCACGCCGCATACGAGCTGCTGCACACGATGGGCGTGCCCACCTTCGCGTTCGTCAACGGCCTCGCCCTCGGCGGCGGCCTCGAGGTCGCGCTCAACTGCGACTACCGCACCGTGTCGTCCGACGCCCCCGCGCTCGGCCTGCCCGAGACCGGCCTCGGCCTCGTGCCCGGCTGGGGCGGCGCCTACCTGGTGCCGCGCCTGGTCGGCATCGAGAAGGCCGTCGACGTCATCCTCACGCGCCCCGCGGCGCAGAAGCCGTTCAAGGCGGCCGAGGCGGCGCAGATCGGCCTCGTGGACCAGCTCTTCGAGGCGGCCGACTTCCTCGAGCAGTCGATCCTGTGGGCCTCGCGCGTGCTGCGCGGCGAGGTCGAGGTGCCCCGCCGCGAGCTGGACCCGCAGCCCGTGTGGGACGCGGTCGTCGCGGCCACGCGCCAGCGGCTCGACGCCGTCGTCGCCGGCTCGCGCCCCGCGCCCGGGCGCGCCCTCGACCTGCTCGCCGCCGCCCGCACGGCGACGCGCGCCGAGGCCTTCGCCGCCGAGGACCAGGCGCTGGCCGACCTCATCATGTCCGACGAGATGCGCGCCAGCGTCTACGCGTTCCAGCTCGTCTCGGGCGGCAAGAAGCCGGTCGGCGCGCCCGACAAGAGCCTCGCCCGCCCCGTCACCCGCGTCGGCATCGTCGGCGCCGGCCTCATGGCCGCGCAGATCGCCCTGCTCGTCGCCCAGCGCCTCGGCGTGCCCGTCGTCATGCGCGACCTGGACCAGGAGCGGGTCGACAAGGGCCTGGGCTTCGTCCGCGCCACCGTCGAGAAGCTGGTCGGTCGCGGCCGGATGACGCCGGAGGCCGCCGCACGGATCGTCGCGAGCGTGCACGGCACCACCGAGATCGGCGAGTTCGCCTCGTGCGACGTGGTGGTCGAGGCCGTCACCGAGGTGATGGGCCTGAAGAAGAAGGTCTTCGCCGAGCTCGAGGGCATCGTCTCCCCCGAGACGATCCTCGCGACCAACACCTCGGCCCTGTCCGTCACCGAGATGGCCGCCGACCTGCAGCACCCCGAGCGCGTGGTGGGGATCCACTTCTTCAACCCGGTGGCCCAGATGCCGCTGGTCGAGGTGGTGCAGGCCACGGAGACCTCCGACGAGGCGCTCGCCACCGCGTTCGCCATCACGAAGAAGCTCCGCAAGACGGCCGTCCTGGTCGCCGACCGCCCCGGCTTCGTGGTCAACCGCCTGCTGGTCCTCGTCATGGGCAAGGTCGTCGAGGCGATCGAGAACGGCACGTCCGTCGAGGTCGCCGACACGGCCCTCGCGCCGCTCGGCTTCCCGATGCCCACCTTTGAGCTGTTCGACCTGGTGGGGCCGGCCGTGGGCCTGCACGTGCTCACCTCGCTGCGCGAGGACCTCGGCGACCGGTTCCCGACGTCGCCGGGCCTGGAGAAGCTCGTGGCCGACGGCACGAAGGTCGTCCTGGACCGGCCCGCGCCCGGGCTGCCGAAGCCGGTGGACCCGGCGATCCAGGCCGTGTTCGGCGAGGCCCTGCCCGCCGGTGCCACGGGCCGCCAGGGCACCCCGGTGCTCGACGCCGCCGGCGTCCTCGACGCGGTGCTCACCGCGCTGACCGTCGAGGTGGGCCACATGCTCGACGAGGGCGTCGTGGCCGGGCCGTCCCAGATCGACCTGTGCATGATCCTCGGCGCCGGGTGGGGCTTCCACACCGGCGGCATCACGCCGTACCTGGACCGCTCCGGGTACTCCGAGAAGGTCCTCGGGCGCCGCATCCTGCCGGACGGCGTCGCGAACGTCCCCGAGGCCGTCGCCTGACGCAGGCCGACACCACCTGACACCTCCTCCTCGGGGCGGGGCCGGGCCACGAGCCCGCCTCCCCGCCGACGGCCGGTCCCCTCTCTCGGGGCCGGCCGTCGGCGTGTCCGCCCCGTGCCAGGTGACCCCGGCCGTGTGAGACTCCCGGCATGACGCGGACGATCGGGATCGAGGAGGAGTTTCTCCTGGTGGGCGACGACGGGCGGCCGGTGGCGCGAGCCAGCGAGGCGCTGGAGGTCACCGACACACCACCCGCCTCGCCCGAGACCGGTGGGGGCGCCCTCGACACGGAGTTCATGGAGGAGCAGCTCGAGACGGCGACGCACCCGCGCCGCGATCTCACCGAGCTCGCCGCCGAGGTCCGCGCCGGCCGGGAGCGCGCCCAGACGGCGGCCGACCAGGTCGGGGCGCGCGTGGCGGCGCTGGCCACCTCCCCGTGGCCGTTCGAAGGCACGACCGTGGCCCGGCTGCGCTACCTCGAGGCGCGGGCGGCGTTCGGCCTCACGGCCCGCGAGCAGCTCACGAGCGGCTGCCACGTGCACGTGGCGGTCGCCGACGACGCCGAGGGCGTCGCGGTTCTCGACCGGATCGGGCCCTGGCTGTCGGTGCTGCTCGCGCTCAGCGCCAACTCCCCGTTCTGGCAGGGCGAGGACTCGGGCTTCGCGAGCTACCGCTCGCAGGTGTGGGCGCGCTGGCCCACGTCGGGGCCGGCCCGCTCGTTCGGCTCGCCCGAGGCGTACCGGCAGGCGGTCGACGACCTCGTCGCGACCGGCACGATCCTCGACCGGGACATGGTCTACTTCGACGCCCGGCTGTCGTCGCGCTACCCCACCGTGGAGGTCCGCGTCGCCGACGTCTGCCTCGACGCCGACACCGCGACCCTGCTGGGCGCCCTCGCCCGCGGCCTGGTCGAGACGGCGGCCCGCGAGGCGGCCGACGGGCTCGCCGCGCCGGTGCTGCGCCCCGAGCTGCTGCGCACCGCCTCGTGGCGGGCCGGACGGTCGGGGCTGGCCACCGAGCTGCTGTCCCCGGGTACGTGGCGTCCCGCGCCGGCGCACGACGTCGTCGGCCAGCTCGTCGCGCACGTGCGGGACGCGCTGGTCGACGCCGGGGACCTCGACGCCGTCACCGACCTGCTCGGGCGGCTGTGGGCCGCCGGCGACGGGGCCGCGCGGCAGCGCGCCTGGCACGCCGAGTCGGGCGACCTGCGCGCCGTCGTCGACCGCGCCGTGGCCGCCACGCACGCCTGAACGACGGGCAGCGGGCGTCTGGCGCCGCAGACCGTCGCATCAGTCGTCCCAGCCCATCCGCAGCACCTCGAACGGCGTCGCGTGCTGCACGCCGAGGCGCGGTCCGGTGGCGGACGTCATCCGGCCGAGGAACTCCGCCGGGTCGAAGTGCTCCCACCCCAGCCCGTCCAGGTACGCAGCGTGCGCGCGCAGGGACGCGACGCCCGCGTCGAAGGTCGCGGTGACGTCCACGCCGTGCTCGGCGTCGGGCGACCCCGCCACCCACACCTGGCGGACGCCGCCCCACGGCTCGAGCCCGTCGGCCTCGAGCTGGTCGGTGAAGACCCAGCGGTTGCCGGCGTCGCGCACGGCGTCGACGACGGCGCGACCGGTGGCGATGTGGTCGGCCTGGTTGAGCATCCCCCCGGGGAACGTCTCGCGATAGTTGCCGGTGATTACCACCTCGGGGCGGTGCCGGCGCACGGCGCCCGCGATCGCGCGGCGCAGCGGCAGGCCGTACTCGATCACCCCGTCCGCGAAGCCGAGGAACTCGACGTCGTCGACGCCCACGGCCCGCGCGGAGGCGACCTGCTCGGCCTCACGCACCCGGCGCGCCTCGTCGGGGTGCATGCCGTCGATCCCGGCCTCGCCGCTGGTCACCATCGTGTAGACCACGCGCTTGCCCTGCCCCGTCCAGGGCGCGACCGCCGCCGCGGCGCCGAACTCCATGTCGTCGGGGTGGGCCACCACCGCGAGCGCCGTCGTCCAGGTCTCGTCGAGGGGGCGCAGCGGGCTGCCCTCGCCCGCGCGGTCGGACGTCGTCATGCCGACCACGCTAGCGACTCAGTACGTCGTCAGCCCGTGGGAGCGGAAGACGTCGCGCACGGCCTCGGTCGCCTCGGGCGTCGGCGGCTCGGTGTCCTCGAGCTCGTAGGCCCGGCCCAGCTCGGCCCACTTGTCGCGGGCCATCTGGTGGAAGGGCAGCACCTCGACGCGCTCCACCGTCCCGGGGCGCACGGCCTCGATGTCGGCCGCGTGCCGCGCGACGGCGGCGACGTTCTCCGGGTCGTCGGTGAGGCCGGGCACCAGCACGAACCGCACCCAGACCTTGACGCCGCGCTCGGCGAGGCGACGCCCGAACCGCAGCGTGGGGGCCAGCGAGCGCCCCGTGACGCGGCGGTAGGTCTCCTCGTCGCCGGCCTTGATGTCGAGCAGCACCAGGTCGGTGTTCTCGAGCATCGCGTCGGTCGCGTTGGCCCCGAGGAAGCCCGAGGTGTCGAGCGTCGTGTGCACCCCGAGCTCCTTCGCGCCCCGCAGGACCCGCGCGGCGAACGCGGGCTGCATGAGCACCTCGCCGCCCGAGAGCGTGAGGCCGCCGCCGGTCGCCGAGAAGATCCCGCGGTAGCGGGCCACGCGGGCCAGCAGGTCCTCGGCGCGGACGGGCTCGCCGTCCTTCATCGCGAGGGTGTCGGGGTTGTGGCAGTACAGGCACCGCAGCGGGCAGCCGCTGAGGAAGACGGTGAGCCGGGTTCCCGGCCCGTCGACCGCGGTGACGAGCTCCCAGGAGTGCACGGACCCGAGCTCGCCCGAGCGCATGAGCGCCAGTCGCTCCGAGCGCTCGACGTCGACGGGCTCGAGGCCCTGGGGTCCGGCGCCGGCCCGGCGCGGGGAGGGGGCGTCCAGCAGCACCGGGCCGGCAGTCATGGTGGTCATCTCTCAGATCGCCCCGTGGAAGGTCCGCGACAGCACGTCGAGCTGCTGCTCGCGGGTCAGCCGCACGAAGTTCACCGCGTAGCCGGAGACGCGGATCGTGAGCTGCGGGTACTTCTCCGGGTGCTCCATCGCGTCCTCGAGGGTCTCGCGCACGAGGACGTTGACGTTCATGTGGTAGCCGTCGGCGCCCACCGAGGCGTCGAGCAGGCCGGCGAGGTTCGCCACCTGCTCCTCGCGGGTGCGGCCGAGGCCGGACGGCACGACGGTGTTGGTCAGCGAGATCCCGTCCTGCGCCTCGGCGTAGGGCAGCTTCGCCACCGACAGCGCGGAGGCGAGCATGCCGTGCGTGTCCCGGCCGTTCATCGGGTTCGCGCCGGGCGAGAAAGGCTCACCCGCGCGGCGACCGTCCGGGGTGTTCCCGGTGGCCTTGCCGTAGACCACGTTGGACGTGATCGTCAGCACCGACTGGGTGGGCACCGCGTCGCGGTACATGCGGTGGCTGCGGATCTTGGCCATGAACGACTCGACCAGCTCGACGGCGATGGCGTCGACGCGGTCGTCGTCGTTGCCGTAGGCCGGGTAGTCGCCGTCGGTCTCGTAGTCGACGACGATGCCGCGCTCGTCCGTCACCGGCGTGACGGTGGCGTACCGGATCGCCGACAGCGAGTCCGCCGCGACCGACAGGCCGGCGACGCCGCAGGCCATGGTGCGCAGCACGTCCTTGTCGTGCAGGGCCATCTCGAGCCGCTCGTACGCGTACTTGTCGTGCGACCAGTGGATGCAGTTGAGAGCCTCGACGTACGTCTCGGCGAGCCAGTCCATGGTGCGGTCGAAGCGGGCGCGCACGTCGTCGTAGTCGAGCGGCAGGCCCGGCACGACGGCGGGGAACGCCGGCGAGACCTGTTTCCCGGTGACCTCGTCCTTGCCCCCGTTGATGGCGTAGAGCAGCGCCTTGGCGAGGTTGACGCGGGCGCCGAAGAACTGCATCTGCTTGCCCACCGCCATCGGCGAGACGCAGCACGCGATGGCCGCGTCGTCGCCCCACGCGGGGCGGATCTGCTCGTCCGACTCGTACTGCACGGCGGACGTGTCGATCGACACCTTCGCGCAGAAGTCCTTGAACCCGCGGGGCAGCCGCGGGCTCCAGAAGACCGTCATGTTCGGCTCGGGCGCCGGGCCCAGGTTGTACAGGGTCTGCAGGAAGCGGAACGAGTTCTTGGTGACGAGCGGGCGGCCGTCGTCGCCCATGCCGCCGATGGTCTCGGTCACCCACGTCGGGTCGCCGGAGAACAGGGCGTCGTACTCGGGGGTGCGCAGGAAGCGCACGATGCGCAGCTTGATGACGAAGTCGTCGACGATCTCCTGCGCCTCGGCCTCGGTGAGGCGGCCGGCCTGCAGGTCCCGCTCGATGTAGACGTCGAGGAAGGTCGACGTGCGCCCGAGGGACATCGCGGCGCCGTTCTGCTCCTTCACCGCGGCGAGGTAGCCGAAGTAGAGCCACTGCACGGCCTCGCGCGCCGTCGTCGCGGGGCCCGAGATGTCGTAGCCGTAGGCCGCGGCCATCTCCTTGAGCTCGCCGAGCGCACGGATCTGCTCGGCGTGCTCCTCACGCTCGCGCACGACGGACTCGCTGAAGGGCTGGGCGTCGAGGCCGAGCTTGTCGACCTTCTTCGCGGCGACCAGCTGGTCGACGCCGTACAGGGCCACCCGGCGGTAGTCGCCGATGATGCGGCCGCGGCCGTAGGCATCGGGCAGCCCGGTGATGATGTGGGAGCTGCGCGCGGCGCGCACCGCGGGCGGGTAGACGTCGAAGACGCCCTGGTTGTGCGTCTTGCGGTACTCGGTGAAGACCTTCTTGAGTTCCTGGTCGACCGGGTAGCCGTAGGTCTCCAGCGCTCCCTCGACCATGCGCCAGCCGCCGTTCGGCATGATCGCGCGCTTGAGCGGGGCGTCGGTCTGCAGGCCGACGATCAGCTCGGCGTCGCGGTCGATCCAGCCAGGGCCGTGCGCGGTGATGCCCGCCGGCGTGTGCGGGTCGACGTCGTAGACGCCCTTCTCGCGCTCGGCGGGGAACATCGCCGACAGCTTCGCCCACACCCCCGTGGTACGCGCCGTCGGTCCCTCGAGGAACCCGTCGTCGCCGGTGTAGGGGGTGTAGTTGCGCTGGATGAAGTCGCGCACGTCGATGCCGTCGCACCAGGGTCCCGGGGTGAAGCCCGTCCAGGCGGTGGTCGTGGTGGGTGCCGCGTCGGTGGTCATAGGGAGCCCCCTCCTTTTGAGGTATGACCACAGCCTATTCGTGAAAGACTTCACAAGCGAGACCGAGGGGCTGTGACGTCGCAGACACCTCGATCCAGGGCGGATTCAGTCCAGGACGGCGCCCGGCGGGGAGGCCGCGAGGGCGAGCGCCTCGCGAGCGGTCGCGGCGACGACGTCGGGGCGGTCCGGCCCGTCCCACGGCTTCCCGTGGGAGACCCAGGCCGTGCGCGTGCCGGCCGCCCGGCCGGCGGCCACGTCCGCGTGGGCGGCATCGCCGACCATCCAGACGTCGCGGCGGTCGACGTCGGCCGCGCCGAGGCGCTCGAGGGCCACCTCGAGCAGTCGGGGGTCGGGCTTCGCGAACCCCTCCTCCTCCGAGACGACGATCGCGTCCACGTGAGCCTCGAGGCCGCACCGGGCGACCTTCCCCCGCTGCTGCGCCGACGTCCCGTTGGTCACGATCGCGACCCGGTGCCCGGCCCCGCGCAGCACGTCCAAGGCGAAGATCACGCCGTCGTAGGCCCGGACGCCGTCGACGATCCCTTCCCGGAACCGGTCGATCGCCGACGGGACGTCGTCGTCCCAGCCGAGCCGGCCGATCAGCAGCCGCGCCAGCGCCTCCTTGGACCCATGGCCGTCCTCGTCGACCGCGACGATCTCGGCGAGGTCGTCGGCCGTGCCGCCTGCGGCGTCGAGCTCGCCCGACACCCACGACACGAACGCCTCCGTGCGGCCCACCAGCGTGTTGTCGAGGTCCAGAAGCCAGATCATGACCGGAGGCTACCGAGCCCGCGCGCCGCAGCGCCGAGCGTCTCGGCCGAGCGCGACCCCGCTCCGTCCGGATCAGTGCGGGGTCAGCGCCGGGCGAGCGCCGCGAGCGCGTCGCGCACGGCGTCCTCGGCCCGCATCCGCTGCTGGCCGATGATCTGGTCGCGGCTGGCGTGGTCGAGGAACCGCGCCGGCAGCCCGACGTGCACGAACGGCGTCCGCACGCCCTGCTCGGTGGCGCGCTGCGCCGTCATCGCGCCGACCCCGCCGTCGACGACGCCGTCCTCGATCGTGAGCACCAGGTCGTGCTCGCCGGCGAGCTTCACCAGCGCCTCCGGCACCGGCAGCACCCACGTGGGCGCGACGACGTCGACCGTGAGGCCGTGGGCCGCGAGCGACTCGCCGGCCGCGAGCGCCGTGCCCACCATCGAACCGACGCCGACCACGAGCACCCTGGCGTCCGAGGTCGCGGCGCCCGCGCCCGGCTCGTGCCGCGCGACGACGTCCACGCCGTCCAGCTCCTCCACGGCCGGGATCGCGTCCCCCAGCGCGCTCTTGGCGTAGCGCACGACGGTCGGCGCGTCGTCCACGTCCACGGCGGCGCGCAGGGCGGCACGCAGGGTGGGCTCGTCGCGCGGCGCGGCCAGGCGCAGGCCCGGCACGATGCGCAGCATCGCCATGTCCCACATGCCGTTGTGGCTGGCGCCGTCGTCGCCGGTGATGCCGGCGCGGTCCAGGACGAAGGTCACGCCCGCCCGGTGCAGCGCCACGTCCATGAGGACCTGGTCGAACGCCCGGTTGAGGAACGTCGCGTAGACGGCCACCACGGGGTGCAGCCCGGCGAACGCCATGCCCGCCGCGGACGTCGCGGCGTGCTGCTCGGCGATGCCGACGTCGAAGGTGCGATCGGGGAACTCCTGCGCGAACGGCGCGAGGCCGACGGGGTGCAGCATCGCCGCGGTGATCGCCACGACGTCGGGCCGGTCGCGCCCGATCTTGACGATCTCGTCGGCGAAAACCGAGGTCCACCCGAAGCGCGACGGCGCGACGGGCAGGCCCGTCTCGGGGTGGATGCGCCCGACGGCGTGGAACCGGTCGGCCACGTCCTGCTCGGCGGGCGTGTAGCCGCGCCCCTTCTCCGTGATCGCGTGCACGATGACCGGCCCGCCGTACGCGCGGGCGCGGCGCAGCGCGTGCTCCATGGCGGCCACGTCGTGCCCGTCGACCGGGCCGATGTACTTCAGGCCCAGGTCCTCGAACATGCCCTGCGGCGCGACGACGTCCTTGAGGCCCTTCTTCAGCCCGTGCAGCCAGTCGTAGGCGAAGCGGCCCGGGGCGCCCGTGCGGTGCAGGGTGCGCTTGCCCCAGGACAGGAACGCCTCGTACCCGCGGGTGGTGCGCAGGGTGTTGAGGTGGTTCGCGACGCCGCCGATGGTGGGCGAGTACGACCGCCCGTTGTCGTTGACGACGACGACGAGGCGGCGGTCCTGCGAGGCCGCGATGTTGTTGAGGGCCTCCCACGCCATGCCGCCGGTGAGCGCGCCGTCGCCGATGACGGCCGCGACGTGCTTGTCCGGGCGGCCCTGGACGGCGTTGGCCTTCGCGATGCCGTCGGCCCACGACAGCGCCGTCGACGCGTGCGAGTTCTCGACGACGTCGTGCTCCGACTCGGCGCGCGACGGGTAGCCGGACATGCCGCCGGCCTTGCGCAGCGCCGAGAAGTCCTGGCGGCCGGTGAGCAGCTTGTGCACGTAGGCCTGGTGCCCGGTGTCGAACACGAGGGTGTCGCGCGGCGAGGCGAAGACGCGGTGCAGGGCGATCGTCAGCTCGACGACGCCCAGGTTCGGCCCCAGGTGCCCCCCGGTGCGCGACACCTGGTCGACGAGGAAGGCCCGGATCTCCGCCGCGAGCTGTGTCGTCTGGTCCGGCGACAGCCGGCGGACGTCCTCCGGCGAGCCGATGCTGCTCAGCAGGCTCATGCGTTCCTCCCCGTTCATGACCACACCACAATAGGCGGTCCGCAGCGTCCCACAGGCCGTCCGCCGACACCTCCCGACGCCGCACGGGGTAGTTTCGACCCTGCCGACGGGAACACGTGACCGCCGGCGAGCGTTCGGCAGGGGGACGACCGAAGGAAGCTCGTCCTCTCCCGACACACCTCTCAGGGGACACCTGTGCGCTTTCTCGACGGGCAGCAGCCCACCACCGACCTCACCTACGGCGACGTCTTCATGGTCCCGTCCCGCTCGGACGTGACCAGCCGGTTCGACGTCGACCTCGCCACGGACGACGGCACCGGCACCACGATCCCCGTGGTCGTCGCGAACATGACGGCCGTCGCGGGACGCCGGATGTCGGAGACCGTCGCCCGGCGCGGCGGCATCGCGATCATCCCCCAGGACATCCCGGTGGACGTCGTCGCCGACGTCGTGGCCGACGTGAAGTCCAAGGACCCGGTCATCGAGACGCCTGTCGTCGTCGCCCCCACGGACACCGTCTCCACGGTGCTCACCCTGCTGGGCAAGCGGGCGCACGGCGCGGCCGTCGTGGTCGCCGACGGCAAGCCCGTGGGCGTCGTCACCGAGGGCGACTGCGCGGCCGTCGACCGGTTCGCGCAGGTGCACCAGGTGATGTCGGCCGACGTGGTCGCGCTCGACGCGGCCCAGCTCGAGGCGGACGGCCTGGAGGCCACGTTCGAGCGGATGCACGCCGCCAAGATCCACCTCGCGCCCGTGGTGCGCGACGGCGTCCTCGCGGGCGTCCTCACGCGCAAGGGCGCGGTCCGCTCCTCGGTGTACCGCCCGGCGCTCGACGCCGCGGGCCGCCTGCGCATCGGCGCCGCCGTCGGGATCAACGGCGACGTCGCCGCCAAGACCCGCGAGCTCCTGGACGCCGGCGTGGACGTGCTCGTCGTCGACACCGCGCACGGGCACCAGTCGACCATGCTGCGGGCGCTGGAGGCCGTGCGCTCCGTCGACCCGCAGGTGCCGGTCGTCGCGGGCAACGTCGTGACGGCCGACGGGGTGCGCGACCTCGTCGCCGCGGGCGCGGACATCATCAAGGTGGGCGTCGGCCCGGGCGCCATGTGCACCACGCGCATGCAGACCGCCGTGGGGCGCCCGCAGTTCTCCGCGGTGCTCGAGTGCGCCGCCGCCGCGCGCGAGCTCGGCAAGCACGTGTGGGCCGACGGCGGCGTGCGGCACCCACGCGACGTCGCCCTCGCCCTGGCCGCGGGCGCCTCGCAGGTCATGGTCGGCTCCTGGTTCGCCGGCACGTACGAGTCGCCCGGCGACCTGCACGACGACGGCACCGGCCGTCTCTACAAGGACTCGTTCGGCATGGCCTCGGCCCGCGCCGTCGCCGCCCGCACCGCCGGGGCGGGCTCCGCCTTCGGCCGGGCGCGCAAGGCCCTGTACGAGGAGGGCATCTCCACCGGGAAGATGTACCTCGACCCGCGCCGCCCGGGCGTGGAGGACCTCCTGGACGAGATCACCTCCGGCCTGCGCTCGAGCTGCACCTACGCGGGCGCCGCCAGCCTGCCGGAGTTCCACGAGCGGGCGCTGGTCGGCGTCCAGTCCGCCGCGGGGTACGCCGAGGGCATGCCGGTCGCCACGAGCTGGTGACCCGGTGACGACCCCGTCCACGGGAGGGGCGGCGGGCCCGGAGCCCGCCGCCCCGCTCCCCTCCGCCCACCCCGTCCACCCCGCCCGCGCCCAGCTCGTCGCGCTGGCGTCCGACCCGGGCTTCCTGGGCGACTGGGGCCTCGCGCGCGGGGAGCTGGACACCGCCTCGGCCCGCCCGGCAGCCGTGCTCGTGCTGTTCGGCGTGCTCGACGACCTCGCCGCGGACCACAACGCCCAGGCCCTCGCCGTCGCGCACGACCTCGACGTCCTGCTCCTGGAGCGCGCGACGACGCTGCGCTCCCACGCCGGGCAGGTCGCGTTCCCGGGCGGGCGGGCGGAGGACGGCGAGACGGCCGTCGACGCGGCGCTGCGCGAGGCGGTCGAGGAGACCGGCCTCGACGCCGGCGGCGTCGAGGTGCTGGGCACCCTCGCCGAGCTCCCGATGCCGGTGAGCAACCATCTCGTCACCCCGGTGCTGGGGTGGTGGGCACGGCCCACGCCCGTGCGCGTGGTGGACGTCGCCGAGTCGGCGCACGTCTTCCGCGCCCCCGTCGCCGACCTGCTCGACCCCGAGCACCGCGTGACGACGGTCCTGCGCCGCGGCGGCCGCACCTGGCGGGGCCCCGGGTTCGAGGTGCTCGACGGCGCCGGCGTGCCGCACCTGGTCTGGGGCTTCACGGCGGGGATCCTCGACGCCGCGTTCGACCGGCTCGGGTGGACCGAACCGTGGGACCGCGCCCATGAGCGCGATCTCTGAGCGCCTCGGACCCCGGGTGGCCGCTGAGAGCGTGACCTCGTCCGATCGACGGAGGCGGGCCTGGCACGGGCTGCCGCAGGATCGGAACGTCCAGTCCCCGTTCCCCTCGGAGGTCCCCGTGCTCCTCGCAATCCTCGACTTCACGACGTCCGCCGTCGACCGGCCCGCCGCCCTCGCCCAGTTCGACCAGGAGGCCGACCGGGTGCGCGCCATGCCGGGAAACGTCACCTTCCGGGTCTACGCCGCCCGCGAGGACGACACGGCCATCACCGTCGTCCACGAGTGGGAGGACGAGGCCTCCATGGCGGGCTACCTGGGGTCCGCCACCTTCGCACGATGGGGCGAGGTGCTCCGTCCGATGATGACCGGGGACCCGCGGAGCAGGCGATTCCGGGCCGACCTGCCGGAGGCGGCGGCCTGACCGGCGCAGCGACGCACGCCGAGGATCGACCCGTGCGAGACCGTCGATGACCCGCAGCGCCTACGCCTTCGTCCGCACGTTCGCGCCGGAGCCGGCTCGGGACCTGTGCCCGGACCGCCACTACCTGCTCTGCGCCTCCGCCGGGACCCTCCGGCTGGAGGCGCAGGGCCAGGTCTGGTTGCTGCCGCCGGCGCGAGCCGCTCTGATCGAGGCAGGACAGCCGATCCGGGTGAGTGTCACCCGACCGGCCACGACCGCGTCAGTCCTCTTCGACACCGGGTTCGCCCCGCCGCCGCCCGCCCCCTTGGTGGTGTTCGACCTCGACCCGTTGTCGCGCGCTCTGCTGGCCGAGTGCCGCACCTGGGGCGAGGCCGACGACACCCTGACGCCGTACGCGGAGACGATGTTCTCCGCACTCGCCGCGGTCACCTGGCGGCTGGCCGAGCGGCCGAGCCCGGTCGTCGTGCCCGCGGGCCGGTCACCGGAGCTGCGCCGAGCCCTCGACCTGACGCGGCAGCGTCTCGGCGGCGAGCTCCGCTTCGAGCACGTCGCCGCCGACGTCGGCCTCGCGCCGCGGTCGCTGGCGCGGCGCTTCGAGGAGGAGACCGGCGCGACCTGGCGGGCGGTCGTGCGGCGCATGCGCGTGCTGGCAGCGATCGAGGAGCTCGCCGCCGGCGACCTCCCGGTCACCACGATCGCCCACGAGGTCGGGTACGCCTCCCTGTCGGCGTTCAACGCCGCGTTCCGGGAGCTGACCGGCCGCACGCCGACGGAGTACCGGACCAGCCTCCGGGTCTGACCGGGGGTGAGGACGCCGCGCGCGGCCGCGCCGACGACGGGCCCACGGTGCCAGGGCTGGGCGTCGGGGATGATGGTCGGCGTGCCTGCCGCCGAGATCGACGTCGACCTCCCGCTGACCCGCGCGCTGCTCGCCGAGCAGCACCCCGACCTGGCCGATCGCCCGCTGGAGCTCGTCGCGCACGGCTGGGACAACGTCATGGTGCGCCTCGGCGACGACCTGGCCGTGCGGCTGCCGCGCCGCGCGCTGGCCGCGCCCCTCGTCGAGCACGAGCAGCAGGCGCTGCCCGCGCTGGCCGGTCGCCTGCGCGCGACGGTGCCCGACGTCGTCGTGCCGGTGCCCGTGCGCGTCGGACGACCGAGCAAGCCTCTCGGCTACCCGTGGTCCTGGAACGTGGTGCCGTGGGCGGACGGCGTCAGCGCGGAGGCGACGCCACCGGAAACCCGCACCGCCTGGGCGGGCACGCTCGGCCGCCTGCTCGCCGCGGTGCACTCCCCCGCCTCCGACGACGCGCCGCCCAACCCCGTGCGCGGCGTCCCGCTGCGCGATCGTGCCGAGGCGCGTGAGCCCGCCACCCTCGACGAGCGTCTGGCGGCGGTCCCGCCGGGGGCCCGCACGGCCGCGCGACGCGTCTGGGAACACGCTCTGGAGGTCCCCGCCTTCGACGGACCGCCCGTGTGGCTGCACGGTGACCCGCACCCGGCGAACCTGGTGGTGGCGCCCGGCGGGGACGGCGGGCCGGACCGGCTGGCCGCCGTCGTCGACTGGGGCGACGTGACCTCCGGCGACCCGGCCTCCGACCTCGGCTCGCTGTGGCTGTGCTTCGACGCGGACGGACACGCGGCGTGCCGGGCCGAGGTCCAGGCCCGGGCGAACGGCGGCCGCGGGTGGGACGACGCCACGTGGGCCCGCGCCGCGGGCTGGGCGCTGCTGTACGCCACGAACATGCTCGCGCACCCCGAGCAGCACCCGCGCATGGTGCCGATCGGTCGGCACGCCCTCGCGGCGCTGCTCGACGGCGCCGCCTGAGCGGCGGACGGCGCTGCGGACGGCATCGCTGCGGCAGACTCGGGGCATGGCCCGCGACGCGCAGCAGACCACCTGGACCGACGCCGACCCCCGCGCGTTCGTCGCCGCCGTGGCCCGCCCCGCGCGCCGGCGGGACGCCGAGGCCCTGCTCGCCCTGATGGAGCGCGCCACCGGGCAGCCCGCGCGGATGTTCGGCACGTCGATCGTGGGGTTCGGCGAGTACCGGTACGCGTACGCGAGCGGCCGGACCGGCCACGCCGCCGCGGCCGGATTCTCCCCGCGCGCGACCGCGTGCGTCGTCTACCTCTCCGACGGCGTCGACGCGCACGCCGACGCGCTCGCGCGCCTCGGGCCGCACACGGCGGGCGTGGGGTGCCTGTACCTCAAGGACCTCGCCCAGGTGGACCTCGACGTCCTCGAGGAGATCGTCGCCGCGTCCTACGCCGCGCTCACCGCGGGGACGTACGGGCTGCGGGCGCGCGAGGGCGGCGACCCCTCGCCCCGGTGAGGGACAGTCGGTAACGATCAGTCGGTGACGATCAGTCGGTAACGATCAGTCGGTGACGGTCAGTCGGTGACGGTCAATCGGCGGCGAGCACCGCCGGGTCGGCGCCGCGCGCCTCGAGCGCACCCCGCACGGCGGCAAGGGCACGGTCGTAGACGGCGTCGTCCTCGAGCAGGAGCGAGCCGTCGTTGGCCGCGTTCAGCATCGCGTTGATCTCGAAGGCGAGCTGGTCGACGTCCGTGCCGCCCGCGAGCTCCCCGGACTCCACGGCGAGCTCCGCGTGCCGGCGCAGGTACGACGTCCAGTCGCGGTGGGCCGCGACGACCGCGTCGCGCACCGCGCCGTCCTGCGTGTCGAACTCGACCTCCACCGTGCGGAAGAAGCACCCGCCCGCGAAGACCCTGCGGCGGGAGTAGTCCGTCCAGCGCCGCACCAGCGACCACAGCCGGGCGAGACCGGGCACCGCCTCCCGGGCGGGCTCGACGACCGCCTCGACGAAGATCCCGCGGGCGTGCTCCACGGCGGCGAGCTGCAACCCCTCCTTGCCCCCGAACAGCCCGGCGATCCCGCTCTTGTTCACCGGCAGCCGCGAGGCCAGCGAGCCGAGGGTGACGGCTTCGAGCCCGCGCACCGAGGCCTCCTGGACGGCGAGATCGAGGACCGCGCGGCGCGACCGGTCGCCGCGCACGCGGCGGCCGTCGGCGGGCCCGTCGTGCGGGGTGGTCGGCGTCTCGGCGGTCACGAGTTGAGTGTACGACCGTTCGTTCAGTGTTACTGTGCGAACGTTCGTACAGTTACCTCGCCCGCCCTCACCCTGGAGGCCGTCGTGCCCTACGTCCCCGCCCCCGTCAGCGCGGGCCTGCGCGCCCTGTCCGCGGTCGCTCCCCCGCTCGCGCTCCGGGTCGCCGCCCGGGCCTTCTGGTACGTCGGCCCACCGGCCGATGTCCGGCCGGCCGACCGCGCCGTGCACGAACGCGCCGAGCGTCGGGCGGTGGACGTCGACGGCGAGCGGGTCGTCACGTACCGGTGGGGCGACCACCAGGCGCCCGCGGTGCTCCTCGTGCACGGCTGGAAGAGCCGGGCCTCCCGGTTCGCGGGGCTCGTCGACGCCCTCGAGGCCGCCGGCCTGGGCGTGGTCGCGTTCGACGGCGTCGCCCACGGTGACTCGAGCGGCCGGCACATGTCCGCCCTCGAGCACCAGGCCGCGATCCGCGCCGCGCACCACGCCGAAGGGCCCTTCACCGCCGTCGTGGGGCACTCCCTGGGCGCCCTGGCGGCCGGGCTCGCGCTCGCCGACGGCCTCCCCGTCGACCGCTTCGCCTCCGTGGCGGCGATGACGGGCTTCGACGCGATCGCCGAGTCCTTCCTGCGCCTGGTCGGGATGCCCGCCGGGCTGCACGAGCGCTTCTGCAAGCACGTCGAGCGCACCTTCCCCGGCGACGTGCGCGACGTCCGCGCACGGATCGACCTCCTCGCGCACCCCGTCCCGGAGCGTGTCGCGACGCTCTTCGTCCAGGACGACGACGACCGCATGTCGCTGCCCGCCGGCGCGCCGCTCCTGCACGCGGCGGTGCCGGGAAGCGAGCTCTTCACCACCCGCGGGCTCGGGCACAACCGGGTGCTCGACGACCCCGCCGTCGTGGCGGCCGTCGTCGCCCACGTCACGGCGCCGCTGCCCCTCACCGTGAGACGGTGACCGGGCGGGCCGGGCGGCCCGCGTCGAACCCGGAAGGTGCGCCGTGCGCATCGCGATGGTCGGTGGCGCAGGACTGATCGGCAAGCTCCTCGTCGCGCTCCTGCGGGCGCGCGGTCGCGGCGTCGCGGCGCGCCGCCTGCCCGGCCCCGCCGCCCGGCTCGGCGTCGTGCACCTCGCCGACCGGCTCCCGCACCACTGACCACGCCGGCGCAGCAATCGAGGCAGATCTGCTCACGACGCCGCCGACGGCGAAGCGCCTCCCCGCGACGAGGCGGCAGCGCGCGGAACGCCCGGCGCCGGCGCGACGGGGTCCCCCGGCCCACGGGGCGGGTGCATGCTGTCGCGAGGGTCGACCGCGGCGGGCAGGAGCTGGGTCGCCAGCGCATCGGCGGTGGCCGCCAGCGTCTCGACATCCATCCCGGCGCGGCCCATGAACGTCAGGCCCTGCTGCGCGGCCAGCAGCGCCCGGGCGACGCCGACGGGGTCGACCGAGGCGCTCAGGTCACCCTCCGCCTGAGCCCGTCGCACCCCCTCGGTCAGCGCCGCCGCGATCCCCTCGTAGGCTCGCTGCGCCTCCGCGGCGACGACAGGATCGGCGGAAGCCAGCTCGGTGGTGCTGTTGGCGAGCAGGCACCCACGTCGGGCAGCCCTGCCGGCAGGATCACCCACCGGCATCAGCACGAACGAGCGCAGCGCGTCCACCGCGCGCGGAGCGGAGTCGATCGGCCCACGCACCGCGTGGTCGAGCGACGTCACGTACCGGCGCAGCACCCGGAGGAAGAGCTGGTGCTTGTCCCCGAACGCGGCGTAGAGGCTGCCCTTGCCCAGGCCGCTGACCCGCATGAGGTCCTGGAGCGACGTCGCCGCGTAGCCCGCGTCCCAGAACTGGTCACGGACCGAGCACAGCACCTCGTCCTCGTCGAACTGTCGTGGCCTCGCCATCGCCCCACGGTACCAATTCTTGACCGCTCGGTCCACCATGAATATCGTGGACCGTGCGGTCAACAACTGGTCCGCACGCCATGCCACCGCCGGCCGCCCCTCCGGCGGTTCACACCACATCGCAGAGGACGGCTTCCCATGGGTCAGCTCACCGACAGGACGGCGCTGGTCACCGGCGCGAGCACAGGCATCGGGTTCGCCACGGCGGAACGCTTCGTCGCCGAGGGCGCGCGCGTCTACCTCACCGGACGCCGGAAGCAGCCGCTCGACGCCGCGGCCCACGCGCTGGGCGACGAGGCGATCGCGATCCAGAACGACGTCTCCGACCTGGACGACCTCGACAGGCTGTTCGAACGGATCGCCGCGGACGGGAATCGCCTCGACATCCTCTTCGCGAACGCCGGCGGCGGCGGAGCCGGACAGCCCCTCGCCTCGCTCACGCCCGAGTCCTTCGACCACACCTTCGGGATCAACCTGCGTGGCACCGTCTTCACGGTCCAGAAGGCGCTCCCGCTGCTGAACGACGGCGGGAGCATCGTGCTCACCGGGTCCAGCTCGGCGCACCGCGGCACCGCCGGCTTCGGGGTCTACTCCGCCACCAAGGCGGCCATCAGGCAGCTCGGCCGGGTCTGGGCCGCCGAGCTCGCGCACCGCGGCCTGCGCGTCAACACGCTGGTGCCCGGCCCCACCGACACCCCGGGACTCCGCGGCCTCGCCGAGAACCCGGAGCAGGCGGGTGCGTTCCTCGACGAGCTGGCGAGCAGCACACCCCTGGGACGCGCCGCCGACCCGGCCGAGATCGCCAACGCCGTCCTCTTCCTGGCCTCGGACCAGTCCAGCTTCATCACGGGCAGCGAGCTGTTCGTGGACGGCGGCGAGGTCCAGGTCTACCCCTGACCCGTGCGGCGGAGCGTCGCGATCGGCGTCCTGGCGACGCGCCCGCCCGGCGCTCCCTGAGCACGACGGCGCCCCGCCCCTCCGCACAGGAGGGACGGGGCGCGGTCGTGATGCGGCGCCGCTCGTCAGGCGACTCTCGTGGCCGCCCGAGTCTGCGGTTCCGCTACGGGCCTCCGCCTCAGGCGACGAGCGAGCGCAGCACGTACTGCAGGATGCCGCCGTTGCGGTAGTAGTCCGCCTCACCGGGCGTGTCGATGCGCACCACGGCGTCGAACTCGACGGACGTGCCGTCGGCCTTGGTGGCGGTGACCTTGACCGTCTCCGGGGTGGCGCCGTCGTTCAGCGCGGTGATGCCCGCGATGTCGAACGTCTCGGTGCCGTCCAGGCCGAGCGAGTCGGCGTTCTCCCCGGCGGGGAACTGCAGCGGCAGCACGCCCATGCCGATGAGGTTGGAGCGGTGGATGCGCTCGAACGACTCGGTGATGACGGCCTTGACGCCCAGCAGCGCGGTGCCCTTGGCCGCCCAGTCGCGCGACGAGCCGGAGCCGTACTCCTTGCCGCCGAGCACGACCAGCGGGGTGCCGGCCGCCGCGTAGTCCTGCGCCGCGTCGTAGATGGTGTCCTGGGCGTCCTTCACGAAGTTGAACGTGTAGCCGCCCTCGACGCCGTCCAGGAGCTGGTTCTTGAGGCGGATGTTCGCGAACGTGCCGCGGATCATGACCTCGTGGTTGCCGCGGCGCGAGCCGTAGCTGTTGAAGTCCCGGCGGCCCACGCCGTGCTCGGCCAGGTACTTGCCGGCCGGGCTGTCCGCCTTGATCGAGCCGGCGGGCGAGATGTGGTCGGTCGTGACCGAGTCGCCCAGCTTCGCCAGCACGCGGGCCCCGGAGATGTCGGAGACCGGCGACGGCTCCGCGCCCATGCCCTCGAAGTACGGGGGCTTGCGCACATAGGTGGACTCGCCGTCCCAGGAGAACGTGTCGCCCTCCGGGGTCTCCAGCGCGCGCCACCGCTCGTCGCCCGTAAAGACGTCCGCGTAGTCCTTGGTGAACATGTCGCGGTCGATCGAGGCGTCGATCGTGGCCTGGACCTCCTCCGGCGTGGGCCAGATGTCCCGCAGGAACACCGGGTTGCCGGCCTCGTCGCGGCCCAGCGGGTCGGACTCGAAGTCGAACTCCATCGTGCCCGCGAGCGCGTAGGCGATGACCAGCGGCGGGGACGCCAGGTAGTTCATCTTCACGTCGGGGTTGATGCGGCCCTCGAAGTTCCGGTTGCCGGAGAGCACCGAGACGACGGCGAGGTCGTGCTCGTTGACCGACTCGGAGATCTTCTCGTCCAGCGGGCCGGAGTTGCCGATGCAGGTGGCGCAGCCGTAGCCCACCAGGTGGAAGCCGAGCTTCTCGAGGTACGGCCAGAGGCCGGCCTTCTCGTAGTAGTTCGTCACGACCTGCGAGCCGGGCGCCATCGACGTCTTGACCCACGGCTTGGACACGAGGCCCTTCTCCACGGCCTTCTTGGCCAGGAGCGCCGCCGCGAGCATCACCGACGGGTTGGACGTGTTGGTGCACGAGGTGATCGACGCGATCGCGACCGCGCCGTGGAACAGCTCGAACTGCTTGCCCTCGCTGTCCGTCACCGGGAAGGTGCGGCGGCCGTTCGTGTCGATCGCGGGCGAGTCGGAGGCCGGGAAGGACTCGTACTCCGCCTGGTCGATCATGTTGACGACGTCGGGCGCGTAGTTCGGCAGGTCGCGGACGAACTCGGTCTTGGCGTGCGAGAGCTCGATGCGGTCCTGCGGGCGCTTCGGGCCGGCGATCGACGGCACGACGGTGCCGAGGTCCAGCTCGAGGTACTCCGAGAACGTCGGCTCGACGTAGGAGTCCGAGCTCGGGTCGAGCCACAGGCCCTGCTCCTTGGCGTACGCCTCGACGAGCGCGAGCTGCTCGTCGCTGCGGCCGGTGAGGCGCAGGTAGTCGAGGGTGACGTCGTCGATCGGGAAGATCGCGGCCGTCGAGCCGAACTCGGGGCTCATGTTGCCGATCGTGGCGCGGTTGGCCAGCGGCACCTGGGCGACGCCCGCGCCGTAGAACTCGACGAACTTCCCGACCACGCCGTGCTGGCGCAGCATCTGGGTGATCGTGAGGACGACGTCGGTCGCGGTCACGCCGGCCGGGATGGAGCCCTTCAGCTTGAAGCCGACGACGCGCGGGATGAGCATCGAGACGGGCTGGCCGAGCATGGCCGCCTCGGCCTCGATGCCGCCGACGCCCCAGCCCAGGACGCCCAGGCCGTTGACCATCGTGGTGTGCGAGTCGGTGCCGACGCAGGTGTCGGGGTAGGCGCGCAGCACGCCGTCCACCTCGCGGGTCATGACCGTGCGGGCCAGGTACTCGATGTTGACCTGGTGCACGATGCCGGTGCCCGGGGGGACGACCTTGAAGTCGTCGAACGCCGTCTGGCCCCAGCGCAGGAACTGGTAGCGCTCGTGGTTGCGCTGGTACTCGAACTCGACGTTGCGCGCGAAGGCGTCCGCGCGGCCGGCGACGTCGATCTGCACGGAGTGGTCGATGACCATCTCGGCGGGGGCGAGCGGGTTGATCCGCTTCGGGTCGCCGCCGAGCTCCGCGACGGCCTCACGCATCGTGGCGAGGTCGACGACGCAGGGCACGCCGGTGAAGTCCTGCATGATCACGCGCGCCGGCGTGAACTGGATCTCCGTGTCGGGCTGGGCGTCCGGGTCCCAGGCGGCGAGGGCGCGCACGTGGTCGGCGGTGATGTTCGCGCCGTCCTCGGTGCGCAGGAGGTTCTCGGCGAGGATCTTCAGGGAGTACGGCAGGCGCTCGACGCCCTCGACGGCGGAGAGGCGGAAGATCTCGTAGGCCTTCCCGCCGACCTCCAGCGTTCCCTTCGATCCGAACGTGTCCACGCTGCTCACTGCGGCTCCTTCTGCGGGGCTGGCCGACGGCGGCACCGTGCGCGCTGCGGCGCGACGGTTCCGACGCCGTGGGTTCTGGGGGCTCCGCCCAGCGTACGCCGGGCACCTGACCAGCATAGCCCATATATCTTGACGTCAAGATATCTCGGTGTCAGGTCCCCGTCACGACGACGCGAGCGCCATTTCCGTACGGTGGACGGGAACAACCCGGCGGGGTCGGGCGTTGTCCCGCTGCCCTCGACCGGAAGGACACCGCATGCCGCAGCCCGTCGCCTCTCCCGATCCCGCCACTCAGCCCCGCAGCCAGCCCCGCACCGCCACCGACGCGCCGCCCGCGCTGCCGCCGCTGGCCGCGCAGGCCGAGCTGCTGATCGACCGCGGCGTCCTGCCCGAGGCCCTGTCCCCCGCCGCGCTGCGCGCCGCGGCGGCCGTGCTGGCGCGCACCGCGCCCGACGGGTCGCTCCTGGTCGTGCACCCCCGGCTGCTGCCGCCGTCGGCCCTCGCCGGGCACCTGCGCCTGACGGCCACCGTGCGCCGCCGCCCCGTGGAGCGGGAGGGCTTCGTCGTGGTCGACATGACCGACGTCGACGACTTCGCGCCCGTGCCCGGCCTCGACGTCCCGGACGCCGACGTCTACGCCGTCGCCGCCCCGGACCGCGGCGACGAGATGACGAACTGGTCCCCCGAGGAGGCGGAGCCGGCGATCGCCGCGCGCGGGCGCAGCCCGCTCACCCTCGCCGAGGGGATCCACTGGGTGCTGCAGTCCCCCGACGTGCTCGCCCGGAACCTGTGCTTCATGACCATCGGCTCGCGGCTGCGCCGGCCCGACGGGTCCTACGACGCGCGCACGCCCGCCGTCTGGATCTCGAACGGCACGGGCCGCGACGGCACCGCCCGCCGCGGCGCGCCCAAGGTCGGCTGGTGCTGGTGGCGCAACCGGCACACCTGGCTGGGGTTCGCGTCCACCGCCGCGCGCCACACCTGACCCGGGGACGACGTCGAGCGTCAGCGGTCCAGGACGGCGACCGCCTCGACGTGGTGCGTCATCGGGAAGAGGTCGAACGCGCGCAGGCCGGTGAGCTGGTAGCCGTGCCCGGCGAGGTAGGCGACGTCGCGCGCGAGGGCGGCAGGGTCGCACGCCACGTAGACGACGCGCCGCGGCCCGCGGCCGGCGATCGCGTCGACGACGGCGCGGCCGGCGCCGGCGCGCGGCGGGTCCAGGACGACGACGTCGGCGGCGCCCACGTCGGAGCCCGCCGCGTCGCCGTCCGCCAGGACGCGGTCGACGGCGCCCAGGTGCAGCTCGACCTGCGGCAGGTCGTGGGCGTTGCGACGGGCGTCCTTCACGGCCCGGGCGTCGCCCTCGACCGCCACGACGCGGCCGGAGCCGCCGACCGCCGCGGCGAGCGGCACGGTGAACAGGCCGGCGCCCGAGTACAGGTCGAGCACGGTGGCCGCGTCGAGGTCCCCGGCGGCGTCGAGCACCGCGCCGGTCAGCAGGTCGGGCGCCGCCCGGTGCACCTGCCAGAAGCCGTCGGCCGCGACGCGGTAACGGTGCTCGTCCCCGCCGGCGCGCACCGTCTCGGCGACCGCGCGGCGGGCGTTGGGGCGCGTGTCCCCGCGGCCGCGACGCCAGGGCACGTCGTCGACGAGCAGGACGGGGTCGGAGCCGTCCGCGGGGGCCACGAGCTGGAGCTGGGCGCCCGGGCGCCAGCGCCGCGTCCACACGCCCTCGGCGTCGGCCAGCGCCGCGACCTCGTCGGTGCCGAGCGGCATGCCCTCCAGCGGCACGACGTCGTGGCTGCGGAACCGCCGCATCCCCGCGCGCCCCTCGGCGTCGGCGACGAGGTCGACGCGGGTGCGATAACCGAGGCCGCCGCGCTCGTCGTCGCCGGGAGCCGCCTCCACCTCGACCTCGCGCTCGAGCTTCGCGAGCCGCTGCAGCTGCTCGGCGAGGACGGCGGCCTTCCACCGCCGCTGCCCCGGGAGCGCGACGTGCGCCAGCTCCCCGCCGCCGACGCCGCCGGGGCCGGCCTCGGGCCAGGCGGACGGGACGCGGTCGGGCGACGCCTCGAGGACCTCGACGGCGTCCGCGCGCCAGAACCGGGAGCCGGTCTCGGTGACGCGGGCGCGCACGCGCTCGCCGGGCAGGGTGTGGCGCACGAACACGACGCGCCCGTCGAGCCGGGCCACGCAGTGGCCGCCGTGCGCGACCGGGCCGACCTCCAGCTCGACCTCGCGCCCCACCTCCGGGTCGGGGGCGGTGGTGCGGGGGCGCGGCGCGGAACGTCGAGGTCGGGGCATGGGCACCATTCTCTCCCGGACACGGGCGCGGGCCGACCGCGGCCGCTGTGTCGTGCCCGACGCGCGCCCCGCGCCCTCTGACGGCGCTCAGTACCGCGGGCCGCGGGGCGAGGTGCCCTCCAGACCGGTCTGACCGGCCGACGACGAGAGCTGCCACGGCACCGACGCCACGACCACACCGGGCGTGAAGAGCAGCCGCCCCTTGAGGCGCAGCGCGGACTGGTTGTGCAGCAGCTGCTCCCACCAGTGGCCCACGACGTACTCGGGGATGTACACGACCACCAGGTCGCGCGGCGAGTCGCGCCGCACCGAGCGCACGTACTTCAGCACGGGTCGCGTGATCTCGCGGAACGGGGAGTCGAGCACGCGCAGCGGCACAGGCAGGTCGAGCTCCTCCCAGCGGCGCCGGATGTCGGCGATCTCGTCCGGGTCGACGCCCACGGTGACGGCCTCGAGCACCGACGGCCGCGACGCCCGCGCGTACGCGAGCGCCCGCATGGTCGGCTTGTGGATCTTGGAGACCAGCACGACGGCGTGCACGCGGCTGGGCAGCGCGCGCGCCCCCGCCACGTCGTCGAGGGCCAGCTCCTCGCGCACCCGGTCGTAGTGGGCACGGATCGCCTTCATGAGGCCGAAGAGCACGCCCATCGCCAGGAGGGTGATCCAGGCGCCGTGCGTGAACTTGGTGGCGAGCACGATGACGAGCACCGTCGCGGTCATCACGAAGCCGACGCCGTTGACCACGCGCGAGCGCTGCATGCGCGAGCGCTCCTTCGGGTCGGGCTCCTTGCGCAGCGCCCGCGTCCAGTGCCGCACCATGCCCAGCTGCGACAGCGTGAACGACACGAACACGCCCACGATGTACAGCTGGATGAGGCGGGTCACCTGGGCGTCGAAGGCGATGATCAGGACGATCGCCGCGACCGCGAGGGTGATGATCCCGTTGGAGAACGCGAGCCGGTCCCCGCGGGTGTGCAGCTGGCGCGGCAGGAAGCCGTCCTTGGCCAGGATCGAGCCCAGCACCGGGAAGCCGTTGAAGGCGGTGTTGGCCGCCAGCACCAGGATCAGACCGGTGACGATCGAGATCGCGACGAACGCCGGGGTGAAGCCCTGGAACACGGCCTCCGCGAGCTGGCTGAGCACGGGGTGCTGGTTGTAGTCCGCCGGCAGCGGCTGGCCGTTCAGGGTGAGCTGGTCGTGCGCGTTCTCGACGTACTTCACGCCGGTGGCCTGCGCGAGCAGCAGGATGGAGATCATCATCGTGGCGGAGATGCCGCCCAGCAGGGCCAGCGTGGTGGCCGCGTTCTTCGACTTGGGCTTGCGGAACGCCGGGACGCCGTTGCTGATCGCCTCGACGCCGGTGAGGGCGGCGCAGCCGGACGCGAACGCCCGAGCCAGGAGGAACGCGCCCGCGAGGCCGGTGAGCCCCTGGTCGAAGCCGGCCTCGGGCGTCATCTCGAAGCCCGCGCTCTCCGCCACCGGCAGGTCGCCCGCGAAGAACCTGATCGCTCCGACGACGGCGAGGAGACCGACGAGGGCCATGAAGCAGTAGGTCGGGATCGCGAACACCGTGCCCGACTCGCGCACGCCGCGCAGGTTCATCACCGTGAGGATCACGACGACGACCACCGCGAACAGCGCCTCGTGGCCGCGCAGGAACGGCAGCGCGGAGGCCGCGTACTGGGCGCCCGAGGAGATCGACACCGCCACCGTGAGCACGTAGTCGACCAGCAGGGCCGACGCGACGCCGATGCCGGCGGCCGGGCCGAGGTTCGTGGTCGCGACCTCGTAGTCGCCGCCGCCGGACGGGTAGGCCCGTACGTTCTGCCGATAGGAGGACACCACGACGAGCAGCACGACGACGACGCCGAGCCCGACCCACGGGGAGATCGTGGTCGCGGCGATGCCCGCGACCGCCAGGGTCAGGAGGATCTCGTCCGGCGCGTAGGCCACGGACGACAGCGCGTCCGAGGCGAAGACGGGCAGCGCGACGCGTTTGGGCAGGAGCGTGTGCCCCAGGTTCTCGCTGCGCATGGGGCGACCGATGAGGAGCCGTTTGGCAGCGTCCGCGATGTCCGACACGTCGAGCAATGCTATGCCCCGCCGGGCACGCCGTCTCGCGCCCGGGCATCGCGGAGAAGGACCGACCCGCGAGGTATAGCGTTTCGCTCGTGCACTTCGTGATCATGGGCTGCGGACGCGTCGGGTCGACGCTCGCGCAGACGATCGAGTCCCACGGCCATTCGGTGGCCGTCGTCGACCAGAACCCCGACGCGTTCCGCCGCCTGCCGGCCGGGTTCTCCGGCCAGAAGGTGACGGGAGTCGGCTTCGACCGCGACACCCTCGTCCAGGCCGGCATCGAGGACACCTACGCGTTCGCCGCCGTGTCCGACGGCGACAACTCCAACGTGCTCGCCGCGCGCGTCGCGCGCGAGACGTACGGCGTCGAGAACGTGGTGGCCCGCATCTACGACCCGCAGCGGGCCGAGATCTACCAGCGGCTCGGCATCCCCACCGTCGCCACGGTGCGCTGGACGGCCGACCAGGTGCTGCGCCGGATGCTCCCGCTCGGGGCCACCGACGAGTACCGCGACCCGTCCGGGCAGGTGCGCCTCGCGCAGGTCGACTACCACCCCGCCTGGGCCGGCATCACGGTGCACCGCATCGAGGAGGCCACCGGCGCGCGCGTCGCGTTCCTGTCCCGGTACACCGACGGCGTGGTCCCGACCGCGTCCTCCGTCCTGCAGGAGAACGACGTGCTGCACGTCCTCATGCGCGCCGACGACGCCGCCGCCGTCGAGCGGGTCCTCACCCACGAGCCGCGGCAGGGGGAGAGCTGATGCGCGTCGTCGTCGCCGGCGCCGGCTCGGTGGGCCGGTCCATCGCCCGCGAGCTGCTCTCGCACGACCACGAGGTCGTGCTCATCGACAAGAATCCCGCCGCGATGCGCGTGGCCCAGGTGCCCGAGGCGGACTGGCTGCTCGCCGACGCCTGCGAGCTGTCCTCGCTCGAGGCCACGGACGTGGCCGGCGCCGACGTCGTCGTCGGCGCCACGGGCGACGACAAGGCGAACCTCGTGTTCTCCCTGCTGTGCAAGACGGAGTTCGGCGTGCCGCGCACCGTCGCCCGCGTGAACAACCCGAAGAACGAGTGGATGTTCGACGGGTCGTGGGGCGTGGACGTCGCCGTCTCGACGCCGCGGATCATGACGGCGATGGTCGAGGAGGCCGTGGCCGTCGGCGACCTGGTGCGGATCTTCACGTTCCACCAGTCCGGCGCGGACATCGTCGAGGTGACGCTGCCCGCCGACTCCCCGCTCGTCGGGGCACGGGTGGGCTCGGTCGGCTGGCCCACGGACACGGTGCTCGCCTGCGTCGTGCGCGGCTCGCAGCCACTCGCCCCGACCGTGGACGACACCCTGGAGTCGGGCGACGAGCTGGTGCTGGTCATGGGCAGCCAGGCGGACGAGGAGTCGCTCCAGCGCCTGCTCGTCACGGGCGGGCCGAGCGTCCCCGCCCTCGAGGACGGCGCCCCGCTCGTCGCCCCGGAGGTGGCGGGCGCGCCTCTCGACGCCGACGACGAGCTCTAGCCGGTCACCGGCTCACCGGCTGCTCAGGCGGCCGGCTCGCGGTCCTCGACCGCGGGCCGGCCGTCGTCGTGGGCGCCGCGCACGACGACCCACGTCAGCCAGAGCACCAGGCCCCACAGCGGGACGCCGAGCACCAGGTGGGCCGTGCCCAGCCAGCCGACGCTGTCGGCGAAGTACAGCGGCACCTTGACCGCCAGGCGCAGCGCGAACAGGCCCGCCCAGAACCACGTGGCCAGCGTGTAGCGCCGCACCAGCTCCGGGTTCTTGCGCCACGCGACCAGCGCGGCGAGCGAGTTCGGCGCCGCCGCGCCGGCCGGGGTCGCACCGGCGGCGTGCTGGTCGCCCGCGTGCGCGCCGCGGGACCGCTCGGCCGCGACGTCCGCGAACCCGCCGCGCACCGCCTCGACGACGAGGCCGACGACGGGCCAGCGCACGGCGAGCGACACGAGGATGGCCGCGAGGTAGGCCGCGTTGGTCCACAGCCCCCACACGTAGAAGTTCTGCGCCTCGCCGGAGCGCCATGCCCAGAAGACGCCGACGCCGATGCCGAGCAGCCCGCCCAGGGCCTGGGTGATCGGCGTGCGCTGCGCGAGCCGGACCGCGAGAGCGACGAGGGCCGCGCCCACCGACGCCACGAGCGCCCAGGTGAGGGCGCCGCGCTCGTCGCCACCCATCGACGCGACCACGTAGATGACGACGAAGAGCAGGCCGGGCAGCACCGCCTCGACCACGCCGCGCACGCCGCCGACCGCCTGCCCGAAGGAGAACGACTCCCCCGTCACCGCGCGCACGCCGCGCCCGTCGGCCGCCGGGCCCTGCCCGGCGGCCCCGCCCGTCGCCTGGCTCACTCGTCGGCCCGCGCGCGCAGCTCGTAGCGGGGGTTGAACATCGTGCGGCGCCCGTCGACGTCGCAGACCAGGCCCTCCACGCGGATCCGTCGGCCCGGGTCGATACCCGCGATGGACCGGCGCCCGAGCCACACGAGGTCGAGCGATCCCGACCCGTCGTACAGCTCCGCCTCCACGGTGGGAACCCCTTCGCGGGGCCGGAGCACGACCGAGCGCAGCGAGCCCGCCGCGCTGGCGCGCTTGCGGTCGCTCAGCTGGGACACGGGCGTGCATCCGCGGTAGGTGGCGGCCTCGTGCCGCTCCTCGTCGGCGGCGACCTCGTCGGCCGAGGCCAGCGCGTGCTGGACGGCGGTGCGCAGGGACATCAGTGCTCCAGGCGGGTGGTCATGGCCGTGGGCCGGTCAGCGGATCTCGGTGATCTCCGGGCCGCGGGTCAGCGGGTCGAACGACGGCGTCTGCGGCGCGGCGCTCTCGGGGCCGGCCGCGGGCTCGCCGTCCGGGGTGCCGCCCTGGCGGGCGTTCTTCGGCAGCGTGAGGGTCAGCAGGTCGCGCGGCGGGCGGGGGTTGCCGTCCCGCACGACGACGACGTTCGCGAAGACGGACTCCAGCGGGCGGGCCGCCTCGGGGTCGATCGCGGCGCGCCCGGACAGCACGCCGCGCAGGAACCAGCGCGGGCCGTCGACGCCCACGAAGCGGGCGGGGCGCACGGCCGGCTGCCCGTCGGGACCGGTGGCCGGGATCCGCGCGATGAGCTCACGCCCGAACGTGCCGGGCACGTCGTCGACGGTGCCGCCCTGGCGCGTGATGGACGTGCCGATCTCGGCGCGCACCTCGTCCCAGATCCCGTCCGTGCGGGGAGCGGCGAACGCCTGCACCTGCAGGCCGGAGCCGCCGAGGGTCGCCGAGACGCCGGTGACCTTCTGGGTCTTCTTGTCGACCTCCATGCGCAGCTCGAGGCCCGGCAGGACGGGCAGCCAGATGGCGCCCAGGTCCACGCGCGGGCCCATGCCCGTCACCTGGGTGGAGTCGAACGGCCCGCGCTCGGGGCGGTCCGCCGCGCCGGCGTCCTCGCCGTCGGCGGCGGGCGTCGCGGCGCTCTCGGGCGCCGCCTCGCCGGTCTCCTTCTTCGACGCGTTGCGCCGGAACAGCCCCACGGAGGATCTCCTTCTCGTCGTCCTGCTCGTCCGGTGATCGGCCCGAGCGGGTCCTACCCATCTCCCACAGTAGACCGGTTCGGCCTCCCTCAGGGGTGCCCCGCGGGGCCGCCGGTCAGGCCCCGGCGAAGCCCCCGCTGGAGCCCAGGCCGCCGTCGCCGCGGTGCGAGCCCGGCAGGCTCGTCGCCACGAGGAAGCGGGCGTGCTCCACCCGCTGGACCACGAGCTGGGCCACCCGGTCGCCCCGGCGCAGGTGCACCGGCTCGGCGACGTCGGTGTTGAGAAGGATCACCTTGATCTCCCCGCGGTAGCCCGCGTCGATCGTCCCGGGCGCGTTCACCACGGTGACGCCGTGCTTCGCGGCGAGGCCCGAGCGCGGGTGCACGAACGCCGCGAACCCCTCCGGCAGCGCGATCGCGACGCCGGTGGGCACCGTGACGCGGCCCTGCGGCGGGATCTCCACGTCCACCGTCGTCACGAGGTCGGCCCCCGCGTCGCCCGGGTGCGCGTACGCGGGGGTCGGCACGTCGTCGAGCAGGGTGACGAGGACGTCCACGGTGCTCGCGTCGTGGCTCATGTCGTGGCTCGCATCGTGGCTCACGGGCGGGGTCACGGGCTGGCTGGCGGTGTCGGACACCCGCGAAGCGTAGCCGACCGACCGGCGGTCACCCGGCCCGCGAGCGGCTGGGATGATGGGGCCATGAGCGAGCAGCAGCCCGAGGACTCCTCCACCACCGGCCCGGCCTTCCGCGAGCGCCTCTCGCCCGGCCCGGGCGCCTGGTGCGGCGCGGTCGGGCTGGGCCTGATCGTCGGGGTGACGCTGTGGCCCCTCATGCACGCGGTCGGTGTCGTGGTCGGGGTCCTCGTCGCGGCGGGCACGCTCGCCGCGCTCCTGGCGACCGCCCCGGTCATCGAGGTCACGGACGGCCGGCTGCGCGCCGGCCGGGCCCAGATCGGCGTCGACGTGCTGGGCGAGATCACGACGATGGACAGCCCCGAGGAGATGCGCACCGCGCTCGGCACCGCCCTCGATGCGCGCGCCTTCGTGTGCCTGCGCGCGTGGGCCCGCACCGGGGTGCGCGTGGACCTCGAGGACCCGCTGGACCCGACCCCCTACTGGCTCCTGTCCACCCGGCGTCCGCAGGAGCTCGCGGCCGCGCTCCGCGGCTGACTGGGGACGACGAAGGCCGTCACGTCCTCGACGTGACGGCCCGTGTCGTCCGTGGTGCTGCGCGCCCCCGGCGGTGGTGCAGGGACTGCGGCTCAGGCAGCGCACTCCGTGCAGACCATCTGGCCGTTCTTCTCGTAGGCCAGCTGGCTGCGGTGGTGGACGAGGAAACAGCTCGTGCAGGTGAACTCGTCGGCCTGGCGGGGCAGGACGCGGACCGCGAGCTCCTCGCCGGACAGGTCGGCGCCGGGAAGCTCGAAGCCTTCCGCGGCCTCCGTCTCGTCCTCGTCGACAACACCCGACGACTTGTCGGAACGACGCGCCTGGAGCTCCTGGATCGAGTCCTGCTCCGCGTCCTCGTCGTTCTTGCGGGGGGCGTCGTAGTCGGTTGCCATCTGTGTGGTCACGCTCCGTGGTGTCGGTATCGGTACGCGCTGATAATGCTCGGTGACCGGGTTTTGTTCCCGGTCGGCCCACGGATTGTGCACCATTTCGGGCGGGCGCGCGACACCGCACGCTGTTCCCCGTGTCACAGCGCCGTCATCGGGCTCTGACCTGCGACGACATCGGTCGGTCGTGGCGTTCACCGCCAGCGGACAGCCGGGCGGTGACGAACTTTTTCACCTGCTCCGGCGGCGCGGAGCGGGGCCGAACCCGGTCGCCGTCAGGCCCCGGTGTCGGCACCCGCGTCCTCGAGCAGCCGGACCAGCTCGTCGACGACGGGCGGCGCGCCGGCGACGGTCATCGTGCTGCCCGCACCGCGTCCGCGCAGCCCGCCGACCCACGCGCCGGCCTCCGCGGCGACGAGCCCGCCCGCCGCCATGTCCCACGGGTTGAGCCCGCGCTCGTAGTAGAGGTCGACCGCGCCCTCGGCCAGGAGGCACAGGTCGATCGCCGCCGACCCCAGCCGCCGGATGTCCCGGACCCGTGGCAGCACGTCCGCCAGGACGCGAGCCTGCTCCGCGCGCCGCGCGGCGGCGTAGCCGAAGCCCGTGGCGACCAGCGACTCGGCCAGCGAGGCCGGCCGGCGCACGCGCAGCGGCGCGCCGTCCCGCTCGGCGCCTCCGCCGCGGGCGGCCGTCCACGTGCGGCCGTCCACCACCGAGTGCACGCACCCGGCCAGGGCCGTCCAGCGCTCGGGGTCCACGGGCCCGGCGACGACCGCCACGGACACCGCGTAGGACGCGACGCCGTAGAGGTAGTTGACCGTGCCGTCGATCGGGTCGAGCACCCAGGTGAGCCCGGAGGTGCCGGGGACGTCGTCGCCCTCCTCCCCCAGGATCGCGTCGTGCGGCCGCTCGGCGGCGAGCCGCGCACGCAGCAGCGCCTCCGAGGCGCGGTCCATCTCGGTCACCGGGTCGACGGCGCTCGACTTGGTCGCCGCGACCTCGACCTGCGCAGGCCTCCCGTCGCGGACCAGCGCGCCGGCCTCGCGCGCGAGGCTGCGGGCCAGGTCGCGCAGCGCCTCGACGTCGTGCCGCTCGGTGTCGTACCCCTCGCCGCCGTCGTGTCCCGGGTTCCCTGCCGCGTCGTCGTCCACGCGCTACATCTTCCCGGACCGCCGGCCCCAGCGCGCGGTCCAGCCGGGACCGGGGTGCGGCACGGTCCACCCGCGCGCGAGGGACAGGAGGCGGAACCCGAGGACGAGCACCACGACCCCGAGCCCGGTCCAGACCCCGAGCTCGCCCGCCTGCCACAGCGCCGCGGTGATGCCGGCGCCCACCAGGGCGGGCACGGCGTAGAGCTGGCGGTCGGCGAACACGAGCGGCACCTCGCCCACGAGGACGTCGCGCAGGATCCCGCCGCCCACGGCCGTGAGCATGCCGACCACCACGGAGGCGAGCACGCCGGCGCCGAGGCCCAGAGACTTCGTCGTGCCCTGGAGCACGAAGAGCGCCAGGGCCGCGGCGTCGAGCACCAGGATGGAGCGGCGCATGCGCTCCAGGCCCGGGTGGAAGAAGAAGATGATGACGCCCGCGGCCAGGGCCGCCGCCACCAGCCGCCAGCTCGAGATCCCGACAGGCGGGGTGTCGCCGATGAGGAGGTCGCGCAGGATGCCGCCCCCGAGCCCCGTCACCCACGCCAGCACGAGCACGCCGAAGGCGTCGAACCTCTTGCGCACGGCAGCGAGGCCGCCCGAGACGGCCGCGACGAAGACCGCGACGAGCTCGACGACGGAGACCGGGCCCGAGGTGAACACATCCACGGGACGTCATCCTCCCAGGCGCCGCCGGCACCGGCGCGTCAATCGACGGCACACCGACGCGCCTGCGCCGCGGCGCCCCGCGCCGGTGGCACCCTCGAACCGGCGGACCCGCCCCGACTGAACGTCACCGTGGGCGACCTGTGAGGGAGGAAGCATGGCCGAGCTCGAGCTCGTGAGGCTGCACGAGGACGGTGAGCGCCTGGTCCTGCGCGGCCCGGACGGCACCGAGAGCACGCTGCCCATCACGGAGGCGCTGCGCGCCGCGGTGCGGCGGGACCGGCCGCGCACGGAGGCGCTGCGCGCCCAGGCCGCGACGACGCTGCGCCCGCGCGACCTGCAGGCGCGCCTGCGCGCCGGGGCGACGGCGGAGGAGCTGGCCGAGGAGTCCGGCCTGCCCGTCGAGCACGTGCAGCGGTACGAGTGGCCGGTGGTCGCCGAGCGCGACCACGCGATCGGCCAGGTGCGCGCCCACCGGCTGCCCGGCGACGAGGAGTCGACGACGCTCGGCGAGGTCGCGGACACGCGGCTGGCCGCGCGCGGGGTCACGACCGCCGAGGCGCGCTGGTCCGCGCGGCGCGACGGCGCCGCGCCGTGGGTGGTCGAGGTGCGGTTCTCCGCCGGCGACCGCGACCGCTCCGCGCGCTGGACCTACGACCCCAAGGGCCGCGTCGTGACGCCGCTCGACGACGAGGCGCGCTGGCTCGGCCAGCCCGACGACCCGCTCTCCCCGGACGTGCTGGGCGTGCCCTCGGCGGGCAGCCGCACCGTCCCGCCGCGCCGCCACGTCGAGGACGACACCACGGCCCTCCTGCTGGACGACCTCGCCGGACGGCGCGGGCAGCGCGCGGGAGAGCGGCTGCGCTCCCCCGCGCCCCGGCGCCAGGACGAGGAAGCCCCGACCGCCTCGGAGGTCCCGGTGGGCCGCGTGTCGGCGCCCGGGGTCGAGCTCGCGCCCGCGGACCCCGATCCCGACGGTGCCGACCAGGCCGCCGGCGCCAGCGTCGTCGACCTCGGCTCGCGCCGCGCCGGGATGCGAGTCCCGGCGCCGGAAAGGTCGACGCACCCGTCCGGCAGCGCCCGCCGGCCGATGCCCGGGGTGCCCGGCGCGCCCGGCTCCGCCGCGGACGAGCCGGCAGACGGCGGCGAGGACCGGCCCGCCGCGGCCCGCGACGACGTCGTGGACGACGCTCCGGCGCCAAGCGGACCGCCCGCCCAGGGCGCCGGCCCCCAGCCGGCCGCGCCCGCCCCCCGCAACGACAAGCCCGCGTCGGCGCGCCGCTCGGGGCGCAAGGGCCGCGCGCAGGTGCCGAGCTGGGACGAGATCGTCTTCGGCGGCGGCCGCCCGTCGTCCTCCTGACCGTTCCGACCGGCCTACGCGCCGTCGCCCAGGTCCAGCCGGTCGGTGACCGCGGACCGGAGGCGGGCGTCGGCGTCCGTCATCCGGCGCATGTGGTGGCGCCGGCACAGCACCTCGTAGGACACCGGCGCGGCGTCCGGCGCGCCCGCCACGTCGCCGATCACCACCTGGTCGCCCTCGACCACCATGACGCCGCCCACCGTGCGCGCGTTGTGCGTGGCCCGCGCACCGCACCAGCACAGCGACCGCACCTGCAGCACCTCGATGCGGTCCGCGAGCTCGATGAGCCGCGCCGCGCCGGGGAACAGGCGGGTGCGGAAGTCGGTCGTGATGCCGAACGCGAAGACGTCCAGCTCCACCTCGTCCACGAGGCGGGCGAGCTGCTCCACCTGGGCCGTGGAGTAGAACTGCGCCTCGTCGCACACCAGGTAGTCCACCGTCCGGCCGGACTGCCGCTCCCCGGCGACCACGTCCCAGAAGTCGGTGCCGTCGGTGACCTCGCGGGCGTCGACCTCGAGGCCGAGGCGCGAGGAGAGTCGGGAGTTCCCCGCACGGTCGTCGCGCGTGAAGATCAGCCCGGTCCGCCCGCGCGCGCGGTGGTTGTGGTCGGTCTGCAGGGCCAGCGTCGACTTGCCGCTGTCCATGGTCCCGGAGAAGAAGACGAGCTCGGCCATGGGGCAGATCCTGTCAGATCCTGTCAGGCCCGCGGGCCTTCCCGGCCCTACTGCCCGACGCGCCCGTCGACGCACTCGCGCAGCAGGTCGGCGTGGCCGCAGTGGCGCGCGTACTCCTCGACGTGGCTGAGCAGCAGCTCGCGCAGCTGGATCTCGCCGCCGGGCTCGGGGCCGAGGTCGGACAGCCCGGCGTTCGTCGTGGAGAGGTCGGCGATCGACGCCACCATGCGGTCCGTCGCGGCAGCCTCCGTACGCCAGCTCCGGAACGCCTCGTCCACCACCGCCGGGTCGGCGACCGCGCCGTCCCAGTCGCCGTCGCGGTGGCCGTCGCTGCGGTACAGCCACGGCACGTCCTCGCCGGTCATGATGCGGCGCACGTGCCGCTCGTCCTCGGTGACGTGCCGCACCAGCCCCAGCAGGGACATGGTCGACGGCGGCACCGAGCGGCGGGCGAGCTGCTCGGCGTCCAGGTCCGCGCACTTCATCTCGAGGGTCAGCCGGTAGGAGCGCAGCGCGTCGAGCAGGAACGCCCGTTCGTCGTCCGCCCCGGGCTCGCGCTCGAGGGCCTCGCGCGGGTCGTCGTCCGGGTCCACCCACATGTCGGGGTAGACGGTCGCCCGGGTCCACCGGGACGCGGGACGGGGCTCCTGCTCACGGGGTTCCATCCCGGCATCGTGACACCCGGGCGACGGGCTCGCCACGACTTTCGCGGCGCCGCGACGCGGCCCTCGAGCGCGGCTACGCCTGCGCGACGAGCAGCGGCACGACCATCTCCGCCGGCGTGAGCGACCCGTGCACGCCGGGCATCTCGCGCGCCCCGGACGGGTGCAGCCGCGAGTCGACGACGGTCGCCGCGCCGCGGGCCGCGACCAGCACGTCGCCGACGGCGGGCAGCACGTGCGGGGCGACGGGCCCGAGCCAGCCCGCGGCGACGGCGTCGTCCCGCAGCATGACGAGCGCGTCGTCGCCGAGCACGCCGGCCCACCGCTCCGCGACGTCGCGGGGGTCCGCGGCGGGCTCCACGTAGACGTGGGTGGCGCGCGGCTCGCCGCCGAGCAGGGCGACGTCGCGCGCCAGCTCGGGGTGCGCCGCGACGTCGTGCTGGCGCGCCTGGTCCGCGGTGACCTGTCCGTGGTCGGCGGTGACGACGACGAGCGTGCCGCGCGGGACGGACCGCACCAGGCGGCGCAGCTCGGAGTCCGTCTCCTCGAGGGCGTCGCCCCACTGCCACGACTGCGGGCCGTGCTGGTGGCCCGCCTTGTCCACGGCTCCGTGGTACAGGTACACGAGGCCGGGCTCGCGCAGCTCCCGCACCGTCGCGCCGACCTGGGCGTCCAGGCCCTCCGCGGTCACGTACCGCGGCCCGCGCAGGGCCGCCCGGGTCATCCCGGAGCCGGCGAACCGCGCCGGGCCGGGCGCGACGACGCGCACGCCGTCGGCGGCGAGCGTCTGAAGCACCGTGCGCTCGCGCTGCAGGTCCTCGGGCTCCGTCCGCATCGGTCCGGAGAGCTTCGTGCGCCGGTACGGGTCCGACTGCTCGGTCCACGAGACGGTGGTGGCCAGGCCGCCCGTGGCGGGGTTGCGCTGCGTGTAGCCCAGCAGCCCCGTGCGGCCGGGCGCGGTACCCGTGCCGAAGGTCGCCAGCGCGGCCGCCGTCGTCGACGGGAAGCTGGACAGCACGGAGCGGCCGTCCGCCGCGAGGGAGCGCAGGAACGGCGCGTGCCCGCCGCGCTCCGCCAGGTTGGCGAGCCCCAGCCCGTCGACCAGCACGACGACCGCGCGCTGCACGCCCGCGGGCAGGCCGAGCGCGTCGCGGCAGTCGGCCGAGCGCAGCCCGGTGGCGGTGGTGACGTCCTTGCCGAGGGACCCCGCCACTGCGGGCAGGACGGCGGCGAGGGAACCCGTCCCGTACGACGGCGCGATCAGGCCGTCGGGAAGCGCGACCGTGGTCGTCATCGGGCGGCGCGCCCGCCCGCCCCCGTGGCGGCCGACAGGGAGCGCGCGAACGCCGTCGCCCGACGCAGCGCGTCGCGGCCCTCGGCGGCGCCGCTGACCCGCACGACGACGTCGTCCGGGGTGAGCTGGCCCGTGAGGCCGTGGTCGGCCTCGCACGCCGGGTCGGGGCACTGCGCGGGCTCCAGGTCGATCCGGGAGACGGCGCCCCAGCCGATGGCGAGGGTCAGCTCGGACGCGCTGTCGCCGGGGCGGTGCTCGGCCGGCTCGTCGACCACATGGGTGAGCGCGACCGACCGGATCTCGCCGAGCGGCACGGCCTCGGTGGTGGCCGCCGCGGACGACGGGTGGGCGGCGTCGCCCTCGTGGTCGTCGACGTGGGCGGTGACGAGCCGCGTGGGCGTCAGCGCGAGCACCGTGAGGTGGCGGCGCACCGCGTCGTCGAAGGTCGTCTCCGCCTGCACGAGGTGGGCGAGCACGTCCTCGTCGGCGAGCGCGACGTCCAGGACGTCCTCCACGAGGTCCGGGTAGTACCCGGCCCGTCGCACGTGGGCGGACAGGTCGGCACGGAGGTTGTCTCGAGCGGTGGCATGCGGCACCCGGGCATTGTCCCACTCCCGGGGGCCCGCGTGCGCTCGGGCGGCTAGGGCGCCAGCCAGGGCATCGCCGCCATGGCGAGGGTCGAGGCGGCCGCCGCCGCGAGCTCGGCGCGGAGCAGGACGTCGCCCTGCCGACGGGCCTCGACCGCGCAGGCGACGGCGTAGCCCACCGCCACCGCGGCCGCGACCACCAGCACGGGCGCGGTCCCGAGCGCCGCAGCGCCGTGGTGGCCCGGCGCGTGCCCCGCGGCCGGCCCGCCCGGCCCGACGGCCGCCGCCAGCACGAGCACGCCCATCGCCACCGGGTGCAGCGCGCGGAGCGTGCCCGGCCCGGCCGGCGGGCCGTCCCACGCGGAGCGGCGCCGCGCGGCGAGCGCGACGAGGCCGAGCCCGACGAGCACGGCCGCCCACGCCCACGGGCGCAGCAGGGTGCCGCCCGTCAGCATCGTGTCGGCCATGCCGAGCAGCATCGCGGCCATGCCCGCCACGGCCGTGGCCCCGACCGGGTGCCGCCCCGCGAGGCAGCACCCGGTCCCGACCCCGGCTGCGGCGAGCGAGCCCGCGGCGAGGACGACATGCACGGTGCGCGCTCCGGTCTCAGTGGTGGTGCTCGTGGCCCACCGAGGCCACCGGCGTGGCTCCGGGACGGGTCCACTGGATCGTCGGGCGCCCGCCGGCGCCCTCGTTCCCGACGCCGTCGGCGTCCGCACGCCAGAACCAGCAGGGCGCCTTGCCCTGCGGCCAGCCGTCCGGGTAGTCCTGCCATGCCTCCATGCGCCCGCGCGGCGTCATGTCCAGCAGGGCGAGCGCCGGCATCGTGGCCTCGCCGCCGCGCCCGGTCAGCGTGCCGGTGAGGAACACCCGCTCGCCGACGCGCAGGAAGCACATCCAGGTCCCGAAGTCCTCCCCGTTCACGTCCGGGTCCGCCACGTCGACCACGGAGTACCAGTGCTGCGGGTACCCCATGAACGCGACGAACGGCGCCAGCTCGTCGTACGGCGCCTGGGCGAACACGGCGAGCGACACGCCGCGGGCGTTCAGGTAGGCGGGGTCCTGCGCGGGGAAGTACGTCAGCGTGCAGCCCTCGCACTGGTTCTCGAACGGTTCGCCCGCGTGCCACATGTGCTTGTAGACGACGAGCTCCTCGCGCCCGTCGAACAGGTCGAGCAGGGTGGTCGGCCCGCCGGCCCCGACCACCGTGGCGCCCGCGTCGACCTCCGTCATGGGCAGCCGCCGGCGGGCCGCCGCGATGGCGTCGCCCTCCCGTGTGTGCGCCTTCTCCCGCACGAGCAGCTCGTCGCGGGCGGCCTGCCAGGCCGCCCGGTCGACGACGGGCGGGACGGCCGGCGCTGCGTGGCTCTCCCCGCCGCGGCGGGCGTGGCTCTCGGTGATGCTCATGGCACTCTCCTCGACGTCGTCGGACCGCCGGCATCGCGGCGGACTGGCGAGCGCGCCGAGAGTCGTCGACGCGCTCCACCCTGTCGACGAACGAGGAGCGGTCCGACCGACAGCCTCGGCGAGATCCGCCCGGATCGGCCCGAGGCCTCAGCCGGGCAGGGCCCGGCGGGGCGCGTCGGCACGCTGGGCGGCCCGCAGCCGGACGCCCGCGTGCAGCACGCTCACCCCGGCGGAGCCGACCACCACCGGGTACAGCTCCAGGGAGGCGACCTCGGGCAGGTCGTCCGCGAGGACGGACACGCGCGCGAGCACGTCCTCGAGAGCGTCGATGTCCGCCTCCGGGGCGCCGCCGTAGCCGAACAGCCGTGGCGCGGCCCGCACCGTGCGGACCATGGCGGCCACGTCGACGTCGGTCAGGGGCGGGATGCCGTAGGCGACGTCGTCCAGGAGGTCGGTCGCGTCGCCCGCGAGCCCGAACGACACCTTGGGCCCGAACAGCGGGTCCTCGCCGGAGCGGATCACGCAGGGCACCCCCACCGGCGCCATCGACTGCACCTCCATCTCCGGCTCGGCCTCCCCCAGCACCTCCCGGGCGACCTGGCGCATGCGCTCGACGTCGGCGCGCAGCTCGCCCTCGTCGGCGATGTCGAGGCGCACCCCGCCGAGGTCGGTGCGGTGGCGCAGCGCGGTCGAGGCCGTCTTGAGCGCGACCGGCCAGCCGAGCTCCCCCGCCGCGGCCACGGCCTCGTCCGCCGTCCGCACCGTCCGCGAGCGCCACAGCCGCAGCCCGTAGCAGTCGAGCAGCTCCGCCGTCTCGTCCTGGGTGAGGCCGCGGCCGTCGCCGTCCGCGGCCCCCGCGAGCCAGCCCTCGACGAGCCGACGGGCGTGGCGGGCGTCCATGCCGTCGGGCCGCACGTGCGTGCCCCGGTCCTCCGTGCGCCAGCGGGCGTAGGTGACGACCTTGCCCAGCGCGGTCACCGCGTCCTCGGGCGTCGAGAAGGCGGGGATCCGCACGGGGGTGCCGTCGGGGCCGGTCGCGGCGAGCTCGTCGGGCAGCCCGCTGAGGCCGAGCATCGAGGCCACGGTGGCGCGTCCGGTCCGGGCCGCGGCCCCCGCGACGGCGCGGGCCACCGCACCGGTGCGGGGCACCACCACGGGCACGTCGACGGCGACGACGACGTCGCACGCCCCCGGCGCGTACAGCGCGTCGGTCACCTGGGCGATCTGCGCGTCCGTCGCGTCAGGCGGCAGGAAGTCCGACGACGCGGCGACGACGAGGCCCGCGGCGGCCGCGGCCTCCGCCACCAGGGCCGCGAGCGCGGCCGACGACGCGAGGATGCCGACCCGTTCCCCCGCCGGCAGCGGCTGGTGGGCCAGCACCTGCGCCACGTCCATGAGCTGGTGGGTGTTCTCGGCCCGGATCACGCCCGACTGCCGCAGCATCTCGTCGAGCAGGCGGCGCGGTGCGCGGGTCGCGCGCACCGCGTGGCCGGGGGGCACGACCTGCCCGGACTGCCCCGCCACCACGACCACCACGGGCTTCACCCCGGCGAGCCGGCGCGCGATCCGGGAGAACTTGCGCGGGTTGCCGATGGACTCGAGGTAGAGGCAGACGACCGCCGTGCGGACGTCGTCCTGCCAGTACTGCATGAGGTCGTTGCCCGAGACGTCGGCGCGGTGCCCGGCCGACAGCAGGGCCGAGACGCCCAGCCCGCGCCGCTCGAGGGTGCGCGTGAGCGTGACGGCCGCGGGCGCCGACTGGCAGAACATCCCGACGACACCGGCGCGCGGCGCCCGCTCGGCGAGGCTGGCGTGCAGGCTCGCGCCCGGGGTCGTGGTGAGCAGCCCGAAGGACGCCGGGCCGACCACGCGCATCCCGCCCGCGTGCGCGGCGCGCACCAACTCGCGCTGCCGCGCCAGCCCGGCGGGCCCCGTCTCGGCGTAGCCCGCGGCGAGGACGACCACGCCGCGCACGCCGCGGCCGGCCAGGCGCCGCACCGCGGCCACGGCCCGGCCGGGCGGCACGGCGAGCAGCACGAGGTCGACGTCCGCCACGTCGTCCCACGACGCGGCCACCGCGACGCCCGGGCCCGCCAGGTCCGACGGCGCGGGCAGCCCGTCGGGGAGCGGCCCGGGAGCGCCGAGCACCGTGAGCTCCGTGTCCCCCGGGTCGGCCAGCGCGGAGTCCACCACGCGGCGGGCGAGGTGGTGCTCCGGCGTCGCGGGTCCCGGCCCGGCGGGTCCGGGGCCCACCAGCAGCACCCGCCGCGCGGACAGCAGCGCCTGCATGGACCGCGCCTCGGCGCGGTGCTCGCGGTCGGCCATCACCTCGCGGGAGCGCTCCGTGGGATCGAGGTCGAAGGCCACCGTCACGACGCCGTCGTCCAGGTGCTGGCTGATCGCGTACCCGGCGTCGCGGAAGACGGCGAGCATCGACGCGTTCTGCGGCAGCACGTCGGCGGTGAATCGCCGCACCCCGCGCTCGCGCGCCGCGGCCGCGACGTGCTCGAGCAGCACGGACCCCAAGCCCTTGCCCTGCATCGCGTCGGCGATGTTGAACGCGACCTCCGCCTCGGTGTCGGTGACCTTGTCGTACCGCGCGACGCCGAGGACGTCCTCGCGCGGGTCGCCCGCCTCGTCGACGCCGGGGCGCACCCCGATCAGCGCGACGCGGTCGTGCTGGTCGAGGTGGGTGAGGCGGTCCAGCTCGCGCTCGGTGAGCCGCTTCACGGGGGCGAAGAACCGAAAGTACGCCGAGCGCTCCGACTGCGCCTCCTGGAAGCGCTGGATGGCGTCGGCGTCGGAGGGGCGCAGCGGGCGCAGGTGCATCGTCGAGCCGTCGCGCAGCACGACGTCGGCCTCCCACGCGACCGGGTACTCGGGCCCCGGCTGCGGGTCCTGCTGCGCGCCTGGCCGGGCGTCCGGCTGGTCGGGTTCGTCCACCCGTGCAGGCTATCCGGGGCCCCCGACGGCGGCTCGTCGCCGCGCCTGCACGGCCGTGTGGGTCCCGACGACTAGAGTCTGGTGCCGTCCTCGAGAGCCCCCGCTCCCGTCACCGAGCACACCGAGAACCAGGAGCCGCACCGCATGGCGCGCAAGAGCAGCAGCGCACCCGCCACCGACGAGCCGTTCGACGAGAAGATCGTCGACATCGACGTCGCGGCGGAGATGGAGGCGTCGTTCCTCGAGTACGCGTACTCCGTCATCTACTCCCGCGCCCTGCCGGACGCCCGCGACGGCCTCAAGCCGGTGCACCGCCGGATCCTGTACATGATGTCGGACATGGGCCTGCGGCCCGACCGCGCGCACGTGAAGTCCTCGCGCGTGGTCGGCGAGGTCATGGGCAAGCTCCACCCCCATGGCGACACCGCCATCTACGACGCGCTGGTGCGCCTCGCGCAGGACTTCTCCATGCGGCTGCCGCTGGTCGACGGCCACGGGAACTTCGGCTCGCTCGACGACGGCCCGGCCGCCCCCCGGTACACGGAGGCGCGCCTCGCCCCGCCGTCCATGGCGATGACCGCCGGGCTCGACGAGGACGTCGTCGACTTCGTCCCGAACTACGACAACAAGCTCACCCAGCCGTCCGTGCTGCCGTCGGCCGTCCCGAACCTGCTGGTCAACGGCGCGTCCGGCATCGCGGTGGGCATGGCCACGAACATGGCGCCGCACAACCTCGTCGAGGTCGTCGCCGCGGCCCAGCACCTCATCACGAACCCCGAGGCCACCCTCGACGACGTCATGCGCTTCGTGCCCGGCCCCGACCTGCCGTCCGGCGGCAAGATCGTCGGCCTCGAGGGCGTGCGCGACGCGTACCGCACCGGCCGTGGCACGTTCCGCACCCGCGCCACCGCCCGGATCGAGAACGTGACGGCGCGGCGCAAGGGGATCGTCGTGACGGAGCTCCCGTACGGCGTGGGCCCCGAGAAGGTGATCGAGAAGATCGCCGACGGCGTGAAGTCGAAGAAGATCCAGGGCGTCAGCAACGTCCAGGACCTCACGGACCGCACCCACGGGCTGCGGCTCGTCGTCGAGGTGAAGACCGGCTTCGACCCGGACGCCGTCCTCGAGCAGCTCTACCGCACCACCCCGCTGGAGGACTCCTTCGGCATCAACAACGTCGCCCTCGTCGACGGGCAGCCGCGCACGCTCGGCCTGCTCGAGCTGCTGCGCGTGTGGGTGGCGCACCGGATCGACGTCGTGCGCCGCCGCTCGACGTTCCGGCTCGCGAAGCGGCAGGAGCGCCTGCACCTGGTGGAGGGCCTGCTGCTGGCCATCGTCGACATCGACGAGGTCATCCAGGTCATCCGCACCTCCGACGACGCGGCCGCCGCGCGCGAGCGCCTCATGAGCGTCTTCGACCTGTCAGAGCCGCAGGCCACCTACATCCTCGACCTGCAGCTGCGCCGGCTGACCAAGTTCTCCCGCATCGAGCTGGAGAAGGAGCAGTCGGAGCTGGAGCGCGAGATCGCCGAGCTCCAGGAGATCCTCGCCGACGACGCCCGCCTGCGGGCCGTCGTCAGCGCCGAGATGGGCGAGGTGGCCGCCACCTACGGCACCCCCCGCCGCACCGTGCTGCTCGACTCGGCCGGCGGCGCCACGGCCCCCGCCGCGACGAACGGGCGCAGCAAGGCGCCCGCCATCAGCCTGGAGATCGCCGACGCCCCCACCCGCGCGCTGCTCTCCGCGACGGGGCTCCTGGCCCGCACGTCGGGCGAGGCCGCGGACGCCCCCCTCGAGCGGGCGGGCCGCCGGCACGCCCACGACGCGATGCGCGGGGACGTCGCGACGTCCACCCGCGGCGACGTCGGCCTCGTCACCACCGCGGGCCGCCTGCTGCGCGTGTCCGTGCTCGACCTGCCGGCGCTGCCGCCGGTCGACGGGCCGCCGTCGCTCTCGGGCGGCATCCCGGTCAGCGAGCTCGTCGCGCTCGCGCCCGGCGAGACCGCGCTGGCCGTGGTCTCCCTGGACGAGGACGCGCCCACCCTGGCGCTCGGCACCGCGAACGGCGTCGTCAAGCGCGTCGCCGCGGGAGACGTGCCCGCCAACCGCGACGAGTGGGAGGTCATCGCGCTCAAGGACGGCGACCGGGTCGTGGGCGCCGCGCCCGTGGGCGACGACGACGAGCTGGTCTTCGTGGCCTCCGACGCGAGCCTGCTGCACTTCGACGCCTCGGCCGTCCGCCCGCAGGGGCGCGCCGCGGCCGGCATGGCGGGCATCCGCCTGGGCGCCGGCCAGCGGGTCGTCTTCTTCGGCGTCGCGCGCGCCGCGACCCGCGACCTGCACACCGTCGTCACCGTCGCCGGGACGTCCGGCGCGCTGCCGGGCACGGGCGGCGGCTCCGCCAAGGTCACGCCCTACGAGCTGTACCCGGGCAAGGGCCGTGGGACCGGCGGCGTCCGGGCGCACCGCTTCCTCAAGGGCGAGGACGGCCTCGTCCTCGCCTGGGTGGGCGAGGGCCCGGCCCGCGCCGTGGGGGGCGCCGGGCAGCCGGCCGAGCTGCCGGAGAGCACCGACCGCCGGGACGGTTCGGGCCAGCCGCTGGCCACCCCCGTCGCGGCGATCGGGTGATCCCGCCGGTCAGCGCCCGACGGCCGCGACGATCGCGTCACCCAGGTCCTCCGGCCGCGTGAACATCGGCCAGTGCCCGGTGGGCAGGTCCACGATCTCGTAGTCGTGCAGCTTCGCGAGCTCGTCGACGAACGGGTGTCCCTCGGCCATCAGACCGCGCAGCACCTCGGCCGGCATCTCCGACGCCACGACGGTCGAGGGCACGTCGAGCCGGCGCAGGTCGTCGCCGAGACGGTGCGGCTCGCGCACCGTCCCCCCGGGCTGCGGCGCCGACTCGGCGTCGACGGCGGCGCGGATCTCGTCGGTCATGTCCCGCAGCGAGTCCTCCTCGAAGTCGGACCAGACCAGGGGCACCTCGACCACGTCGGCCGGCAGGTCCGCGTTCATCGCGTAGCCGTCGCCCACCGGGCCCGAGTCGACGTACACCACGTGCGAGACGCGGCCCGGGCGCGCGTCGGACGCCGCGTAGACGAGCCCGCCGGAGGCGGAGTGGCCCACGAGCGCCACCGGGGCGTCGGACGGCAGGGCGTCGACTGCCGCCACGACGGCGGCGACGTGGTCGGCGAGGTGGATGCCGGACCGGTCCGCGTCCTTCGACCCGAGCCCCGGCAGCGTCAGGGGGTGCGCGGTGTGGCCCGCGCGCTCCAGCACGGGGACCACGGCGTCCCAGGCGGAGCCGTTCAGCCAGAACCCGGGTACCAGGATGATGTCCATGCCACGAGATTAGGAGTGACCTCCGACACGGCACCTGCTTCACTGCCGCCATGGCCACGTCGCCCACCACGCCCGTCCCCGCGCTGCCCGACGGCTTCGAGCTCACCGCCGACCCCGCCCGCATCGACGCCGGGCGCGTGCACGCACTGCTCGTCGAGCACGCGTACTGGGCGGCAGGACGGCCCCGCGAGCTCCAGGACCGGGCGCTGGCAGGGTCCCGGAACTACGCGGTGCTCGCGCCGGACGGCGCGACGGTCGCGTACGCGCGGCTCGTGACGGACGGCGCCACCTTCGGCTGGCTCGCCGACGTCATCGTGGACCCCGATCACCGCGGGCGGGGACTGGGCACCGCCGTCGTCGCCGCGGCCATGGAGGACGTCGCCGCCCTCGGGCTCGCGCGGGTGCTGCTGCGGGCGTCGGAGGACGGACGACCGGTCTACGACCGCCTCGGGTTCACCCCTGTCCCCGAGCCCGGAACCTGGCTGGTGCGCGCGAGCACCCCGGCGACCACGAGCGCCTGACCGGCGACGTAGGTCAGCATCACCCAGAAGCCCGACGCGGGCGGCGCGAACCAGTCGGTGAAGGCCCCCAGCGCGATCATCGCGTCGGAAGCCAGGAAGACCACGCCGCCGACGCCGGCGAGCGGGTGCACGCCCGTGGCGAGCACCGCCATCGTCACCAGGCACACCCCGTACACGACGACGGCGGCGAGCAGGGGCCCGGCGGCCGCCGCGCAGGCCGCGACGAGGGCGACGGCCGCCGCGGCGTAGGGCAGCAGGAGCAGCGGCCGGCGCACGACGCTCTGCGCGCGGGTGGGCCAGAACGCCACGACGTACGCCACCTGCGCCAGCAGGAAGAAGCCGACCATCACGAGGAAGGCGGCGTGGCCGGAGAACGCGGCGGGCGCCGTGTCGCCGAGCCACGAGAGCCCGAGCGCCACGGCCACCCAGCGCACGAGCCGCGACCGTGGCGCGGGCGCGGCGCACCACAGCGTGACCGCGAGCAGCGGCATGAGCGCGCCCTGCGTGACACGGGCCCAAGCGCTCGCCTCGGCCACCTGGGACACGAGGTGCAGCACGGTGAGCATGGCCAGCGCCACGGCGGCGGCGCGCGAGCTCGGGGTGGGCAGCAGGCGCTGCGGCGGCGCGGGCAGGAGCCCGGCATGAGCGACGTCGGTCACGGCGGGCAGCCTAGGCCCCCCGGGGCCTCCGTCGAAACCCGCTCCGCGCCGTCCTGTGCGCGCCGCCGGTCAGAGCTCGATCGACACCAGCCGCGACCCGTGCCGCTTGGCGTACCCCAGGCTCGCGTAGAGGCCGTGCGCGCCGCTCGGGTTCTGGGTGTCGACGTCGAGCGCCGCGGCCGCCATCCCGTCGGCGGCGAAGGCCCGCATCCCCTCCGCGAGGAGCGCGACGGCGACCTTGCGGCCGCGGTACGCGCGGCGCACGCCGAGGATCTCCGTGTAGCCGAACGGGTAGCCGCGCACGGCGAAGTCCTCCGTGTACCTCGCGGCGATGTGGTAGCCGACGACGAGCGGCTCGCCGGCCCGCAGCGCCGCCGCGGTGTCGGGGTCCGTGGCCGGGGCGGCGAGCAGGGCGTCGAGGTCGGGAGCAGGGTCCACGACGACGAACGACCACTCGGGCGCGTAGGTGCTGCGCCCGCTGCGCCACTGCTCGTGCGTCATCGGCTGGCTGCCCCAGTGGTCGCGGAACGCGTCGTTGTGCGCGAGCCGGGTGGCCTCGTCGTGCTCGTCGCCGAGCGGCACGAGACGCAGGCCGCCGTCGAGCTCGACGGACGGGACCGGGCGGGCGTCGAGGTCCCGCAGGTCGCGCTCCAGGTCGGAGTAGTAGCGCCGGGGCGTGAACCCCGCGCGCTCGTGGAGCCGCACCTTGGCGGCCGGGGCGTCGTCCTCGAGGAAGCTCGCGATCCGCGCCGGGGCCTCCTTGCCGGACGCGGCCAGCACCTGACGGGCACGCGCCACCTGCCAGGCGAGCACCTCGCGGCCGATCCCCTCGCCACGGCGCTCCGGGTGCACGCCGCCCCACAGGAACGCCCGCACGAGCAGCGTGTCACCGGGCATCGACTCGACGGAGCCGTAGGCGCGCAGGGCACCCGCGGCGTCCAGCCCGAGCACCGTGTCCGCCGCGAGGTCGCGCCAGGGCGCCTCGAGGGTCTCGACGACCTCCGCCAGGGTCTCCCGGTAGGGCTCGTGGTCGGCAGCCGCGATCGTGTTCCGCAGCTCCAGGAGCGCGGGCGCGTCGGCGGTCGTCGCGGGCCGCCACGTCAGGCCGCCGGCGGTCGGCACGGGCAGCACCGCCGGGGCGGCGGCGCGCTCGGCGATCGGCGCGAGCAGGTCGGGCTGGGACATGTGCCCACGGTAGGACTCGCGCGGGGCCGGGCGCATCGGTATTTCGGCGCGGCGGGCCTGTTGCCGCCGGCGGTCGCGTGTGGCACGGTGCAGCCTGCTGACCTGCACGGACCCGAGCACGACGACCCCCGGAGCGCGCGATGACCGATTCCGTCCCCGCCGTCTACGAGCCCCTCGACGAGCGCTTCGCCGCCGTCAGGGGCGACGGCCGCCTGGAGCGGCTGTGGACCGGCGGCCGCTGGACGGAGGGACCGCTGTACGTGCCCGCCGGCCGCTACCTGCTCTTCAGCGACATCCCCAACGACCGCGTGCTGCGCTGGGACGAGGCGGACGGGTCGGTGAGCGTCCTCGAGTCGCCGGCCCGCTACCCGAACGGGCGCACGATCGACCGCCAGGGACGGGTCGTGACCTGCCGGCAGGGCGCGCGCCGCGTGGAGCGCACCGAGCACGACGGCTCCACCACCGTGCTCGCCGACCGCTGGCAGGGCCGGCGCCTGAACAGCCCGAACGACGTGGTGGTGTCGGCCGACGGCGCGGTCTGGTTCACCGACCCGCCGTACGGCATCACGACCGACTACGAGGGCGAGCGCGCGGAGCCGGAGATCGACGGCTGCCACGTCTACCGGGTCGACCCGGGCACGGGCGAGGTGGACGCCGTCGCCACGGACTTCGAGCGGCCCAACGGCCTCGCGCTGTCCGTCGACGGCACCCGCCTGTACGTCGCGGACACGCGCCACCGGCACCTGCGGGTCTTCGACCTCGACGGACCGCGGATCACGGGCGGGGACGTCTTCGCCGACCTCGACGGGGGCCCGGACGGCCTGCGCGTCGACACGGCGGGCCGCGTCTGGGTGGCCGCCGGGGAGGCGCTGCACGTGCTCGACCCCGACGGCACGCTCCTCGGGCGGCTGCACGTGCCGGAGGAGGTCTCGAACCTCGCGTTCGGCGGCCGCAAGCGCAACCGCCTGTTCGTCACGGCGTCCACGTCGGTGTACTCGATCCTGCTCACCGTGAACGGCGCTCCGCTGCTCTGAGGCGCCCGGCCTGCGGGTCACCGGGCGCGCCGCCCGCAGGCATGGACGCCCCGTCCGGACGGTGCCAGGCGCCGTTACGCTGCACGGGTGACGACCACGCTCGATCCCGCCGCCGCCGACGCCCGGTCCACCGCCCTCCGCGAGGCCCTCCGCACCCGCGTGGTCGTGGCCGACGGCGCCATGGGCACGATGATCCAGGCCGCGGACCCGACCCTCGAGGACTACGAGGGGCACGAGGGCTGCAACGAGATCCTCAACGTGTCGCGGCCGGACATCATCCGGGCCGTGCACGACGAGTACCTCGAGGTGGGCGTCGACGCCATCGAGACCAACACGTTCGGCGCCAACTGGTCCAACCTGTCCGACTACGGGATCGACGACCGCATCCGCGAGCTCGCCCGCGCGGGAGCCGCCCTCGCCCGCGGCCGCGCCGACGCGTTCGCCACGCCGGACCGCCCGCGCTGGGTGCTCGGCTCGATGGGCCCGGGAACCAAGCTGCCCAGCCTGGGGCACACGACGTACGCGCACCTGCGCACCACGTTCGCCGAGCAGGCCGCGGGGCTGCTCGAGGGCGGCGCGGACGCCCTGCTCGTGGAGACCAGCCAGGACCTGCTGCAGGCCAAGGCCGCGGTCACGGGCTGCCACGACGCCATCGCCGAGGTGGGTCGCAGCGTCCCGGTCATCGTGTCGGTGACCGTGGAGACCACCGGCACGATGCTCATGGGCTCGGAGATCGGCGCGGCCCTGACCACGCTCCAGGCGATCGGCGTCGACGCGATCGGCCTGAACTGCGCCACCGGCCCGGACCAGATGAGCGAGCACCTGCGCCACCTCGCGCGGCACAGCGAGGTGCCGGTCACCTGCATGCCGAACGCCGGCCTGCCGGAGCTCGGGCCGCACGGCGCGGTGTACCCGCTGTCGCCGGAGGAGCTGGCCGCCGCGCACACGCAGTTCGTGCGGGAGTTCGGCCTCGGGCTCGTGGGCGGCTGCTGCGGCACGACGCCGGAGCACCTGCGCCAGGTGGTCGAGGCCGTGCGCGGCACGGAGCTCCCCGACCGGCACCCGCAGCGGGAGAACGGCGTCGCGTCGCTGTACTCCCACACCGACCTGCGCCAGGACACCTCCTACCTCGCGATCGGCGAGCGCACCAACGCCAACGGCTCCAAGGCGTTCCGCGAGGCGATGCTCGAGGGCCGCTGGGACGACGTCGTCGACATCGCCCGCGCCCAGACGCGCGACGGCGCCCACCTGCTCGACGTCTGCGTCGACTACGTGGGGCGCGACGGCGTCGCGGACGTGCGCGAGGTCGTCTCCCGGCTCGCGTCGGCGTCCACCCTGCCGCTGGTGATCGACTCGACGGAGCCCGCCGTGCTGCAGGCGGGCCTCGAGCTGCTCGGCGGCCGCGCCGTCGTGAACTCGGTGAACTTCGAGGACGGCGACGGCCCGGGCTCCCGCTACGCGAAGATCATGCCGCTCGTGAAGGAGCACGGCGCCGCCGTCGTCGCCCTGACGATCGACGAGGAGGGCCAGGCGCGCACCCAGGAGACCAAGGTCGCGATCGCCACCCGGCTCATCGAGCAGCTCACGAACGACTGGGGCATGCGGGTCGACGACATCATCGTCGACGCCCTGACGTTCCCCATCGCCACCGGGCAGGAGGAGACGCGGCGCGACGCCATCGAGACCATCGAGGCGATCCGCGAGATCACCACCCGCTACCCGGGCGTGCACACGACGCTCGGCGTCTCCAACGTGTCGTTCGGCCTCAACCCTGCCGCCCGCACGGTGCTCAACTCGGTGTTCCTGCACGAGGCCACGCAGGCCGGCCTGGACTCCGCCATCGTGCACGCCGCGAAGATCCTGCCGCGCAACGCCATCCCCGACGAGCAGTGGCAGGCCGCGGAGGACCTGGTGTGGGACCGTCGCGCGTACAACGCCGACGGCAACCTCACCCACGACCCGCTGTCGCACCTGCTGGAGCTGTTCTCCGGCGTGGACGCCACCGCCCTGCGCGACCAGCGCGCCGCCGAGCTCGCCGCGCTGCCCGTCGGCGAGCGCCTGGAGCGCCGCATCGTCGACGGCGCCCGCAAGGGCCTCGAGGAGGACATCGAGGAGGCGCTGGCGGGCGGCATGAAGGCGCTCGACATCGTCAACACGCACCTGCTGGGCGGGATGAAGGTGGTCGGAGAGCTGTTCGGCTCCGGCCAGATGCAGCTGCCGTTCGTGCTGCAGTCCGCCGAGGTGATGAAGACCGCGGTCGCCCTGCTGGAGCCGCACATGGAGAAGGTCGAGGGCGGCGAGGGCCGCTCCAAGGGGACCGTCGTGCTGGCCACGGTCCGCGGCGACGTGCACGACATCGGCAAGAACCTCGTCGACATCATCCTCACCAACAACGGCTACACGGTGGTGAACATCGGCATCAAGCAGCCCGTCTCCGCCATGATCGAGGCCGCCGAGGAGCACGACGCCGACGTCATCGGCATGTCCGGCCTGCTCGTGAAGTCGACCGTGGTGATGAAGGAGAACCTCGAGGAGCTCGCCTCGCGCGGTCTCGACCAGCGCTGGCCCGTGCTGCTCGGCGGCGCCGCCCTGACCCGCACCTACGTCGAGGACGACCTGGCCTCCGCGTTCCCCGGCACCGTCCGGTACGCGAAGGACGCGTTCGAGGGCCTGCGGCTCATGGAGCCGCTCGTCGCCATCGCGCGCGGCGCCGACCCGGACTCCGTGGGGCTGCCCGCGCTGCGCAAGCGCCGGCACGGCGTCGTCACGGTGACCGAGACCGCGCCCGAGGACCTGCCCGCGCGGTCCGACGTCGCGGCCGACAACCCGGTGCCGGAGCCCCCGTTCTGGGGCACGCGCATCGTCAAGGGCATCCAGCTCGCCGACTACGCCGCGTTCCTCGACGAGCGCGCGACCTTCATGGGCCAGTGGGGCCTCAAGCCCGGCCGCGGCGACGACGGCGCCAGCTACGAGGAGCTCGTCGAGACCGAGGGCCGGCCACGGCTGGCCGCCTGGCTCGAGCGCGTCCGCACCGACCAGATCATGGACCCCACGGTCGTGTACGGGTACTTCCCCGTGTGGTCCGAGGGCGACGACCTGGTGGTCGCGCACCACGAGGGGCCCGACGGCGGCTCCGGCGGCGAGCCGGGCACCGAGCGCTTGCGCTTCCACTTCCCGCGGCAGCGGCGCGACCGGCACCTGTGCCTGGCCGACTTCGTGCGCCCGCGGTCGTTCGCCGAGGAGTCGGGACGGTTCGACGTGCTACCGGTGCAGCTCGTCACCGTCGGTGACGCCGTGTCCGGCCACACCGCGAAGCTGTTCGAGGCGAACGCCTACCGCGAGTACATGGAGCTGCACGGGCTGTCCGTGCAGCTCACCGAGGCGCTGGCCGAGTTCTGGCACTCGAGGGTGCGCGACGAGCTGGGCTTCGCGGGCGAGGAGCCCACCGACGTCGAGGGGCTGTTCAAGCTGCAGTACCGCGGCGCCCGCTTCTCCCTCGGCTACCCCGCGTGCCCGGACATGGAGGACCGCCGCAAGGTGGTGGAGCTGCTGCGCCCCGACCGCGTGGGCGTGACCCTGTCCGACGAGCTCCAGCTGCACCCGGAGCAGTCCACCGACGCGTTCGTCTTCCACCACCCCGAGGCGAAGTACTTCTCCGTCTGATCCGTCCGAGCGGCAGGTCCGCAGGCCGTCGTCGGAACACGAGTCGGCGCAGCCCCGGAGATCCGGGACTGCGCCGACCGCGTGTGCGGGTCAGTTCCCGATGCTGGAACGCTTCGCCGCCTGCACGAGCGACTTGAGCTCCGCGCTCGTGATGGTGCCCTTCGCCGCGAGGCCGCCCGCGACGTCCGTGACGTGCGAGACGAACGCCTTGTGGTTCACCCACGGTCCGTCCGCGTCGAGCAGGTCGGCGACGGTACAGCCGTCACCGGTGTCCACGTTGGCGACGCCCGTGTCGAGGTCGCCGAAGAAGACGGTGTCCCGCTCGTCGGAGGCCGGGCACGCGTCGACGGTCTTGACGGTGAGCGCGAACGTCAGGGTCCCCGTCCGGGTGACGTTCCCGACGTTGTCGGTGGCGCGGTACCGCACGGCGTGCGCCCCCGACTCCTCGATCACCATCGGGCCCTCGTACTCGCGGAATGCGCTGTCGTCGAGCGAGTACTCGATGAACGCCACCCCGGAGCCGGAGTCGCGGGCCGTGATCGTCACGGTGGCCTGGTCGACGTACACGCCGTTGGCGTCCTGGACGCCGTCGACCTGCGCCGACGCGATCGGCGGCGTGGTGTCCGGCGGGGGGCCCGCCTCGACCACGACGACGTGCACCATGCCGGCCTCGGACACGTTCCCGGCCTTGTCCGTGGCCCGGTAGTCGAGCATGTGCATGCCGACCTGGTCCAGCACCACGGGTGCCGTGTACTCCTGGAAGTCGCCGCCGTCGAGCGCGTACTCCACGCTCGCCACGCCCGACCCGGCGTCCTCGGCGTGCAGCTGCACCGTGGCCGAGCCCTCGTAGGCGCCGTCGGCGTCCTGCTTGCCCGTGACCTCAGCGGTCACCACCGGGGCGGTGGTGTCCTCGGGCGGCTCCACCACGGTGAACGTGGACGAGCCGGGCTCGGAGACGTTGCCGGCCTTGTCGGTGGCCCGGTAGGTCACCGTGTGCTCGCCCGGCCCGTCCACCGCGACCGGCGCCGAGTAGGCGGTGTACTCCCCGCCGTCGAGCGCGTACTCGACGCTCGCGACGCCCGAGCCGGTGTCCGTGGCGGACAGCGCGACCGTCGCGGTGCCGATGTAGGCGCCGTCGCCGTCGAGCTGGCCGGTGACCTCGGCGGTCACGACGGGAGCCGTCGTGTCCTCCCCCGCGGCCACGACCACGACGTCCACGGTGCCGGTCTCCGACACGTTGCCGGCGTTGTCCGTGGCCCGGTAGGCGACGGAGTGCGCCCCCGGGTCGTTCAGGACGAGCGGCGCCGTGTACGGCTGGAGGTCCCCGCCGTCGAGGGCGTACTCGACGCTCTTGACGCCGGAGCCCGCGTCCTCGGCGGCGAGGCTCACGGTGGCGGAGCCGACGTAGGCCCCGTCCGCGTCCTGCTCCCCCGTGACCTCCGGGGTGACCGTCGGCGCGGTGGTGTCCACCTCGCCGCCGTCCTCGGTGACGACCAGCTCACCGACCATGGTGCTGTGCCCGGGGATCACGCAGTAGTACCGGTACGTGCCGGGCGTCAGCACGACGTCCTGCTCCCAGCGCCCGCCGTTCTCGTCCAGCGGGTTGGCCAGGATGTCGAGCGTGACGTCGTGGTTGTACCCCGGCGTGCTGGTGTCGAACGTGAGCGTGTGGCTCATGCCGACGGTGTTGCCGGTGGCGACGCTGTTCTCGAACACGATCGTCGCCGGCCCCGCCTTCGCCGTGGCCGGCGCGGACGCGTACTGCGTGACGCTGTTGCTGCCGGTCCAGGTGAGCACCTGGTCCGTGGTGGCGGTGCCGGCGTCGCCGGCGGTCGCGAGCGACCCGGCCTGGACCGCCTGGGCGGCCGGCCCGGCCGGCGCCGCTGACGCGGCGCCGGCGAGGCCGAACGACAGGATGCTCAGTGCTACCACTGAGGCCCCCACCCACGGGCGGGGCACTCTCCTTCGGGACATCGACGTTCCTCTCGTCGTCGCGGGCGCGGTCACAGGTCCCTCACCCGGATGTTGCGGAACTCCGTGGCGTCGGCGTCGCTGTGGTTCTGCAGCCCGATGTACCCGCTCAGGAACTGCCGCAGGTCGGTCGGCGGGTCACCCGCGCGCGACGACTGCTTCCCGGGCGTGTTGTCGAACTCGTTGATCACGACGCCGTTGCGGATGATCGTGTAGTGCTGCCCGACGACGCGGATCTCGTACGCGTTCCACTCCCCCTTCGGGGTGACGCCGGCGTTCTCCATGGTGTTGGGGTCGAAGTTGTACACCGACCCCGTCTTCTGGACCTCGCCCGTGGGGCCGTCGTAGATCTGGATCTCGTGGCCGCAGTAGATCGCCACCCAGGCCTCGTCGGACGTGAGCTGCCCGCACGCCGGTCGCTCGTCCCGCGGCACGCGCGGGTCGGGGAACCGGGTGAAGACGCCGCTGTTGGCGTGGCCGTCGCCGGGTGCGACGTCCTTGAACTCGAGCTTCACGGAGAAGTCGCCGAACTCCTTCTGGGCGTACCAGAGCATGCCCAGGCCGCCGTGCGACCGGATGGACCCGTCGTCCTCCAGGTCGAAGCCCCCGCCCGGCGCCTGCCGCCACCCCGCGAGCGAGGAGGCGGTGCCGTCGAAGAGCCACGTGTACCCGGTGGTCCCGGCGGACCCGATGCGGGACGTCTGCGCCGCCTTGATCAGCTTGGTGCGCTCGCCCCCCTTGATCTCGCCGTCGGCGAGGAGCTGGTCGGCCACCGCGGTGACGTGGTTGACGAACCGCCCGTTGGAGTCCCACTGGGCCTCGTCGCGGATGAGGTCGGCGATGGTGCAGCCGCCCAGGTCCTTGTTCTTCACCGTCGAGTCGACCTCGCCGATGACGACGGTGGCGCGGGAGTCCGGGATGGTGCAGGTGGTGGCGGCCGACACGTCGACCGTCTCCTTCTCACCGTCCGCGTACGTCACCGTGAGCGTCGCGTCGTACTTCCCGACCCGCTTGTAGGTGTGCTGCGGGTTGGCCTCGGTGGAGGTGGCACCGTCACCGAAGTCCCAGGCGTACGAGGCGCCGCCCGACTTGCTGCCGACGAACGCGACGGTCAGCGGGTCGCTCTGCACGCTCGCCGCCGACGCGGCCGGGGCCGGCGTCGCCGGGCCGCCCGTGTAGGAGATCCGGACGAGCTTCTGGTTGTTGTGCAGGGTGAAGAACCCGCCGCCGTAGTCGAGCAGGTAGAGCGCGCCGTCCGGACCGAACTTGGCGTCCATCCAGCTCTGCACCTGGTTCCCGGCGTTGCCGCCGCGGATGATGCGACGCAGGTCCTCCGCGTAGAGCGGGGCACCGGCCTCGTCGACGGTGTCCGGGTCCACCGTGACGGCGATGCGGTTGCCGGCGTTCGACTGGTCGCCGAGGAACCACTTGCCCTCCCAGTAGTCCGGCCAGGCGGCACCGCTGTCGGTGTCCACCTCGGACCGGTGGTAGGTCGGGCCGTTCATCACGGCCTGGCCGCCGCCGCGCAGGTACGGCTCGGTGTAGGTCGCCTCGTCGTCGACGTAGGACGGGATGCCGTCCTCGCCGATCGGGAACACGGGGCCACCGCCGCTGGGCGAGTACCAGATCATGTTCTTCTTGACCGGCGGGAGGTCCACCAGGCCGGTGTTGCGCGGCGAGGTGTTCTTCGGGTGGTCGCAGTCGTACCAGCCCGTGAGGACGCTCGCGTCCTCGTTGCTCCGGTCACGGTAGGGCTGCTTGTTGCCCATGCAGTAGGGCCAGCCCTGGTTGCCCGCCTCGGTGATGATCGTGGCGGTCTCGTACTTCGCCGGGCCCAGCTCCGGGTCCGGGGAGTACGCGTCCGGCCCCACCCAGGCGGCCGTCAGCCAGTCCTTCTCGGAGTCCCAGGCCAGGCGCGAGATGTTGCGCACGCCCATCACGTAGATCTCCGGCCGGGTCTTGTCGCCCGGGTCGTCCTCCTCGGGGAAGAGATTCCCGTCGGGCACGGTGTACGTGCCGTCCGGCTCCGGGTGGATCCGCAGGATCTTCCCGTTGAGGTTGTTGGTGTTGCCGGCGGTGCGGCGCGCGTCCTGGAAGGACAGCCCGGCGAACTCCTCGGTCCAGTTGTTGCCGGAGTAGCCGTCCGAGCCGCCCGACGAGTTGTTGTCGCCGGACCCGACGTACAGGTTGCCCTCGTCGTCGAAGTCCATCCCGCCACCCGCGTGGCAGCAGGAGTGGATCTGCGTCTCCCACGCCAGGAGGTCCTTGCGCGTCGCCTGGTCGATCGTGTTCGCCTCGGCGTCGTACGTGAAGCGCGAGATGGTGCGCTCGCCGACCTGACGCTCCCGGTCGACCGACTCGTGCGGCATCCAGAAGACGTAGAACCAGCCGTTCTCCTCGAACTTCGGGTCGAGGGTGATGCCCAGCAGGCCCTCCTCGTTCTTGACGAGCTCGTCACCCGACCCGCGGTTGCCCATCACGGGCAGCGTGGTCAGGAGCTTGGTCGTCTTGGTCTCCGGGTCCCAGCGGTGGATCGTGCCGCACCCGAGGCCGACGTCCGGGTCGTCCCACGAGACGATCGGGCCGCTCGGGCACGCCGCCTTGCCGACGTAGAAGATCCCGCCGTCGGGCGCCGCCGTCAGGCCGTGGGGCTCGCCGATCTGGTCGAGGGTGCCCGCCGCGTTCTGCTGCGTCAGCCGCTCGGTCTTGTAGTTCGCCGCGATGGTCGCCTGGCAGTCGCCGCGCACCATGCCCGCGGACCAGAGCAGGCCGCCCAGCAGGTGGTTGCGGAAGCCCTCCTCGGAGTAGCTGTCGGCCGTGCCGCCCATGCCGGTGTAGAACGAGCGGCCGCCGTCGTAGTCACGGCACCAGGACACCGGGTGGAACGGGCCGTTCGCGCCCTCGCCCGGGTCGTAGTCCCACTCCTGCACCTGGGCCACGGTGTGGACGTCGCCCACGGGGTTCGGCGACCAGTTCAGCCAGCGGTCGGACCGCGTCCACTTGACCGGGAGCTCCTTGGTCGCGGGGTGCTTGCGGTCGGTGACGTTGACCGTCGCCTCCTGCACCGGGACCTCGGGCTCCGGCTCCTCGGCGGAGGCGGCGTCGAAGAGGTCGAGGTCGGCGAGCTGCGTCAGGCCGTCGCCGGAGTTGGCCGTGATGTCGAGGCGGTAGGACGAGTACGCCTCGGTGTTCGCGACGGCGTAGTCCTTGGTCTGGAACCGGTCGGGGAAGTCCTCGCCGGTGCGCCGGTCGAGATCCTTCCACGTCGCGCCGCCGTCGTTCGACCCCTGGAGCGTCCAGTCCTTGGGGTCGCGGCCGTCCGAGTCGTTCGCCGACGTCAGTGCGTAGCGCGCGACGGCGACGGGCTCGTTCAGGTCGAAGCGGAGCCACGCCGTGGGCTCGAACGCGAGCCACTTGGTGCCCGAGTCGCGGTCGATGAGCTTCGTGGCGATCTCGTTCGGCGGGTTCTCGGCGCTCGCCGTCACGGTCTTGACGGGCACGGAGTCCGGCAGGTTGCCGGCCGGACGCGTGCCGATGAGGCCCGTGAACCACTGCGAGCGCGCCTGCGCCCGCGCGGCGTCGCGGACCCCGAGGAACCCGCCGCCCGACTGGATGTAGGCCTGCAGCGCGTCCTCCTGCGCCGTGGACATCTCCACGCCCTCCGAGGAGAGGAAGACGACGCCGCGGTAGTCCGCGAGGTTCTTGGCCGTGAAGACGGTAGGCTCGGTCGCCGTGTCGACGGCGATGCCGTTCTCCTTGCCGAGCTGCTTGATCGTGGTGGTCGCGATGGTGACCGGGTCCACCTGGTCCGCCGGGTCACCGTGGAACACGAGCACCCGGGGGTTCTCCGCGGCGGTCGGGAGGATCGCCGCGGAGGGGACGACGCTGGCGGTCGGCTCCTTCGCCACGTCCGCCGACGGCGCCTGCGTCGGTTCGTCCTGCGGCGTGCGCTGCGCGGCCGCGGGCATGGCCGCCAGCCCGAAGGCGAGCGCGGCGCCGGTGGCCGCGGCGAGGATGCCGCGAGCAGCCCGTGGTGTGATACGGGCGCTGCCTCTTGCTGTCCGTTCCATCACTGCTCCTTTGCGTGGGACCGAAGCACGTCGGGCGAGGGCGCGGTCGCCCTCTCGCCCGGGATCACATCGAGTGGCCGCCGTGGTTCTTGAAGCGGTCGATCGCCGCCTGGGCGCCGTCGGGCATCGAGCCGTCGGCGTTCCGGACGAGGAAGACGCCGGCCATGCCGCCGTCGGAGTGGAACTGGACGTGACAGTGGTACATCCACGCCCCGGCCCCGACCGCCTCGCCCGCGACCACCTGGAACCCGAAGGACGTGCCCGGGTTGAGGTCGCGCGTGTCGATGACCCGGCTGGGGTCGTCCGGCCCGGCGAGGTAGCCGGTCCGGTTGTCCGCCCAGCGGTGCGCGTGCAGGTGGAACGTGTGCAGCTGGTCGCCGTGCCCGATGGCGATCCACTCGACGGTCTCGCCGAGGTTCGCCTCGAACATCGGCGTGTTCGGGGCCATCTTGTTGTTGACCGTCATGTCGTTGAACACGACCGTGTACTGGCGGTCGGGGACGCGGTCGCCGCGGCGCCGCACGACGAGCGCGCCGTAGAGCCCGGCACGCAGGCCGGCCGTGCCGTGCTCGCCGTCCATCGCGTGGTCGTGGTAGTGCCAGTAGCCCGCGGACCCGGTCACCCAGCGGCCGTCCTCGGCCTGGTGCGTGGTGTGCGAGCGCCACACGTACGTGCGCGTCTCGCCGGGCTCGTTGAACGAGTCGTTGAACGGGCTGCCGTCGGAGTCGGTCTCGTAGTCCACGCCGTGCGGGTGGATCGAGAGCCGCTTCTCGGTGTTGTTCACCAGCTCGATCTGGAGGGTGTCCCCCTCCCACATCTCGAGCAGCGGGCCGGGGATCGTGGCCTCCCCCGGCGCGAGGCCGTAGCCGACCTGACCGTTGCCGAGCGACTCGGCGAACACCGTGATGTTCCGGGTCGTGGCGTTCGGCGCCACCGTCGGCGTCGCGGTCGGGGTGGGGGTCGGGGTGGGGGTCGGGGTGGGCTTCGGTGCGGCCGCGGCCGCCCCGACGCCGAGGGCGCCGGCCGTGGCCGGCACCACCAGTCCGGCGAGGGTGCCGGTCAGCATCGACCGACGCGAGACACGGTCGTGCCGTGGTCCCTCCGTCGCGGTGCTGTACTCCGTGCTGTTCTCAGGCATGAGACTCCGTTCGACGTCGCCGGGGGCGTCAGCTCGTCCGGCGGACAGAAGTGCGGGAGGCGACGGGCCTGGTGCGCGCGGGACCGTCGGCGGCGACACCGCGGACGACACGTGCTGGTGGTGCGAAGGCAGACCTCATCGTCGTTCCCTCCAGGACACGGCTCGCGTACCTCCCCGAGGGAATCCGTCTGACGACGACTCGGAGGGGTGCGCACGCACATCACAGGTGCGGTGCCGACATTAGGGAGACTTCTGTCGACTGTCAATCAGAAGTTGTCCGGTATCCGCATAGGAATTGCATGACAGGCATCGCTTTTGTTGAAAGTTGAACTCGATCATCGGCCCCAGAGCGGGTGCGGCCAACCTGGCGGCCCGCAACGTCCGCGCAGGCCGAGGGCAGGTCGGGTGTTGTCAAGAGCTGGGCGCAGGCCTACAGTCGATTTCACCCGACTTTTGACGATGAGGTGGAAAAGTTGACTGGTCACGCTCAGAAGTACTCCCGTCGCACCTTCCTGCAGGGTGCCGGCGCCGCCGCAGCGGTCGGCCTCGGCGCGGTCTCGCTGCCCGGTACGGCCTCGGCGGCGACGGACGACGGGGGCCGGGCGGTCCCGCCCGGCAAGATCGGCTTCCAGCTCTACTCGGTGCGGGACATGCTCCGCGCCGACCCCGAGGGCACCCTCGCGATGGTCGCGGCGGCCGGGTACGCGTCGGTCGAGCCGGCCTACGACTACGGCAACCGCACCCCGGAGCAGTTCCGCGCCATCGTCGACGCGAACGGCCTGCGGGTCGTGGGCAGCCACCACAACCCGTACGACTTCCGGGGCGACCTCGCGGCGGTCACCCTGGAGCGTGCCGTGACCCTCGGCCAGAAGTACGTCGGCGTCTCGTACATGGACGGCGCCCAGACGGCGGACGGCTACCGGCGCATGGCCGAGGAGATGAACCGGTGGGGCGAGGTCGCCCGCGGTTATGGCCTGCGGTGGTACGCCCACCTGCACGACAACGAGTTCCACACCGACCCCACCACCGGCGAGGTCCTCTTCGACGTCTGGCTGGCGGAGACCGACCCCGACCTGGTGTCGTTCGAGCTGGACCTGTACTGGATCCTGCGGGCAGGGGCCGACCCGGTGCCCTACCTCGACGCGCACCAGGACCGGTTCCCGCTGTTCCACCTCAAGGACGGCACCCCCACGCAGGGCATCGAGACCGACCTCGGCGAGGGGACCGTGGACTTCCGGGGGATCCTCTCGCACGTCCACGCGATGGGGCGCCACGAGTTCGTCGTCGAGCGCGACCAGCAGCCCGACCCCGTCCGCACCGCCAACGTCTCGTACGCGAACCTGCGGAAGCTGTCCGTCCCGCGGGCCTGACCCGGCCCGCGCCCGTGCCCGACGCGTCCGGGGCCGCCGCCCGGCCCCGGACGCGCCGTTCCACGCTCCCCGACCGCCCGGAAGCGTGACTCCGCGCCCACGACCGGGGACGATACGTCCATGAGCCCGCACCACGGACCCGACGTCACGACGCCCGAGCCGCACGCCCGCCCGGCCCTCGCGGTGGACCGGTACGACCCGGCCGACCGCGCCGCCCTCTACGACGTCTGCCTGCGCACCGGCGACTCCGGCGAGGACGCCACGGACATGTACGAGGACGGCGAGCTGCTCGGCCACGTCTACCTCGGGGCCTACCTCGAGCTGGAGCCGGGGCTCGCCCGCGTGCTGCGCCGCGCGGACGGCACGGCGGTGGGCTACTGCGTGGCCACGGCGAGCACCGTCGACTTCGAACGCCGCTGCGAGGAGTCCTGGTGGCCGCCGCTGCGCGCGCGGCTCGCGGTCCCCGCGCCCGACGACGAGTCGCCGGACGCGCGCCTCCTGCATGCGATCCACGCGCCGTCGCGGTCGGCGGCGCCGTGGCTGGAGCAGTACCCGGCGCACCTGCACGTCGACCTGCTGCCGGAGGCGCAGGGCGGCGGCGCGGGACGGCGCGTGCTGGAGGCGGTGCTCGACGCCGTCGCCGCAGCGGGCGCCCCCGGCATCCACCTGGGCGTCGGCGGCCGCAACGTGCGCGCGATCGGCTTCTACGAGCACCTCGGGTTCCGCACGCTCGAGGAGCAGCCCTGGGGCCGGACGATGGGCATGTCGCTGGCCGGCCGCTGACGGCGGCCCGGGTCGGGAGGTGCCGGGCCGGCAGTCCGCTGGTCTCACACCGCTGACGGCGACGCCGGTCCGGAAGCGCCGGGCCGGGTGCGCAGAGGGGGATCACCCGGCGGCAGGCCGCTGCCCGCGTCCCGGTTGCGTCGCCGGTCCGAGTTCCCTGGGCCATCCCTTGCCGCATCCTGTGCGTCGGCCTACCATCCTGAAAGCGCTTGCCTGGCAAGCGCTTTCAGCACCCTGGCAGGGCCCTGTTCGACAACGACGTTGAGAGGTCACAGATGCGCGAGCTCATCCCCCGGCGGCCAACGGACCCGGCCCGCCCGCCCGTACCCACCACCCCGCGATCGGGTCCCGCGCGCCTCGCGGCCGCGGTCGCCGCCGCGGCCGTCGCCGGCACGACCTTCCTGGTCGGGGCCCCCGCGCTCGCCGCGGAGCAGTCCGCCGCGGACGCCACCGCGGACGCCGCGGACCAGGAGTTCACCGAGCTGCTCGGCTTCGAGCAGTACGCGCGCACGGCGCTCGACGGCCAGGACGGCTGGTCGGCGTCCGGCGCCGCGAAGGTGATCGCGGACCCGCTCAACGGGAACAACCAGGTCCTCGAGATGACGGGCGGCAACCAGAAGGCCTACCGCGCCGTCCCGGGGATCGCGGACGGCTCCACCGGCACCCTGTTCTTCCGGTTCCTGCGCACGGGGAGCGTCGACACGTCGTTCGGGCTCACCGACGTCGACCAGCCGTCGGGGACCGGGGACAGCCGCGCGTACGTCAACAACCAGAACAGCGACCAGATGCTGGTCCGCGACGGCGGCGGCTTCAAGCCCGCCGGCATCTGGGGCCGCGACGCCTGGCAGTGCGTGTGGGTCGTCGCCGACAACGCCGCCGACAAGGTCTCGGTGTACAGCCAGGGCGGCCCCTACGAGGAGCTGACGCGGCTCCCGGAGGGCACCGAGCAGCAGTTCGGCTTCCGGCAGGGCGTCACGACGGCGCTCGACCGCTTCTGGTGGATCAACGGCGCCAGCAGCGCCGGCAACCTCATGCTCGACGACGTCGCCGTCGACACGGCCGGCGAGAACCTCTCAATCGCGACCGGCAACCCGGGCGACTGCGCGGCCGGCGGCGAGTCCGAGGCCCCGCTGATCAACCCGCTGCCCGACCCGAAGATGTCGACGCTCGGCGTCGAGGTGGAGGAGCTCGCCCAGCTGCCCGAGTCCCACACCACGCCCGCGACGCAGGACCCGCGCCTTGACCGGTACAACCGGATCACGCATCTCGACGAGATCCCGGACGGCTCCGGCCGACTCATGGTCCCGGACAACAACGGCACGCTGTACACGGTCGACAAGGAGACCGGCGCGTACACGCCGTACCTCGACGTGCGCCAGGCGTTCATCGACAACTTCCACAACTCCGCCGGCCTGGGCACCGGCCTCGGCGCGGCCGAGTTCCACCCGGACTTCGCCGAGAACGGCCTCTTCTACACGGTGCACACGGAGGGCGGAACCGCCCTGACGGAGGACACCCCCGACTTCCCCGGCTACGGCACCACGCAGTTCCACAGCGTCGTCACCGAGTGGAAGGCCACGGACCCGTCGGCGGCGACCTTCGAGGGCACCAGCCGCGAGATCATGCGCGTGCCGTTCGCCGGCCGCGTGCACACCGTGCAGCAGATCTCGTTCAACCCGACCGCCGAGCCGGGCGACCCCGACTACGGCAACCTCTACATCCTGGTCGGCGACGGCGGCGCGGGCGTCGGCAACGGCAACCCGCAGGACGTCACCACGCCGCAGGGGAAGATCTTCCGGATCGACCCGCTGGGCCGGGACAGCGCCAACGGGGAGTACGGTATCCCCGACGACAACCCGTTCCTCGACACCGCGGGCGCACTGCCCGAGATCTACGCGATCGGCATGCGCGACCCCCACCGCATCAGCTGGGACCCCGCTGGCGACCACACCATGTACCTCGGGCACATCGGCGAGTGGCAGGTCGAGTCGATCTACGCCGTCGAGCCTGGGGACAACTTCGGCTGGTCCGAGCGCGAGGGGCCCTTCCGGGCGGACAACCGACAGATCTACCCGCTGCCGGCCGACGACGCCAAGAACGGGTTCACGTACCCCGTGGCCGCCTACGACCACAACCGCGACCCCGGCCAGACCGGCGACGCCGGCGTCGCCAACAACGGCGGCTTCGTCTACCGCGGCGACATCGCCGCCCTGCGGGGGCGCTACCTGTTCACCGACCTGGTGCACGGCTGGGTGCTGTCGACCGAGGCGGACAAGATGGTCCGTAACGACGGCGACGTCGAGGACCTGGCGCCGATCGAGCAGCTGCGCGTGTTCGCCGGCGGCAAGGAGACCACGTTCGCCGAGCTGGTCGGCGACAAGCGCGTCGACCTGCGCTTCGGCTCCGACGCCGACGGCGAGCTCTACCTGATCTCCAAGGCGAACGGGAAGATCTGGAAGGTCACCGGCGCGCACCGGGTCGCGGCCACCTCCCCCGTCGCGCTCCCCGAACTCGCCCCGAACCTGGTGGCGCACTACGACTTCGACCACCCGGTCGCGGGCGCCACGACCTTCGAGGCCGACCAGGGCTGGTCGGGCACGAAGATCCAGCTCGTCAACGGCGGCGTCGAGCAGCGCGTCACCGACCGTGCCTACCCGGGCGCGGGCCGCGCGCTGCAGACCCAGCAGATGAGCCCGGCCACCGCGTCGAACGACGACTGGAAGGCGGGCGTGTACGACGCGAACGGCGTCGCCTCGCTCGACGCGTTCTCGGCCACCGACCAGGCCGCCGTCATGGGCTGGTTCAAGCGGACCGGCGCGAACGTCGCCGGCCTGAACTCCGGCACGACGAACCCGGACGACCGGTACAACGCCATCGGGCTGGCCGGCGTGCTGACCGGCGACTCCGACGGCCATGCCGTGCGGGCGCTGCTCGAGGTGATCACGGTGGGCGACGAGCTCAAGCTGGTCGCCCTCGGGCGGCGCGTCGACGGCGCCGGGTCGTGGACCTTCGCCGCCGACATGCCGTGGGACGAGATCCTGGCGCAGGGCGAGTGGGTCCACCTCACCGCGACGTTCGACTTCGCGGCGGGCGAGATGAAGCTGTACCGCAACGGCGAGGAGCTCGCGGGCCGGTACACCTCGTCCAACCCGTGGGGATCCGGCCCCACGTCGGCGACGACGTCGCGCGGCATCAAGATCGGCGGCAGCTTCCCGCAGGACACCAAGGAGGCGAACCCGTTCAACGGCCGGATGGACGACCTGATGTTCCTCGACACCGTCCCGACGCCGGAACAGGTCGCCGCGCAGTACGCGCTGTTCGGCGCGACGCCGACCGAGCCCACGGAGCCGCCGTCGTGCACGCCCGCCGGCTCCACGACCACCGACGTCATGGCGGCGGAGAACTGGGCCCCGAAGACTCCCGCGAAGTGGCAGTTCCCCGGGGACCAGATCATCCAGACCGAGGCGGGGACCAACCCCGACGACGGCATCCGGCGGCCGTTCGAGTACGCCGTCCTCACCCAGGGGCCGGAGCTCGGGTCGTTCGACCTCGGCGCGCAGGTCCGGATCGACGAGCCGGCCAGCGTGAACAACCGCGACGTCATCGTGGTGTTCGGCTGGCAGTCGGACACGGAGTACTACTACGCCCACCTGTCGAAGGACAACACGATCTACCCCCACAACGGGATCTTCAAGGTCGACGGCAAGGACCGGGAGCGGATCGACGACCAGTGGGACGGCACCGTCGGCGCTCCCCCGGCCATCACCGACGAGGAGTGGCACGACGTGCGCGTCGTGCGGTGCACGGACAGCGGCGACATCGCCGTCTACCTCGACGGCCTCGACACCCCGCTGCTCACCGCGAACGACACCACCTTCGAGACCGGCAGGGTCGGGTTCGGGTCGTTCGACAACTACGGGCGCCTGCGCGACCTCACGGTCACGTCGACGCCGGCCGACGTCGACGGGCCGACCGTCACCGTCAAGGAGGGCGACGAGTTCACCACCGGCCGCGACGGCACGTACAGCACGGTCTCGTTCAAGCTGCACGACGCCGGCAAGGTCGACCGCCTCACCCTCAACGGGGTGGAGAAGGACCTCGTCGACGACGAGTGGTCGGACCTGAACTACGTGAAGCCGGGATCGTTCGGCGCGGTCGAGGGCACCAACACCCTCGTCGTCAAGGACCTCGCCGGGAACGCCACCACCGTGACCTTCACGCTCGACGTCACGGGCCCGACCGTCACCGTCAAGGACGGTGCGCAGCTCACGGTGGGCTCGGACGGCACGTACAGCCTCGTGTCGTTCAAGCTGCACGACGCCGGCAAGGTCGACGGCCTCACCCTCAACGGCACGGCCAAGGACCTCACCGACAACACGTGGTCGGACCTGAACTACGTGAAGCCGGGGGCGTTCGGCGCGGTCGGGGGCGCCAACACCCTCGTCGTGCGTGATGTCGCCGGGAACGCCACCACGGTGACGTTCACGCTCGCGACGTCGTAGCCCGCGAGATACGGCGCACGACACACGGGCCCCCGGTGGGGGGGGGGGGGACCCGCCGTCCCCCCCCCCCCGGGGGCCCTCGTGTTGTCGGTTTTTCGATTGACGTCTTTCCCTTTGCCCGGCCAACACGCCCGCGTCGCCGC
>NZ_JBSGUW010000003.1:184730-201712 GCF_053608125.1 Isoptericola sp. NPDC055063 | reverse complement strand
GGTGGGGGGAGCGAGAGTGGCCGTGGGGGGGGGAGGGCGTACCCCTCCCCCCCCCCCCCCGCCGGGGGCCCGTCGTGTGGTCGGTCCTGCGATCGACGTCGTCCCGTCGACTAGGCCGCCGCGCCGGCGTCGCCGCGCAGGATCGACGACATCTTCTTGCCCTTCGCGACCTCGTCGACCAGCTTGTCCATCCAGCGGATCTGCTGCATCAGCGGGTCGTCGATCTCCTCGACGCGGACGCCGCAGATCACGCCCGTGATGAGCGACGCGTTCTCGTTCATCGCGGGTGCGGAGGCGAAGAACGTCTCCAGGTCGACCTCGTCCGCGATCACCTGCTCGAGGCCGGCGGCGTCGTAGCCGGTGAGCCAGGTGACGACGCGGTCGACGTCGGCCGCGTCGCGGTCCTTGCGCTCCACCTTCTGCACGTAGAGCGGGTAGATGCTGGCGAACGTCATCCGCCGGATCCGGTCTGCGGGCACGGTCCCTCGCCTCTCTCTCGGTCCGTCGAGGCTATCGCGCCGGGAGGGCCTCGGTGGCGGGCGCCGAGGCCCGCTCGAGCCGCGCCACCAGGGCCACGAGCCCGGCCGCGAGCGGCACCAGCACGAGGTTGCCGAGCAGCATCGGGCGCAGGAACGGCAGCCCGGCGACGTAGCTGGCCAGCAGTCCGTCGAGGCCCGCGGGGTAGAACGTGCCGCGGCCGAGCCACCAGACGCCGGCGTTGGTCCACAGGTAGAAGAACAGCGAGCCGCCGACGCCGAGGCCGAGCGCGGCGACCAGGCGGCCGGTCGTGCCGCGCGTGCGGCCCGCCCACCAGGCGCCGACGCCGATGACGGCCCACGCGCTCCACGTGAACACCAGCACCGACGAGTTGCCGAGCAGGACGTCGCTCAGCGCGACCACGGCCAGCGGAGCGAGCACCGCGACGCGGTGACGCAGCAGGCCCGCCGCCGCGAACGCCGCGGCCGTCGAGAGCTCGAGGTTGGGCGGGGCGCCGAGGTCGTCCTTCACCAGCCGCCAGACGACGGCGGCCGCGACGAGCAGGACCGCGACGGCGGGGCGCCACCAGCGTTGGGCGAGCTCGCGCGCGGACAGCGGGGCCTCGAGGCGGGAGGGGGCGGTGACGGTCACTTCTCGATCTCCTCGAGCTTCCAGGTGATGGTCTGCCCGTCCTTGGTCTGGAGCGAGCCGGCGCCGACCTGCGCCATCTCGTCGTCCACGTACAGGCCCCAGAACTCGGTGCTGGGGTCGGCCTCGCGACCACGCACGGCCGTGACGTACGCGTTCTCGCCCTTGCCCTGCACCTGGGCCTCCGGGTCGTGCTTCTCCAGCAGCTCGAGCGCCGTCTTGCCGTCCTCGCCGGCGTAGGAGAACTCGCTGAGGTTCTCCGCCACCTGCTCCGTCGCGTCCGCGGACGCCGAGGACGAGGAGCCCGCGTCGGAGGAGCCGCCGTCGGCACAGCCGGCGAGCAGGCCGGCGGCCAGGGCGGTCGCCGGCAGGAGGGCGAGCAGACGGGAGGTGGTCGAGCGAGGGATCTTCACGGCCGAAGGGTACCCATCAGCCGTGGTCACCCGCCGCCCGGGTCGCCATCCGGACGCCCCGGGCGCGTCGGGTCAGGCGTCGATCCGCGACTGGTCCAGGGTGCCCGCTCCCGCGACGATGAACTCCTTGCGCGGGGCCACGTCGCTGCCCATGAGCAGCTCGAACACCCGCTCGGCGGCCTCGGCGCCCTCCACGGTCACGCGCCGCAGCGTCCGGTGGCGCGGGTCCATCGTGGTCTCGGCGAGCTGGTCGGCGTCCATCTCCCCCAGGCCCTTGTAGCGCTGGATGTCCTCCTTGTACCGGCGGCCGGCGCGGTCCAGCTTCTTGAGCGTGGCGGCCAGCTCGGCCTCCGAGTACGTGTAGACGTACTCGTTCTTTCGCCGCCCGCTGCCCAGCACCTCGACGCGGTGCAGCGGCGGGACGGCGGCGAAGACCCGGCCGGCCTCGAGCATCGGGCGCATGTACCGGTAGAAGAGCGTCAGCAGCAGGGTGCGGATGTGCGCGCCGTCGACGTCGGCGTCCGTCATCAGGACGATCTTGCCGTAGCGCGCCGCGTCGAGGTCGAAGGACCGCCCCGACCCCGCGCCGAGCACCTGGATGATGGCGGCGCACTCCGCGTTGCGCAGCATGTCGCTGATCGACGCCTTCTGGACGTTGAGGATCTTGCCGCGGATCGGCAGCAGCGCCTGGAAGTCGCTCGAGCGCGCCAGCTTCGCCGTCCCGAGCGCCGAGTCCCCCTCGACGATGAACAGCTCGCTGCGGGTGACGTCGTCGCTGCGGCAGTCCGCGAGCTTCGCCGGCAGCGACGACGCCTCGAGGGCGTTCTTGCGCCGGGAGATCTCCTTCTGCTTGCGCGCCGTGACACGGGCGCGCATCTCGGCGACCACCTTGTCCAGCAGCAGCGCCGACTGCGCCTTCTCGTCGCGCTTGGTGGAGGTGAGCAGCGCGCCCAGCTCCTTCTCCACGACGCGGGAGACGATCGCGCGCACGGGCGCCGTGCCGAGGACCTCCTTGGTCTGGCCCTCGAACTGCGGCTCCGCGAGCCGGACGGTGACCACCGCCGTCAGCCCGGCCAGGACGTCGTCCTTCTCGATCCGCTCCGCGGCGTCCTTGGTGGAGACCTTCAGCCGGCGCGCGTTCGCCTCGATCTGCTTGCGCACCGTCTTGAGCAGCCCCTGCTCGAAGCCCGACAGGTGGGAGCCGCCCTTGGGCGTGGCGATGATGTTGACGAAGGTGCGCACCTCCGTGTCGTAACCGCCGCCCCAGCGCAGCGCGACGTCCACCTCGCATTCGCGCTGCACGTCCTGCGGGGTCATGTGCCCGCGCGAGTCGAGCACCGGCACCGTCTCGGTGAAGTGCCCGCTGCCCCGCAGCTGCCACGTCGACGTCACCGGCGCGTCCGGCGCGAGGAACTCGACGAAGTCGACCGCGCCGCCGTCGTGCTGGAAGACCTCCTCGAACGGCCCCGTCTCGCCCGGGGTGCCGGGCAGCCCGCGCTCGTCGCGCAGCGTGATCTTCAGGCCGGGCACGAGGAACGTGGTCTGGCGCGCCCGGGTGACGAGCTCGTCGTAGCTGAACACGGCCGACTTCGGGAACACCTGCCGGTCCGCCCAGTACCGCACCCGCGTGCCGGAGACGCCGCGCTTGACCTTGCCGACGACGGCGAGCTCGCTGTGGTCGGTGAAGGGCGTGAACGGCGACTCGGGCGAGGCGCCCGACGCCGGGTCGGCGAAGACGCCCGGCTCGCCGCGGTGGAAGGTCATCCGGTGGGTCTTGCCGCTGAGGTCCACCTCGACGTCGAGGCGTGCGGACAGCGCGTTGACCACCGAGGCGCCCACGCCGTGCAGGCCACCCGACGCGGTGTAGGAGCCCCCGCCGAACTTGCCGCCCGCGTGCAGCTTCGTGAAGACCACCTCGACACCCGTGAGGCCCGTCTTCGGCTCGATGTCGACCGGGATGCCGCGGCCGTCGTCCTCGACCGTGACAGACGAGTCGGCGTGCAGCACGACGCGGATGTCCGACGCGTGCCCGCCGAGGGCCTCGTCGACGGAGTTGTCGATGATCTCCCACAGGCAGTGCATGAGGCCGCGCGAGTCCGTGGACCCGATGTACATGCCGGGGCGCTTGCGCACCGCCTCGAGGCCCTCGAGGACCGTCAGGTGGCGCGCGGTGTACCCGGACTCGGAGGTGGCTGTCACGGGAACGAGGGTAGACGACCCGAACAGGTGTTCCGTGTGCTCCACGCCGCTATGCCGGGAGCGAACCCGGCCGGGAACGGGATGCTCCGGGCCACCGGTCTGGTTGGATGGAGACGTGAGCACCACGACGACCGAACCGACCCAGCCGCTGACCGCCGCCGACCGCTGCGACCGCTGCGGCGCCCAGGCGTACGTGCGAGTGGTCCTGCCCGTCGGAGAGCTCCTCTTCTGCGGGCACCACGCGCGCGCGCACGCCGGCGCCTACGAGGGCGTCGCCGTCCACGTCCAGGACGAGACGGACCGGCTCCTCGCCGAGCACGGGGCACGCTGACCCGCGACCGCGCGGCACGACCCACGACACACGAGAGCCCCGCACCGTACGGTGCGGGGCTCTCGTGCGCTGTACGCGCCTCGGGTCGGGCGTCGCGGCCTGCTCAGCTGTTGCGGCCCGACAGCGAGCCCACCCACGACGCGCGCACCCCGAGCGTCGTGCGCCACCCGTCCGCCGTCTTGGTCCGCGACACCTTCTTCCCGGTCGCCGACGTGGCCGTCAGCGTCTTGACCTGCCCGCTCGACCACCGCGAGGTGACCGCGATCGAGCGCACCGACGACAGGCCGAAGATCGACCGCGCCTTCGCCTGCGTGATCGAGTCACTCCAGCTCAGGTAGGGGTTCTTCGGCGCCTTGGCCGAGTACGTGTCGGTCACGTGCTTGAGGTAGGGCAGAGCCGCCGTCCCGAACACCTCCGTGTTCGTCGCCGTGCCGCGACGACCGCCCGCACCGCCCGTCGACGCGAAGTAGGGCGTCTCGGCGAACAGGCCGTCGGCGTCGCGCAGCACGGTCACCGTGTGGTCGTCGGCCTGCACCGTGGCGTTCACGGCGGTGACCCACGTCCCGCCCCAGCCCCCGCCCTGCTTCTTCCACCCGGTGTAGTGCTGGGAGCGGGTGTCGTCGTAGACGTGGCAGCCGCAGACGGACTTGAGGCCCTTCACCTTCTCGACGATCGCGTAGTTGCGGGCCACGACCGCCTGCGCCTGCAGGGCCGCCGCGCCACGGTTGGTGCTCGACCCCCAGCCCGACGGCATCTCGTCCAGCCCGTACAGGTACTCGGTGTTGATGACCACCTCGTTGACCACGTTGGGCCGGTTCGACCGCTTGGTCACGACGAGGCGCCCGTTGCGGTACGTCCCCTGGGCGCCCGTGACCGTCGCGACCGCCTTCGTCCCGGTGGGCTGGTAGTAGCGGGTGCCGGACCACTCGTAGGTGAGGCTGGAGCGCGCGGACACCTTCGAGACCGTCGCGCTCCCCTTCATGACCGTGGCCGTGACCCCGCCGGTCGCGACGCCGACCTTGACCGTGCGGGAGGCGTCGCCGCTCGCCAGGACCTTGCCCGCCGGGTCCGTCAGCCGCCAGGTGCCGGAGCCGACCCCCAGCACGGTCGTGGTCCGGGTGTCGGACGGCGGGCCGAGCACCTGGACGTCGAGGGTGGTGCGCGGGTCGTTCGCCGTCGAGACCGTGGTGCCCGGGTAGTAGTAGCCGAGGATCTGCGCCGCGGTGCGGCCGGTGCGCGACTGCTGGTACGCGCCCCACTGGGCCAGCCCCACGCCGTGCCCCGACCCGGAGCCGGAGATCGCGAACCGGACCGGCACGACGCGCACCGTGATCGTGCCGCTCCTGGCGTGGCTGGTCCGGAATCGGTAGCTCGCGGTCGCGGTGGGCTTCACCGTCGTCGAGGCACGTCCCTTGGGGCCGGTCCGCACGGTGCGGACCTTCACCCACGAGCCGCCCTTCTTGCGCTGCAGCGTCACCGCGGCACCCTTCACGGGCTTGCCGGACCTGAGGTAGCGGACGCTGAGGATCTTGCCGACCGTCGCCGTCGTCGTCCCGCCTCCGGAGCCCGCCAGGGACCAGGTCGCGGCGCGCGCCGGCGGGGCCACCAGGACCGACGCGAGCGACAGTGCCAGCACGACGGCGAGGGCGAGCAGGACGACGAACCGGGACCGCCCGGGGAAGGCCGTGGTCTGGGGCACGGCGACACCCTGCCACATCGGCCCTGTCCGGGGGAACGCCCCGGACACTTCACCCGCGATCCGGGCCGCCGACCCGTCACCGCCGGGCGGCGCGTGGCTCCCTCTCCCCCGGCACCGTTCCACCGAAGGAGAGTCACCCGATGTCCAGCACCACCCCCGCCGCCCCGACGCTCGACGATCCCGCGGCCCACCACCTCACCACGACCGCCGCAGCCGCCGCCGACGAGCTGCGGACCGGCCTCGCCGGCACCGTCCACCTCCCGGGAGAGCCCGCCTACGACGCGGCGCTCGGCGGCTTCAACCTCGCGCTCGTCCACCGCCCGGCGCTCGTCGTGCGCGCGGCCTCGCCCGAGGACGTCGCGCGGACCGTCCGGGCCGCCGCCGGTCACGGGCTCGGCGTCGGGGTGCGCTCCACCGGGCACAGCGCCGCCCCGACCGGACCGGCCGACGTCCTGCTCGACGTGTCGGCACTGGACGGCCTGGAGGTCGACCCCGTGGCGCGCACGGCCACCGTCGGGCCGGGCACGTCGTGGCGCGCCGTCCTGGACGCCGGCGCCCCGCACGGGCTCGGCGGCCTCTGCGGCTCGTCCCCGCACGTCGGGGTGGTGGGCTACACCCTCGGCGGCGGCCTCGGTCCGCTCGCGCGCACGTTCGGCTTCGCCGCCGACCACGTCCGCTCCCTCGACGTCGTGACCCCCGACGGGTCGCTCGTCACCGCGTCGCCGGACCGGCACGCGGACCTGTTCTGGGCGCTGCGGGGCGGCGGCGGTGCGTTCGGTGTGGTCACGTCGCTGACGTTCGACCTGTTCCCGCTGCGCACCGTGCACGCCGGCACCGTGTGGTTCGACGCCGCCGACGCGGCACCCGTCGTGCATCGCTGGCGCGAGCTGGTGCGTGACCTGCCGGAGTCCGTGACCACCTCCGTCGCGCGCATGAACCTGCCGCCGCTGCCCGATCTGCCCGAGCCGCTGCGCGGCCGGGCCGTCCTCGTGGTGCGGTACGTACGCCACCTCGGCGACGATGGCCGCGACGGCGACGCCGGCGAGACCCTGGACGGCGGGGGCATGGTCGGCGGGGCCGCGGACGGGCTGGTCGACGCGCTGCGGGCGGTCGCACCCCCGCTCCTCGACACCGTCGGCGACCTGCCCTACGCGCGGATCGGCGAGATCCACGCCGACCCCGAGGACCCGATGCCGTTCGTGGAGCGCGGCGGGCAGCTGCGCGAGCTCACCGCCGACGCCGTCGACGCGTTCCTCGCGGCCGTGCCCGCGGGGTCGCCCGTGGCGATGGCGGAGATCCGCCTCCTCGGCGGGGCCGTGGGGCGGCCCGCGGCCGTCCCGAACGCCGTCGCCGGCCGGGACGCCGCCTGCACGCTGTTCGTGGGTTCGCTCGGCGCGCCCCTGGGGCCGCCCGACGCGGCCGCGCACGTGCAGGCCGTGCACGACGCCCTGCGCCCGTGGGCCACGGGCGGGTCGCTGCTCAACTTCGCGGGGCCGCGCGACGCCGTCTCGGCGCAGCTGATGCGGACGTCGTTCGGCCCGGGCACGTACGAGCGCCTGGTCGCGATGCGCCGACGGCTCGACCCGCTGGGCGTCCTCGCGCCGTCCTCACGGTGGGCGCCCGTTCACGGCGTCCCCGCGGTCAGGGCCGACCCGGTCGCCTGACCGCACGACCGACCTCGGCGACCGACGTCGACCCACGGCGTCGACCCACCGCGTCGACGCACGGCCCGGACATGCCGAAAGCCCCGTGCCGGTCGATGATCCGACCGGCACGGGGCCCTTCCTGCGCTGCGGGTATCAGTCCAGGTAGTCGCGAAGCACCTGGGACCGGCTCGGGTGGCGCAGCTTCGACATCGTCTTGGACTCGATCTGACGGATCCGCTCGCGCGTCACGCCGTAGACCTTGCCGATCTCGTCGAGCGTCTTCGGCTGCCCGTCCTGCAGACCGAAGCGCATCGAGACGACGCCCGCCTCGCGCTCCGACAGGGTGTCGAGCACCTGGTGCAGCTGCTCCTGCAGCAGCGTGAAGCTCACCGCGTCGGCCGGCACGACGGCCTCGGAGTCCTCGATGAGGTCACCGAACTCGCTGTCGCCGTCCTCGCCCAGCGGCGTGTGCAGCGAGATGGGCTCGCGGCCGTACTTCTGGACCTCGACCACCTTCTCGGGGGTCATGTCCAGCTCCTTGGCCAGCTCCTCCGGGGTGGGCTCGCGGCCCAGGTCCTGGAGCATCTGGCGCTGCACGCGGGCCAGCTTGTTGATGACCTCGACCATGTGCACCGGGATGCGGATGGTGCGGGCCTGGTCGGCCATGGCGCGGGTGATCGCCTGCCGGATCCACCAGGTGGCGTACGTCGAGAACTTGTAGCCCTTGGTGTAGTCGAACTTCTCGACGGCGCGGATCAGACCGAGGTTGCCCTCCTGGATGAGGTCCAGGAACAGCATGCCGCGGCCGGTGTAACGCTTGGCGAGGGAGACGACGAGGCGCAGGTTCGCCTCGAGCAGGTGGTTCTTGGCGCGCTTGCCGTCGTGCGCGATCCACCGCAGGTCGCGGTACATCCGGCGCTCGTCGGCGTTCGCCTTCGTCTTGTCGAAGTCGGCGTAGTCCTTGGACAGTCGCTCCTCCGCGAACAGGCCGGCCTCGATGCGCTTCGCGAGCTCGACCTCCTGCTCCGCGTTCAGCAGCGCGACCTTGCCGATCTGCTTCAGGTAGTCCTTGACCGGGTCGGCCGTGGCGCCGGCGGTGACGACCTGCTGCGCGGGCTGGTCGTCGTCGTCGGTGTCCGAGACGACGAATCCCCGCTCCTCGTCGTCGCCCTTGGTGTCCTTGCCCGCGGCGGCCTTCGTGCCCTTGGCGCCGTGCTCGGCGCCCTCCTGCTCGTCGTCCGCGACGTCGGTCGCGTCCTCGTCGAGCTCGACGTCCTCGATATCGTCCGAGCCCGGCTCGTCCTTCGAGGCGGCCTTGCGACCGCGCGTCGTCTTCGTGCCCTTGGTCGTCGCCGACTTGGACGCGGCGGAACGCGAGGCAGGCTTCTTGGCCGCCGGGGTCGACTCACCGGGCTCCTCGTCGGCCCCGGTCGTGGCGGAGGTCGACTTCACCGTGGAGGTCTTCACGGCGCCGGACCGCGCCGCCGGCGCCTTGGCGCGCGTGGCGGTGCTCCGGCTGGTGCTGGCGGCGGCGACCTTGGTGGCCGTGGGCACGCCGATCTCGACGCCCGCCGTCGCGAAGGCGCGCAGGACCGCCTTCAGCCGCTTCGGGTCCGCCACCGCCGCGTTCTCGCAGGCGGCACGGAAGCTCTCGGCGTCGACCCGGCCGTCGGCGGTGCCTCGAGCGAGCAGTCCCTGCAGGGCAGGGTGCTCGAACTCGCGGGGAAGTGCAGGGTTCTGCGCAGTGGACGCCACAAACCGACCTTTCGGCATTCGAGGGGACGGTGCACCGCCGTCAAGGCCTCCGACTCGGACTGTCGTGGCTCAGGCGGACACCCCTATTGTACCGGCGACATCCGCGACGGTGGGGCACCGCGGGCTCCTGCGCCCGCTCCAGTACCCGCGTCGTGCGGTCTCCGGTGCTGGCTCAACGCACGGGAGCGCTCGAAGATTCCCGCGGTACCACCGGGAACGGCCCGCGGTCGCCGCGCGCGGCGGGCACGGACGACACCGGCCGACGGTCACGAGCGTCACACCGTTCGGCGTGGCGCGGCGACCCATGGTCACGGCTTCACCGCGAGCACCGGACAGGGGGCCTCGAGCAGGATCCGCTGCGCCCCCGAGCCGAGGATGAGCTTGCCGACGGGGCTGCGGCGCCGCAGCCCCACGACGATCAGCTCCGCCCCCGCCTCGTGCGCCGTGCGCACGAGGTCCTCCGCGAGGTCCCCGGTGCCGGCGACCATCGAGTAGGGCACCCCGGACGCGGTCAGGTCGTCCTCGACCGCCTGCCTCTCGGGGCTCGCGTCGCCCTGGGCCACGACGACCGTGAGGGGGGCGGACCGCTCCCGCGCCTCGCGCTGCGCTGCGGCGAGTGCCGCCTGCCCTTCGGCCGTGCTCAGGAGTCCGACGACGATCGCCATGGGGGCACGCTACCCGACGCCGCGCCCGGTCACCGGCCTGCCAGGGACACCGACCGGGACCCTGCCCGTGGGCAACCAGGAGCCGGCCCGGAGCCGGTCACGAGCCGGCCCGGGAGCCGCCCGGTCGTCCTGTCGCACGCCCGGGGGCGCCCGCGGGGACCGCCGGTGCCGCCGGGCCCGAGGCCGTGACCCACCCCGGAGGCACCGCCGCACGCAGCACCCCGGCCAGGAGCGCGGCCAGGCGGTGCGACGGATCCTGACGCAGCGCCTCGCGGACCCGCCTCGCGGCCAGCCATCCGTCGCCGCGCCACCACGCGAGGAACGCCAGCAGGGCGAGCGGGGCGGCGTGCCAGCGGCGCGGCGCCGCGCCGACCACCTGCTCGAGGACGAGCCGCGCGGCGTCCGCCACCGCTGCGTCGGGCGGGACCCCGACCCGCGGGTCCACCACGCGGGCGATCGCCCGAGCCGTGGCCACCTCGACCGCGGTCTCGCTCTCGGCGCCCGCCCCTGGGCCGGGGGCACCGCGCGCGGCGGTCAGCTCTGCCGCGTCGGAGGCCCCCGGCACGAGGGACAGCAGCACGGCGTCGCGCACCGGGACGTCCGCGAGCGCCGCTGCCAGGCGGCCGAGGCGTGCGGGCGGCAGGGCGATCTCGCCGCCCGGGGTCGCGACCTGCTGGTCCGCGGCGGCCTGGCGCACGAGGTCGCGCCACACGCCGAGGGCCTCCGCGCGCCACCGCGCCGTCGCGGCGCCCGGGGGCTCGCCACCCTGCAGCGCGGGGCGTCCACGCTCGGTACGGGCGGCCGCCTTCGCGACCCGGTCCCGCACGGCGACGGACGCCCGGGCGATGCGGTGCGCCTCCTGCTCCGAGGCGGCGATCGCGCGCCCCGCGACGACGAACGCGGCCCCGACCTCGCCGTGCTCGAGCTCACCCAGCGGACGCCCGTCGGGCGGGCAGCACGCCGGGTCCGCGCAGCCGAGGCCGCGGTACCCGTCGGCACCGACCAGCCAGGTCTCGATGTCGGCCGCCGGGTCCAGCACCTCGTCGAGGGCGGCGAGCACCTCCGCCGCGCGGGGCAGGACGGCGGACTCCGGCCGCGCGGTGCACAGGACGACGAGGACGAGGACGGCCCCGACCCGCGCCGCCGCCCGTGCCACCGTGCGGGCGTCGGGCTCCGGTCCGTCGAGGCCTCCCGCACCACCGCCGTCGGCTTCGGCGAGCGACGTCCGGGCGACGAGGCCGATCCTCCCCTCCCCGGTGACGCAGACGACGACGCAGCACTCCCGGGGCCGGAACCCCAGCAGGTACGGCACGGCGGCGAGCATGTCGCGGGACGAACGGAGCACGACGGGCAGGTCGAACGGCGAGTCGGGCTCCCCGGAGCGGGGCGTGGCGTAGGCGGCTTCCATGGCCCGATCCCATCGGAAGCGGCGGGCACGTGAGGGCCGCCCGCCGCCGGCTGTGGACGCACCGCTCCTGGGGGCAGGCTCGGACCCGTCGCCCGTGGGGCGGCGTCCTGCCGACCACCGGGCCGACGGGCTCGCCCGATGCTCTCCCCGGGCCGCTACGGTGGGCGCCGTGCCCACGCTCCCCCGTCCGCCGCGCCCCTCTCGCACCGTCCGAGGTGCCCGTGCCGGCGGCGCCGCCATGGCCGTCGCCGCGCTGCTGACGTTGTCCGGGTGCGGGCTGCTCGGTGGCGGCGCCCCCGACGACGAGGTCTCGGCGACCGGTGAGCACGGCTCCGGCGTCGGGCTGCGCGGCGACGGCGACGCGACCGCGAGCGCCGACCCGGACGCCCCCGCTGCGCTGCCCACGTTCGACCCGGACACCGCCGTCGGCGGCTACGCGCCCGGCTTCCCCGAGAAGCTGCTCGGCGCGCCCCAGGACGCCACCGTCCTCGCCAGCTCGGCCACGCCCGGGGCGGGGAGGCTCACGGACGTGACCCTCAACCTGAGCACGACCCGCAGCACGCAGGAGGTCATCGACCAGCTCGCGAAGCGGCTGCACAAGGCCGGCTTCACCCAGTCCGAGACGGGGACGCTCACCGGGCTCACGGCCCAGACGACGTTCGGCCGCGAGACCACGCCGAAGTCGAAGAAGGGCGCCAAGGACGCGGGCCCGGTCGTGGAGTCCGTCACGCTCGGCGTGCTCGACGACGGCGAGCGCCGCCTGGTCACCGTGAGCGGCTCGGTCCTCACCGGCTGACCCGGGCCCGGGCCCTCGTCCGGACACATAGGCTGGCCGCATGCCCACCGCACCGTCCCTGGTCGACCTCGAGAACCTCCGCCCCGACGTCGACGCCGAGGTCGAGCGGCACCTCGCCGACCTGGAGCGGGAGGCCGCCTCGATCGGGGCCGCGGCGACCGCGCTCACGGATCAGGCGGCGGTCCTCCTGCGCGGGGGCAAGCGGCTGCGGGCGGCGTTCTGCTACTGGTCGTTCCGGGCCCACGGCGGGCCGTCCGAGGGCCCCGGGCGCGATGCCGTGGTCCGCGCCGGCGCGGCCCTCGAGCTGTTCCAGGCCGCGGCCCTGCTGCACGACGACGTGATGGACGCGTCCGACACGCGCCGCGGCGAGCCCACCGCCCACCGCGCCTTCGAGGCTCGCCATTCCGGGGCGGGCTGGGCCGGGTCGGCCGAGCGCTTCGGCACGTCCGCCGCCATCCTGCTGGGCGACCTGTGCCTGGTGGCGTGCCAGCGCGAGATGGCCGCGGCGGTCGAGACCCTCCCTGACCGGGCGGGCGACGCGCGGGCCCTGTTCGACGCCATGCAGACCGAGGTGGTCGTCGGCCAGTACCTCGACGTGCTGGTGCAGGCCGAGCCGTGGGGGCTCGACCCGGCGGCGGACGAGGAGCGCGCGCGCACCGTCCTGCGCGCCAAGTCGGCGCGCTACTCGGTGGAGCGCCCGCTCGTGCTGGGCGCCGTGCTGGCGGGCGCCGCCCCTGCCCGCCTCGACGCGGTCTCCGCGGCCGGCCTGCCTCTCGGGGAGGCGTTCCAGCTGCGCGACGACGTGCTCGGCGTCTTCGGCGACCCGTCGGTCACGGGCAAGCCCGCGGGCGACGACCTGCGCGAGGGCAAGCGCACCGTCCTCGTGGCCCGCACCATGACCGCCGCGAGCCCCGCCGACCGCGACCTCGTCGTCGCCCGGCTGGGTGACCCCGACCTCGACGGCGCGACGGTCGAGCGGCTGCGCGGGGTGATCGCGGGCTCCGGCGCGCTCGACGGGGTCGAGACGCTCATCGGCGCGCTCGCGGACGGCGCGCTCGCGGGCCTCGCCGCGGCGGACCTCGCGGAGCCGGGGCGCACGGTCCTGCTGGACCTGGCGCGCGCCGCGGTCGACCGCGCGGCCTGAGCCGGCCGCGCGGTCCGGCGGGTCAGCGACGCGTCACAGCAGCGCCTGCGCGACCCGGCGCACCTCGGCCCGGCGCCCGGCCAGGAGCTCCGCGATCGGCGCGTTCCCGATCGACGGCTCGGTCTCGAACAGCCAGCGCAGGATGGCCGCGTCGTCGAGCCCCACGTCCGAGAGCACCAGGACGGTGCCGCGCAGCGTCGGCAGCACGTGCGGCTTCTCGCCGTCCGTGACGAGGAAGACGGCGGGCACCTGGAAGGTGTTCCGCTCGCCACGCTTGATCCCGACCAGCGTCCGCTCGGCGACCAGCCCCCGCACCTTGCTCACCGGGATGCCGAGCACCTCGGCGACGTCGGGGAGGGTCAGCCACTCGTCCACGAGCGGCTCGAGGGCGGTGCGGTCGTCGGTGGCGCCTGCGGGGCCGGGCGCGGGGGATGCGGTGTCGTTCACCCGGCCAGCCTACGGGCCCGCCGATCGGGCCGCCCCTACACTCGTGGCGTGGCCATCGCGACGACCGACCCGATGCTCGGCCGCCTGGTCGACGGGCGGTACGAGATCGTCGCGCGCGTCGCGCGCGGGGGCATGGCCACGGTCTACCGCGCCACCGACCGCCGCCTCGACCGCGAGGTCGCGATCAAGGTGATGCACCCACACCTGGCCGACGGCGTGGACGGCGCCGCGTTCGTGTCCCGCTTTCGCCGCGAGGCCCGCGCGGCCGCCCGCCTCACCCACCCGGGCGTCGTGGCCGTCTACGACCAGGGCGTCGACGGGGACACGAGCTACCTGGCCATGGAGTACGTGCCGGGCACGAACCTGCGGCGCGAGCTGCACGACGCCGGCGCGCTCACCCTGGGCCGCACCCTCGACGTCGTCGCGCAGGTGCTGGCGGCCCTGGCCGCGGCCCACCGCAGGGGCGTCGTCCACCGCGACGTGAAGCCCGAGAACGTCCTCGTCGTGGGCGACGCCGACGGCGTGACCGACGGCCGGGCCGGCACCTCCGCCGCAGGGCGGGTCAAGGTCGCGGACTTCGGCCTGGCGCGCGCCGTCACCGAGGTCACGACCACCACCACAGGCACCGTCCTCGGCACCGTGGCGTACCTCGCGCCGGAGGTCATCACCAGCGGGCGCTGCGACGCCCGCACCGACGTCTACGCCGTGGGGGTGCTCGCCTACGAGCTCGCGACCGGCACGCTCCCCTACCCCGGCGAGACGCCGATCCAGGTCGCCTTCCACCACGTGCACGAGGACCACCCGGCGCCGTCGGAGCGCGTCGACTGGCTCCCTGAGGGCCTCGACGCCCTCGTCGCGTCGTTCACCTCCCGCGACCCGCAGCGCCGGCCAGCCGACGCCGGGGCCGCGCTCGAGGCGGTCGAGGCGCTGCGGGCGTCGCTCGACCCCGAGCTGCTCGACCGTCGCGCCGACGCACCCGCCGACGACGCACCGGCCGCCCCCGACGACGCCACGGACGGCGCCGAGGACGCGGACGCGGCGGGCCCCGGGGCCACCGACGCCGTCGACGAGATCCCCACCGCGTTCTTCCAGGAGGTGTCCGCGACCGCGCCGTCGCGAACCGACGACCGGCCGGTCGAGCAGCCCACCGAGGCCTACGGACGGCCTTCGAGGCGCCGGCGCGCGATCGCGTGGTCGCTCGCCGTCGTGCTCCTGCTCGGCGGGGGCGGGCTCGGCACCTGGTGGTGGTTCGCCGACGGCCCCGGCGCGTGGACCTCGGTCCCCTCCGGCATGGCCGGGGCGTCGGCGGACGACGCGCACGCCGCCCTCGAACGGGCCGGGCTCGACGTCACCACCAGCCGCGCGTTCGACGACGAGATCCCCGTCGGCGCGGTCGTGACCACCGTCCCGGCGCCGGGCGAGCGGGTTCGCCTCGACGGCTCCGTGGAGCTGGTCCTCTCGCGGGGCGTGCGCATGCTCACGGTGCCCCACGACCTCGTCGGCGCGGACCGCGAGAAGGCGACGGCGGCGCTGGAGCGCGCCGGCTTCACCGTCGGGTCGCCGACCCGGGCCTACGACGACGAGGCGGACCGCGGCACCGTCCTCGACCTCTCGGCGGGCGAGGGCACCCGCCAGCGGCACGACACCGTCATGACGCTCACCGTCTCCGACGGCCCCGCCCCCGTGCAGGTGCCGCAGGAGGTGGGCAAGGAGAAGGACGCCGCGGTCGCCGACCTCGAGAGCCTCGGGCTCGTGGTGAAGCTCGCCGACCCGACGTACTCCGAGGACGTCCCGAAGGGCCACGTCCTGGCCCAGGACCCGGAGCAGGGCGCCGCGGCGCACCGCACGGACACGGTCACCCTCACGATCTCCCAGGGGCCGCCGCTGGTCGAGGTGCCGAACGTCGTCGGCAAGCACACCGACCCGGCCCGCAAGGCGCTGGAGAAGGCCGGCTTCAAGGTCAAGGAGAACGCCTACCTGGGCGGCCTGCTCGACACCGTCCGCTTCCAGGACACCACCGGCACGGCCCCGAAGGGCAGCACCGTCACGCTGACGGTCTGGTAGGCGGCCCGACGCGACGGGCCAGCAGGCGGCAGCTCGTCGGGCGATGGGTCACCAGCTGGTGAGCATCTCCGCGACGCGGAACGCCATCTCGAGCGACTGCTGGTGGTTCAGACGCGGGTCGACGAGCGTCTCGTACCGCAGCGCGAGCCCGGCGTCGTCGATCTCCTCGCTGCCGCCCAGCACCTCGGTGACGTCGTCGCCGGTGAGCTCCATGTGCAGGCCGCCGGGCACGGTGCCGAGGGCGCGGTGCACCTCGAAGAAGCCGGTCACCTCGTCGAGGACGTCCGAGAACCGGCGCGTCTTGTATCCGCTCTCCGACGTGATCGTGTTGCCGTGCATCGGGTCGGTCACCCAGGTGACGGCCACGCCCGCGGCGGTCACCTTCTCGACCACCTCGGGCAGCACGTCACGGACCTTGCCGGCGCCCATGCGGGTGACGAACGTCAGGCGCCCCGCGGTGTTGTCCGGGTTGAGCCGGGCCGCGAGGGCGAGCGCGTCGTCGGCCGTCGTCGTCGGGCCGAGCTTGACCCCGACGGGGTTGGCGACCCGCGAGAGGAACTCGACGTGCGCCCCGTCCAGCTGGCGCGTGCGCTCGCCGATCCACAGGAAGTGGGCCGACGTCGCGTAGGCCTCGCCAGTGCGGGAGTCGACGCGGGTGAGCGCCCGCTCGTAGTCGAGGATGAGCGCCTCGTGGCTGAGGTAGAACTCCACCGAGCGCAGGGCGTCGAAGTCGGCGCCGCAGGCCTCCATGAAGCGGATCGCCCGGTCGATCTCGGCGGCCGTGCGCTCGTAGCGCGAGTACGCCGGGTTGCGCATGAACCCGCGGTTCCACTCGTGCACGCGCCGCAGGTCGGCATGGCCGCCCTGCGTGAACGCGCGCACGACGTTCGCCGTCGCCGACGAGATCCGGTACGCCTGCTCCAGGCGCACCGGGTCGGGCGTGCGCGACGCGGGGGTGAACTCGTGCCCGTTGACCATGTCGCCGCGGTACGCGGGCAGCGTGACGCCGTCGCGGGTCTCGAGGTCCGACGAGCGCGGCTTGGCGTACTGACCCGCCAGGCGGCCCATCTTCACCACCGGGGTGCTCGCGCCGTGCGTGAGCACCACCGCCATCTGCAGGATGGTGCGGATCTTGTTGCGGATCCGGGTCGCGTTCGCGTCGGCGAACGTCTCTGCGCAGTCGCCGCCCTGCAGCAGGAACGCCTCGCCCCGGCCGGCCGAGGGGAGGGGGGGGGTTGGTGGGGCTCTCCCCTCCCCTACCCCACAAGGGGGCGACCGTGGGAGGAGGGA
>NZ_JBSGUW010000003.1:0-184720 GCF_053608125.1 Isoptericola sp. NPDC055063 | reverse complement strand
TGGCGGTCTTGTGGGCGAGAGTTCTTCCGCGACTCCCCCTCCGAAAAAAGAAACTCCCCCCACCCGGGCAGCGAGGGCTGCACGTCTGGCCTCCCCCCCCCCCTCCCCCCCCACCACCAGGGGCGCCGCCTGGGAGAGCCGGCCCGCCACCGCCGCGAGCGCGTCGGCGTCCGGCCACGTGGGCTGCTGGCGCGCCTCGAGGCTCCGGAACCTGTCCAGGCCCTCGGGGTCGCTCCCGGGCGCCACGGTGTCGACGGCGGTGGTCATGCGGGCTGCTCCTCGCTGGTGGCGGCCGGCTGGCCGCGGGGTGGGTGCGACCGGGTCGTCAGTGCGCGGCGGGCTTCGCGGGGACCAGCGGCTGGCCGATGCCCGCGAGGATCTCGCCGAACCACGGCTGCGAGACGTCGAACGCCTTGCCGCCCGCGATGCGCGGGAACGCGATCGCCTTGAGGCGGTCGCCGTCCTCCTCGTCGTGCCCGATGACGCCGGGCTCGCCGCGCAGGGCGCACTCGACGGCCAGGTCGGTCATCGACTTGATGAGGCGCAGGTCCTCGGCGTTGGCGGCCGCGGCGCGCGAGTAGTAGCCCGACTTCTGCACCATGACCTTCTCGGCGCCCAGCTTCTCCGCGAACTGCTTCGCGAACCACTGGCCCGGGTTGATGGTGTCGAGCTTGACGTGCCCGAACGGGTCGCGGGGCACCTCCTCGCCGGAGGCCTCGAGCTGCTGGACGATCTCGTTCATCCCCGCGCCCTCGGACAGGAAGATGTTGACGTTGCCGATCTCGTCCATGACGGCGCGCAGGCGCGCGGCCTCGGCGTCGATGTCGATCTCCAGCTCGGGCAGGAAGACGGCGTGCACGTCCCAGCGCTCGCGCGTGAGGCCGAGGGCGGGGGCCCACTCCTGCGCGTCGAGCCACTTGCGGTACTCCTGCGCGGCTGCCGCGGTGAGCCAGCCGCAGTGGCGGCCCATGACCTCGTGCACGATGAGCATGCGCGGGCCGGAGCGGTGCTCGCCGATGACGTTCGCGGCGAAGCCGGCGGCCTCCTCGGCCGCCGTCCAGGCGCCGAGCGACTGCTTGATCGGCACCACGTCGTTGTCGATCGTCTTGGGCAGGCCCACGACGGTGAGCTCGTAGCCGTTGTCGTGCAGGTACGCGGCGAGGTCCGCGGCCGTGGTGTTCGTGTCGTCGCCACCGATGGTGTGCAGCACGTCCACGCCGTCGGCCTTGAGCTGCTCGGCCGCGACCTCGAGCGGGTTCTGCCCCTCGGAGACGAGGCCGCGCTTGACGCAGTCCGCGGCGTTGGTGAGCTTCACGCGCGAGTTGCCGATCGGCGAGCCGCCGAAGCGGTGCAGGATGCCGGCCTGCTTGCGCCCCTCGGCGTCGATCACGATCTTCGTGCCCGTGAGGAGTCCGTGGTAGCCGTACTGGTAGGCGATGATCTCGATCGACGGGTCGAGCTCCGTGTAGCGCTCGATGAGGCCGCCGACGGCGGAGGACAGGCAGGGCGCGAAGCCGCCGGCGGTCAGGAGAGCCACGCGACGAACCGACATGACAGGGGCTACCTCTCGGTGGGGGACGGGATCCCTCCCATCCTAGGAGCACCGCCCGGGAGCCGGACCCGCCGTCCACCGGGCGAACCGGGCACCCGGCCGGCACCCGCGGCGTGAGATGATCTCGGCCGAGCCTCCCCGCCGACCGGCGCCGGGAGGCTCTTGCGTATGACGACCTCACGCACTCCCCTGCCCCCGCCCCGCCTCCGCCCCGCGACCGCCCGCGACGGCGACGCCCTCGAGCGGCTGTGGGCGCTCTTCCGCCACGACCTCTCGGAGGTCACGGGCGAGCTTCCCGGGCCCGACGGCCGCTTCCGCGACGAGCGGCTGCGCGCGGCCCTCGCGGACCTCGACCGCTGCGACGGCGCACGCTGGGGCGCGCACCTCGCCACCGTCGACGACCGTCCGGTGGCGTTCGCCCTCGTCCGCGGCCTCGACACGCCCGTGCGGGTGCTGTCGGCGTTCTTCGTGGCGCGGGCGGCACGACGGCACGGGCTCGGGCGCGAGGTCGCCACCGCGGTGCTCCGGACCGTGCCCGGGCCGTGGGAGATCGCCTTCCAGGACGCCAACGCTGCCGCCGCGGCGTTCTGGCCGCGGGTCGCGACCGACGTCGCCGGCGAGGGCTGGTCGCTCGAGCACCGCGCGGTCCCGGGCAGGCCCGACCTGCCGCCCGACTCCTGGGTCCGGCTCGACGTGTCGTGAGCGGCTCGGGACGCGGCTCAGGAGGCGGTGGACGGCCCCTCGGGAGTGTCCTGCGGCGGCGTGGCGCCCTGGTCCTGCTGCGGGTCCTGCTGCGGGTCCTGCTGCGGGTCCTGCTGCGGGTCCTGCTGCGGGTCCTGCTGCTGGTCCTGCTGCTGGTCCTGCTGCTGGTCCTGCTGCTGGTCCTGCTGCTGGTCCTGCTGCTGGTCCTGCTGGGCCGCCGTCGCGAGGCGGGCCTTCATCGTGGCCGCGTAGACGTCCACGTACTCCTGGTCCGACAGGCGCAGGATCGCGTACATGATCTCGTCGGTCACCGAGCGCAGCACGAACCGGTCGTTCTCCATCCCCTGGTAGCGGCTGAAGTCGAGCGGCTCCCCGAAGACGATGCCGATGGGCATGGGCTTCGGGACCGCCCGGCCCAGCGGCTGCGCGACGTCGGTCCCGACCATCGCGACGGGGATCACGGGCGCGCCGGACTCCAGCGCCAGCCGGGCGACGCCCGTCTTGCCGCGGTACAAGCGCCCGTCGGGGCTGCGCGTACCCTCGGGGTAGATGCCGAACAGGTCGCCCTCGTCGAGCACGCGCAGCCCGGTGCGCAGGGCGGCCTCGCTGGCCTTGCCGCCCGACCGGTCCACCGGGATAGTGCCGACGCCGCGCATGAAGCCCGCCACCATGCGGCCGCGGACGCCGCCGCCGGTGAAGTAGTCGGACTTCCCGAGGAACTGGACCTGGCGGTCCAGCACGAGCGGCAGCACGAACGAGTCGATGACAGCGAGGTGGTTGCTCGCCAGGATCGCCGGGCCCGAGGACGGGATGTTCTCGACGCCCTTCGTCCAGGGGCGGAACGCCAGCCGGAGCCACGGCCCCACCACCACGTTCTTCATCACCCAGTAGAACAACTGTCCTCCTCGCCCAGTGCGGGCAGCGCCCCGTCAGCGGACCGCCTGCGACGGGCCGAGGCGCCGGCGGTGGTCGCCACCGACGCGTTGCTTCGCCCACGACAATAGAGTGAACCCATGCCCGCACCGAACCCGGACGCCGAACCGGACCTGCCGGACGACGACCTGCCCGACGACGCCGTCGAGGCCCGCTGGGCCGACATCGTCGCGCAGCTGGGCGGCCTCGGCGACGACGCGGAGACCGAGGCGAGGACCGCGGACGAGGCCGACGCCACCGCCGCGCCCGACGCGGCCACGTCCCGCGACACCCAGTCTCCGCCGGAGAACGACGAGCGGCCGGTGCGCACGACCGGGAACGGCCCCCGCGACTGGCCCGTCACGCCGGAGGTCGAGGCCCTGGAGGAGACGGAGTCTCACTTCGTGCCGCCCGAGCCCGAGCCGGTGCTCGCGCGGGACCCCCTGCTCACCCTGGCGTGGACGCTCGTGGTGGCCGTCCCGGTGCTCGTCGTCGTGGGGGTCGTCGTGCGCGCCGCGGTCCCGACGCTCCGCATCCCGGCCTGGTCCGGGCCCGTCGCGGGCGTCCTGTTCCTGGTCGCGCTCGGGATCCTGCTCTGGCGCATGCCGCACCGGCGCGACCCGGACGACGACGACACGGGCGCGGTCGTCTGAGGAGCCCCGCCCTGCGGGCGGGCCGGCAGCGGTGGCCGCCGGCCCGCTCCGTCAGCGGCGCGCGAGGTCCGCGGCGCCGATGATGCCCGCCTCGTTGCCGTGCTCGGCGAGCTCGATCTGCGCCACCGGCCGGTGGCCGAGGGCGGAGAGCTGCGCCTCGTAGGCCTTGCGGACCGGCAGGAGCAGCAGGTCGCCGGCCGCGCCGACACCGCCGCCGATGACGATCAGCTCCGGGTCCAGCAGGGCGGCCACGGACGCCGACCCCTCGCCGATCCAGCGGCCGAGCGTCGCGAGCAGCTCGACGGCGAGCTCGTCGCCCTCCTGGGCGGCCTGGGTCACCTGCGGCCCCTCGATCGCGGCGGAGTCACCGCCCGCGAGCTCCACGAGCCGCGCGGCGCGGTCCGGCTGGGCGACGGCGGCCTGCCGGGCGTCGCGCACCAGGGCCGAGCCGGAGGCGTACTGCTCCCAGCAGCCCTCGTGGCCGCACCCGCAGTAGTGGCCGCCCGGGACCACGCGCATGTGGCCGACCTCGGCCGCCACGCCCCACTTGCCCCGCACCAGCTCGCGGTCCACGACGACCGCGCCGCCGAGTCCGGTGCCGACGGTGAGCATGAGCATGTCCGTCGCCTCGCGGGCCGCACCGAAGCGGAACTCCGCCCAGCCGGCGGCGTTCGCGTCGTTCTCCACGACCACCGGGACGTCCAGGTCGAGGAGACCCTCGATGCGCTCCGCGAGCGGGTACTCGCGCCACGCGATGTTGGGCGCGAACAGCACGGACCGGCGGTCCGGGCTCACGAAGCCCGCCGCGGCGAGCCCGATGGCGCCGATCTCGTGCTCCTTGGCCAGCTCGGCGCAGGCGTCGGCGATGGCCCGGTCGATGCTCGCGACGTCGTCGGCGACCGTCTCGCGCCGTACCTTCGCGAGGACCGTGCCCGCCTCGTCCACCACACCCACGGCAATCTTGGTGCCGCCGATGTCGACTCCGATGGCGTGCATGCAGGAACCTCACGTTCATGTGTCGGGACGCCGCGTCCGCGCGGCGCGTCTCCCGGTCGCCGAGCGGCACGGGGGCGCGCGGCGCGCGCCGGGTCCAGACTAGCCATCACGACCGCGAGGGTGCGACGCTCGTCCGTCACCGAACCGTGTCCTGGACCACTCGTGAGACCCGGTATCGTGACCGCCTGGGAACGAACACCCCTGGCAATGCATCAGCATGGACGATGGAGTCAGCATGGACGAGATCACCATCCCGCAGGCGGTCGAGCTGCCTGCCACGTCGAACCTCAACGACCTTCTCTCCACCCGAGTGGCGAACGACCCGCGCGCCACGCTCGCCGAGCGCCCGTCCGGCGGCGGCTGGGAGCAGGTCTCGGCCGCGCAGTTCGACGCCGAGGTGGTGGCCGTCGCCAAGGGGCTCGTCGCGAAGGGCGTGCAGCCCGGCGACCCGGTCGGGATCATGTCGCACACCCGGTACGAGTGGACGCTCCTCGACTTCGCAGCCTGGGCGGCCGGCGCTGTGCCCGTGCCGATCTACGAGACGTCGTCGGCCGAGCAGGTCGAGTGGATCCTCACCGACTCGGGGATCACCCTGCTCGTCGTCGAGGACTCCGGCCTCGCCGCCACGGTCGCCGAGGTCTCCGACCGCGCCCCGGCGCTTCGTGAGGTGCTCGAGATCGAGGACGGCGCGATCGCCGCCCTCACCGCCGCGGGCGCCGCGGTGCCCGACGACGAGATCGTCCGGCGCCGCGGGATCGCGGACCTCGCCGACGTCGCGACCATCATCTACACGTCGGGCACCACCGGGACCCCCAAGGGTGCGGAGATCACCCACGGCAACCTCGCGCTGCTCGGGGTCAACGCCGTCGCGGCCGTCCCCGAGGTGTTCAAGGACGGCGGGCGCACGCTGCTGTTCCTGCCCCTCGCGCACGTCTTCGCCCGGTACATCGAGATCCTCGCGATCGCCAGCGGCACCGTGCTCGGCCACTGGGCGGACCTCAAGACGGTCACCGCCGGGCTGGGTGCGTTCCGACCCACCTACATCCTCGCCGTGCCGCGCGTCTTCGAGAAGGTCTACAACGCGGCGGAGCAGAGCGCCGCTGCGGGCGGCAAGCTCAAGATCTTCCACTGGGCGGCCGCCACGGGCATCGCCTACTCGCGCGCCCTCGACACCCCGTCCGGTCCCTCGCTGTGGCTGCGCCTGCAGCACAAGGTCGCCGACACCCTGGTGTTCTCCAAGCTGCGCGCCGTGCTCGGCGGGCAGGCTCAGTACGCGGTCTCCGGCGGCGGGCCCCTCGGCGAACGCCTCGGCCACTTCTTCCGCGGCCTGGGCGTGACGATCCTCGAGGGCTACGGCCTCACCGAGACCACCGCCCCCACCAGTGTGAACCGCCCCGACGCCATCAAGATCGGGTCGGTCGGCCCGCAGCTGCCCGGCTGCGGCGTGCGCATCGCCCCGGACGGCGAGGTGCTGCTGCGCGGCATCCAGGTCTTCCGCGGCTACCACAACAACCCGGAGGCGACCGCGGAGGCGTTCGACGACGGCTGGTTCCGCAGCGGCGACCTCGGCGTCCTCGACGACGACGGGTTTCTCACCATCACGGGCCGCAAGAAGGAGATCATCGTGACGGCGGGTGGCAAGAACGTCGCCCCGGCGCTCCTCGAGGACCGCATCCGCGCCCACGCCCTGGTGAGCCAGTGCGTCGTGGTCGGCGACAACCGGCCGTTCATCGCCGCGCTCGTCACCCTCGACGCCGAGGGCCTGCCCGGTTGGCTGAAGATGCACGGCAAGCCGGAGCTGACGCCCGCGCAGGCCGCGACCGACCCGGACGTCCTCGCCGCCCTGGACGCCGCGGTGACCCGCGCCAACCAGGCCGTGTCCAAGGCCGAGTCCATCCGCAAGTTCGCCGTGCTGCCGGGCGACCTCACCGTCGAGAACGGGTACCTCACCCCCAAGCAGAGCGTGCGCCGGCACGTGTTCGTGAAGGACTTCGCCGCGGAGATCGACGAGCTGTACGTCGACACCCGCCAGAAGTCCGCGAGCTGACCGGACCGCCCCCGCATCGAGGGTGCTGACTTGTTCCGAACGGCTCGTCCGAGGAACAAGCCAGCACCCTCGATGCGTGTCGGTGGGCCTCGCTAGGTTCCCCGCATGCCGAGCACCACCCCGCCCGCGGCGAGCCCGACCCCGCTCCAGCCGTCCTTCGAGGACCTCGGCACCCCGCTGAGCGACGTCACCTTCGTCGTGGTCGACCTCGAGACCACCGGGGGCAGGGCCGCCGACGGCGGCATCACGGAGATCGGCGCGGTGAAGGTCCGCGCGGGCGAGGTGCTCGGCGAGCTGCAGTCGCTCGTGAACCCCGGCCACCCGGTCCCCGCGTTCGTCGCCCGGCTCACGGGTATCACGACCTCGATGGTCGCCACCGCTCCCCCGATCGACCTCGTGCTGCCGAGCTTCCTGGAGTTCGCGCGCGACGCCGTGCTCGTGGCGCACAACGCGCCGTTCGACGTCGGCTTCCTCCGGGCCGCGTGCGAGCGGCTCGGCTACGACTGGCCCGGGTTCCGCGTGGTCGACACCGTCCCGCTCGCGCGGCGGGTGGTCACGCGTGATGAGGCGCCCAACCACAAGCTCTCCACGCTGGCCGCGCTCTTCCGGGCAAGGGTGACGCCGGAGCACCGTGCGCTGGCCGACGCCCGCGCGACCGTCGACGTGCTGCACGCCCTCCTGGAGCGCCTGGCGCCGCTGGGGATCACGCACCTGGAGGACCTCGCCACCGCAGCCGACCCCGTGCCGCCCGACGTGCGCCGCAAGCGCACGCTCGCCGACGGGCTCCCGGAGGCGCCGGGCGTGTACCTCTTCCGTGGCCCCGGCGACGAGGTGCTGTACGTCGGCACGTCCACGAACCTGCGCAAGCGGGTGCGGTCGTACTTCACGGCGGCCGAGAAGCGCGGCCGCATCACGGAGATGGTGCGCATCGCGCACGCGGTCACCCCGGTCGTGTGCGCGACGCCGCTGGAGGCCCAGGTACGCGAGCTGCGGCTCATCGCCGAGCACTCCCCACGCTACAACCGCCGCTCCAAGCACCCAGAGCGGCAGACCTGGGTGCGGCTCACGGACGAGGCGTACCCGCGCCTGTCGATCGTGCGCGAGGTCCGGGAGGGTGCCCCGCACATCGGACCGTTCACCTCCCGGCAGGCGGCCCAGGCCGCCGTGGACGCCCTCCACGACGCCCTCCCGCTGCGGCAGTGCACCGCCCGGCTGCCCCGAGTCGCGCGCACGCCGGGCAGCCCGTGCGCGCTCGCCGGGATGGGCCGCTGCTCCGCGCCGTGCACCGCCACAGGCACGGCCGACGTGGGCTACGACTCCGTGGTCGACGCGGCGCGCACGGCGCTCACCGGCGACCCGTCCGCCGTCGTCGACGCCCTCGCTGCCCGTGTGGCCCGGCTGGCCGCCCAGGAGCGCTTCGAGGAGGCCGGGCAGGTCACCCGCCGGCTGCGGTCGTTCGTCCAGGGCGCCGCGCGCGCCCAGCGGCTCGCCCCCGTCTCGCGCTGCGCCGAGATGGTCGCGGCCCGGCCGACGGCGGCGGGAGGGTGGGAGCTGGTCGTGGTCAAGCACGCGCGCCTCGCGGCGACGGCCGTCACCGGCCCAGACGAGGACCCCCTCCCCGTCGTCGACGCCCTGCGGGCGACGGCGGAGGACGTCGCCCCGTCCGTCGTGCCCTCGCCCGCGTGCCACCCGGAGGAGGCCGCCCTCGTGCTCGGCTGGCTCGAGGAGCCCGGGGTCCGCCTCGTGCACGTGAGCGAGCCGTGGTCCTGCCCGGCGCGGTCGGCCGCTGCCCACGTCGGGCTCGGGGCCGTGTCGGCGAGCGTCGCCGAGGCGGCCGGCGTGGCTACGATGACCGCATGCTGACCGCCATCGTGCTCATCGACACCGAGGCCGACCAGATCCCCGAGGTGGCCACCAAGGTCACGGACCTCAAGGGGGTCAGCGAGGTCTACTCCGTCACCGGCAAGGCCGACCTGGTCGCCATGGTGCGCGTGCGCGAGCACGAGGAGCTGGCCGACGTCATTGCCGACGGAATCAGCAAGGTCCCGGGCGTCGTGCGGACCGAGACGCTCATCGCGTTCCGCACCTACTCCCACGTCGACCTCGAGCAGGCGTTCGCCCTCGGCCTCGACGACTGACTCCAGGGGCGGGCCGGAGGCCGTCAAGCCTGCGTCGCCGCGACCCAGCCGTCGAGCACGCGGACGGCGCCGCCCTCGTCGACGGCGCGCGCGGCGAGGTCCATCCCGGCCGCGAGCCGCTCGACGAGTGAGCCCTCGCCCGTGCCGGGCAGGCTGCCGTCGGCGACGAGGCACGCGGCGGCGTTGAGCAGCACTGTCTCGCGCACGGGGCCGCGGTCGGTGCCGTCGAGGACCCGGCGCGCCACGCCCGCGTTGTGTTCCGCGTCGCCGCCACGCAGGTCGGCGACCTCGATGCGCTCCAGGCCGAGGTCCGTCGCGGCGTCCAGGCGGTGCTCGACGACGGCGCCGCCGCGCACCTCCCAGACCGTCGCGCCGCCGGTGGCGGCGAGCTCGTCCAGCCCGTCGTCGCCCCGGAACACGAGCGCGTCGGTGCCCCGGCCGGCGAACACGCCCGCCATGAGGGGCGCCATGCGCGCGTCGGCGCAGCCGACCGCGGTCGCGCCTGGCTGCGCCGGGTTCGTGAGCGGTCCGAGGAAGTTGAACGCGGTGGCGATGCCCAGGTCGCGGCGCGCCACGCCCGCGTGCCGCATCGACGGGTGGAACAGCCCCGCGAAGCAGAACGTGATGCCCACCTCGCCCGCCAGGGCCGCGACCCGCTCGGGCGCCTGGTCGAGGCGGATCCCGAGGGCCTCGAGCACGTCCGCCGAGCCGGACGACGAGGACGCGGCACGGTTGCCGTGCTTGACGACCCGCAGCCCCGTGCCCGCGATCACGACGGCCGCCATCGTGGACACGTTGACGGTGTGGTGCCGGTCGCCGCCGGTGCCGACGATGTCGACCGTCCGCCCGGGCACCTCGATCCGGGTGGCGTGCTCGAGCATCGCGTCGGCGAGCCCGGTGAGCTCCGCCGCCGTCTCGCCCTTGGCCCGTAGCCCGACGAGGAAGCCTGCGAGCCGGGTGGGCGGGACCTCGCCCGACATGACCTCGTCCATGGCCCACGCCGTCTCCGCGGCGGTCAGGTCGCGCCCGGCGACCAGCTCGGTGAGGATGCCGGGCCAGGTGGGGTCGGTTGCCGGGTCGGTGGAGGCCACGGGGGTCCCTTCGGTTCGGAGCCGGGCACCCGGGCCAGGGCGTACGCCCCTCGGCGGGTCAGGCGGCTGCGGTCAGGAAGCCGGCCACGGTGCGCTGCAGCTCGATCGCGTCGAGCGGCCTCGGCACCACGGCGTCGGCGAGCGACCACGATGCTAGCCATCCGTCGTCGCGCCTGCCGGTGAGGACCACGACGGGCGGGCACCGGTACACCTCGTTCTTGAGCTGGCGGCACAGCCCCATGCCGCCGGCCTTGTCAGCCTCGCCGTCGAGCACCAGCAGGTCCCACCCGCCGCGGTCCGCCGCGGCGATCAATGCGGCAGGCGTCGCTACCTCGGCCCACGAGATCGCCGGGGCGTGCGCCCGCAGCCGGGGGCCGACGGCGGTGCGGACCTGCTCGCGCACCGTCCGGTCGTCGCTGTAGAGCAGGACGCGCGGCCCGCGCGCGGGTGCGGCCGGCTCGAGGGTGGTCGGGCGTTCCGTCGTCTGATCCGTCATCGAGGCTCCCCTTCGTGGACGTGCACGGCACCGGGCACGGACACGACGCCCGGACCGGACGCACGGCCGCCGGACGTCGATGTTTGCTGGCATCGTGGCACACCCGCGTCACCTCGGGCAGCCGCCGAACGTGGTCTTTTACTGGCACTCTCCATCGATCCGTCACCTCGTAGGGGCAGAGTGGCGAGTTTCCGCAGATTTTGTGCGCATCGACTTCGCGCAGCGCCCACACGAGTGGCTCGAACCGGCCACATGTCGGCCATAATGGCTGACGTGTCGACCGCAACGGCTGCTGCCCCCCATGCCCACCAGCACGTGAGCGTCAACCGTCCGAACCCCGTGTCGGTCGGGACGATCGTCTGGCTCGCGAGCGAGCTCATGTTCTTCGCCGGCCTCTTCGCCATGTACTTCACCGTGCGATCGGTGATGCCCGAGGCGGAGTGGGCCGCTCAGGCGGACAAGCTCAACATCACCTTCTCGACGATCAACACCACCGTGCTGGTGCTGTCGTCCGTCACCTGCCAGATGGGCGTGTGGGCCGCCGAGCGGTTCAAGCCGGTGCGCTCCGGCTCCATCTTCCAGGTGAACAAGTGGGGCATGCACGAGTGGATGACCCTCACCTACCTCATGGGCGCCTTCTTCATCGGCGGCCAGATCTTCGAGTACACCGAGCTGGTGCACGAGGGCCTGACCATCTCGTCCAGCCCGTACGGCTCGGTCTTCTACCTGACCACCGGCTTCCACGGCCTCCACGTGCTCGGTGGCCTCATCGCCTTCCTGTTCCTGCTCGGCCGCTCGTTCGCCGCCCGGAACTTCGGTCACCACGAGGCCACGACCGCGATCGTCACGTCCTACTACTGGCACTTCGTCGACGTGGTGTGGATCGCCCTCTTCGCTGTCATCTACCTCCTGCGCTGAACCCCCCGGCCGGCGTCGACGCCGGTCCTGAACCTGCACCTTCGATCTGCGAGACGAGGATCATTTCGTGAAGGCACTCGCCGCCCGCAGGCACCACCGGCTGGCGCCGGTCGTGCTGCTGCTGCTGGCGCTGCTGGTCACGGGCGGCGTCTACGCCGCCCTTGCCCCGAGCCCGGCCCAGGCCGACACCGCCAGCACCGCGGACATCGAGACCGGGAAGAAGCTCTTCCAGGCCAACTGCGCCACCTGCCACGGACCGAACGCGGAGGGCACCTCCGAGGCGCCGTCGCTGGTCGGCGTGGGCGCCGCCGCGGTCGACTTCCAGGTCTCCACCGGCCGGATGCCCATGCAGATGAACGGCCCCCAGGCCGAGGCCAAGCCCCGGCAGATGAACGAGGAGCAGACGGCCGCGCTCGCCGCGTACATCTCCTCCCTGGGTGCCGGCCCGGCCATCCCGACCGACGAGCAGGTGGACGGGAGCAAGGGCGACCCGGCCAACGGCATGGCCCTGTTCCGCACCAACTGCGCGATGTGCCACAACGCCGTCGGCGCCGGTGGTGCCCTCTCGGAGGGCAAGTTCGCACCGCCGCTGTGGGACACCTCGAGCCGCAACGTCTACCAGGCCATGCTCACCGGCCCGCAGTCGATGCCGGTGTTCAACGACGCCAACATCACGCCCACGGAGAAGCGCGACATCATCGCGTTCCTCGACCAGCAGGACCAGGGCTCGGCCGGTGGCCTCACCCTCGGTTCGCTGGGTCCGGTCAGTGAGGGCCTCTGGGCCTGGATCATCGGCATCGGCCTGATCATCGGCGGCGCTGTGTGGATCGGAGCGAAGTCCTCGTGAGCGAGAACCAGAACCCCCAGGGCAGGTCGCGCGACGTGACCCCCCACGCCGGCAACGGGACGGTCGAGCACGCCGACCGGTTCACCGACCCGGGCGTCCCGGAGCACCACCCGCGCCTCGCGGACACCGACCCCAAGGCCGCGAAGCGCAACGAGCGGATCATCGCGATCCTCTTCGCGATCTCGTGCCTCGGTACCATCGCCTCCCTCGTGGCGTACTTCGCCGTGCGCCCGGACGGCACCACGCCCGGCGTGCGCATGTCGACGGTGCTGCTCGGCGTCGCGATCGCCGTCTCCCTGTTCGGCATCGGCTTTGCCGCCGTGCACTGGGCCAAGACCCTCATGTCGGCCAAGGAGTACGTCGAGGAGCGTCACTCGAGCAGCAGCTCGGAAGACGTGCGCGAGGTCGTCCAGCAGCAGTTCAAGGACGGGCTCGAGGACTCGGGCATCGCCCGCCGTCCCGTGCTCAAGGGCGCGGTCGTCTCCGCGCTGGCGCTCTTCCCGCTGACCGTCGCCGTGCCGCTCGTCTCGAGCGTCGGCGGCGACTGGAACGTGGGCAAGTTCCGTCACACCCTCTGGAAGAAGGGCGTGCGCCTCGCGTACGACCCCTCGGGCCGCCCCATCAAGGCCTCGGACCTGACCGTCGGCTCGGTCGCGCACGTCATCCCCGACGTGCCCGCCGAGGAGCGCGAGTCGCACGAGTGGATCACGGAGAAGGCCAAGGCCGTCGTCCTGCTGGTGCGGATGGACCCCCGCGACCACATCCGTGACCACCGCGAGGGCGCGTCCTACGACGGCATCGTCGCGTACTCGAAGATCTGCACCCACGTCGGGTGCCCGGTCGCCCTCTACGAGCAGCAGACGCACCACCTGCTGTGCCCGTGCCACCAGTCGACGTTCGACATCACCGACGGCGCCAAGGTGGTCTTCGGTCCCGCCAAGCGTCCGCTGCCCCAGCTGCCCATCTCCGTCGACGACGAGGGGTATCTTGTGGCTGAGGACGACTTCAACGAGCCCATCGGCCCGAGCTACTGGGAGCGCCTGAAGTGAGCACCACGACCACTCCCCCCACCGCGGCGGAACCCACGACGTTGATCGGCAAGTCCGCCGACTACCTCGACCAGCGGACCAAGGTCGGCGTGCTCGCGAAGCAGCTCGTCCGCAAGGTCTTCCCGGACCACTGGTCCTTCATGCTCGGCGAGATCGCGCTGTTCTCGTTCGTCGTGCTCCTCATCTCCGGTGTGTTCCTTGCGATGTTCTTCGAGCCGTCGATGGCGCTCACCACGCACCACGGCGCCCCGGCGACCATGGACGGCCAGCTGATGTCGGTGGCGTTCTCGTCGACGCTCGACATGTCGTTCGAGGTGCGCGGCGGCCTGCTCATGCGGCAGATCCACCACTGGTCGGCGCTGATCTTCGTCGCCGGCATCGTGGTGCACATGATGCGCGTCTTCTTCACCGGCGCGTTCCGCAAGCCGCGCGAGCTCAACTGGCTCGTCGGCACGCTGCTGCTGATCTGCAGCCTGCTCGCCGGCTTCTCCGGCTACTCACTCCCGGACGACGTCCTCTCCGGCAACGGCCTGCGCATCACCGACGGTGTCGTGAAGTCGATCCCGATCATCGGGTCGTACCTCTCGTACTTCATCTTCGGCGGCGAGTTCCCGGGCGAGCACATCATCCCGCGCCTCTTCACCGTGCACATCCTGCTGGTGCCGGCCCTGATCCTCGCGCTCGTGGGCGTGCACCTGTTCCTCATGGTGCTCAACAAGCACACGCAGTACCCGGGCGGCGGCCGCACCGACCAGAACGTGGTCGGCTACCCGGCGGTCCCGGCGTTCGCCACGAAGATGGGCGGCAACTTCTTCATCATCTTCGGTGTGCTGGCCCTCATGGGCGGCACGCTGGCGATCAACAACGTGTGGAACTACGGCCCGTACGACCCGTCACCGGTGTCCGCGGGTGCCCAGCCTGACTGGTACATGCTGTTCCTCGAGGGATCGTTGCGCCTCATGCCGGGTCAGGCCGAGATCGTCACGTGGGGCGACTACACCCTGTCGCTGAACATCCTCGTGCCGGCGGTCATCATCCCGGGCCTGCTGTTCACGTTCCTGTTCGTCTACCCGTTCGTCGAGGCGAAGGTGACGGGCGACCACCGCGAGCACCACGTGCTCGACCGGCCGCGCAACGTGCCGACCCGCACGGGCCTGGGCGTCGCCTTCCTCACGGCCTTCGTCATCCTGGCGCTGGCCGGGTCGAACGACCTCATCGCCACGCACTTCGCACTCTCGATCAACACGATCACGTGGGTGTTCCGCGTCCTGTTCTTCGTCGGTCCGGTCTTCGCGTTCTGGGTCACCAAGCGCATCTGCATCGGCCTGCAGCGCAAGGACCGCGAGCTGGTGCTCCACGGTCACGAGACCGGCCGCATCGTCCGGTTCGCGAACGGCGAGTACATCGAGGTCCACCGCCCGCTGGACGAGCAGGAGCGCTGGCTCCGGGTCAACTACGAGGCACGTCGGCCGCTCGAGATCGAACCGGCGACCGACTCCCGCGGCGTCAAGCGCAAGGGATACAAGAAGGACAAGCGCTGGCAGAAGCTGTCGCGGTTCTTCTACGAGGACCGTGTCGAGCCCGTGACCCCGGCCGAGCTGGCCGCGGCGCACGCGCACGGCGAGCACGACGAGCTCGAGCCCGCCCACGATGCCCCCGAGCTGGTCTCGGGGTCTGGATCCGTCGAGCGGGAGCACTGAGTCTCCTGCAGGCTGGAACGGTGGCCCGCGCTCCCCTCCCCCGACTCGTCGGGCGGGGTGCGCGGGCCTCCGTCGTCCTCGGCGCCTAGCCGCGCCGGACGCAGCCCTCGACGACGTCCCCATCGCACGCCGGCCACGACGTGCGGCACCGAACCGGAGGTATCTCAGCATGGCTGTCTACACGCTCCCTGACCTGCCCTACGACTACAGCGCCCTCGAGCCGCACATCAGCGGCAAGATCATGGAGCTGCACCACGACAAGCACCACGCCGCGTACGTCACCGGCGCCAACACGGCGCTGGAGAAGCTCGCCGAGGCCCGCGAGTCCGGCGACAACGCCGCGGTGAACCTGCACGAGAAGAACCTCGCGTTCAACCTCGGCGGCCACACCAACCACACCGTCTTCTGGCACAACCTGTCCCCCGAGGGCGGCGGCCAGCCCGAGGGCGAGCTCGCCGAGGCCATCAAGGACACCTTCGGCAGCTTCGAGAAGTTCCAGGCCCAGTTCGCCGCCGTCGCCACCGGCATCCAGGGCTCCGGCTGGGCCGTCCTCGGCTGGGACTCCATCGGCCAGCGCCTCGCCATCTTCCAGCTCTTCGACCAGCAGGCCAACGTCCCCGTCGGCATCACCCCGCTGTTCATGCTGGACATGTGGGAGCACGCCTTCTACCTCGACTACCTCAACGTCAAGGCCGACTACGTCAAGGCCGTGTGGAACATCGCGAACTGGCAGGACGTCGCCGCCCGCCTCCAGCGCGCCCGCACCCAGACCGCCGGGCTGATCGTCCCCGCCTGACGACTCCCGGACCGGGACGCACACCTCCCGGACGCACGACAGGGGCCCGCACGCATCGCGTGCGGGCCCCTGTCGTCGCGCGAAGTGCCCGGGACGTCACCCCTGGGCGCCGAACTCCGAGTACGGGACGACCTCGTCCTTGGCCGGCGCCTCGATGTCGACGGGCTCGCCCCACTTGCTGAAGGCCGTCGAGACGATCATCTCCTGGCCGCCGATGTCCATCGTGATGTCCGCGGCGACAGGCAGCCCCTCCGGGGCGACCTTGTAGACCAGGGTCATCTCCCCCACCTGGTCGGCCATCTCCGCGTTCACCCCCGTGGGGCCGTCCTCGAGCTTCGACGGGTCGACGGTCATCGTGTACACGTCCGCGTCGACGCCGTCCACCTTCTCGGTGCCGGTGTGCTCGAAGGAGGTGACGGCGTCGGCCATCGCCTCGGCCTGGGCGGCGGCGTCCATCGACTCCATCGAGTCGAACGTGCCCGCCATGTTCGGGTCGGCGGCCATCTCCTCCGCCGTCAACGAGAGGTACTTGCCCTGGGTCAGCTCGCCCATCGACATGTAGATCGTCCCGTCGAGCAGGACGATGTCCATGTCCATGCCCATGACACCCATGGACATCTGCATGGCCGTGTCCTCGACGGTCGTGCCGTAGGAGATGTCTGCCGTGGTGGTGGTCCCGCTCATCCCGGCAGTGTCGGCGAGCTCGCCGCCGTAGGTCATCTCCAGGTGCGACGTGGAGGCCGTCTCCTGCGCCCCCTGCATCTGCTCGGCGAGGTCGGTGAGGTTCGCCGCGGTGACGATCTCTGCGGTCTCCTGGGCGGCCTCCGAGGCGCCGGAGGTGGAGGCGGCGGGGTCCTCGCTCCCGCAGGCGCTCAGGGCGAGAGCGACGAGGCCCGCCGATGCCAGGGCCACGGACTTCTGGGGGACACGCACGTGCAGCTCCTTCGCAGGGAATGGTGAGGCTCCATTCCATCACGACGGGGCGTTCCCGTGGGCTGGCCGCCCGTGCGGGCGGTGGATCGTTGCCGTTCCGTGCTCCCGTCCGTCGCGGGCGGAGACGACGACGCGCCCCGCTCCGACGAGGGAGCGGGGCGCGTCGTGGTGCAGCGGACTCAGTGAGCGTGCTGCCCGCGGCTGAACTCGAAGACCCAGCCGACGAGCCCGATCACGCCGAGGACGAAGCCGATGTAGAGCACCCACCAGCCGACCGCGAGGCCGAGGAAGGCGACGGCGGCGGCGCCGGCGATGACGAGCGGCCACCAGCTCCACGGCGAGTACACGCCCTGGTCTCCGGCGCCCTGCTCGATCTCGCCCTCCTCGTCGTCCTCCGGTCGCAGGTCGATCCGGCGGGCCGTCAGAGCGAGGTAGGCACCGACCATGGCGACCAACGCACCCACGAGCGGGATGCCCAGGTACCCCACCGGCTCGGTGAAGTGCGTGACGAGTCCGTAGATCACGCCTACGACGACGAAGAACGGGGCGAGGAACAGGAAGAGCTTGATCTCGATCTTCACTTGCGGGTCTCCCCCTCGTCCTCGATGACCGTCGTGGTCGACTGCGCCGCGTCGGACTGCGCGCTGTCGCGACGCTCCTCCACGACCTGCTGGTGCCCACGCCGGTCCGGGTCGCCGTACACGGCGTTCAGACCGCCGTGGCCCGGTGCCTGCTCCATCGCCGCGACCTCCGGGTGGTGCAGGTCGAACGCGGGCGACTCAGAGCGGATGCGGGGCAGCGACGTGAAGTTGTGCCGCGGCGGCGGGCAGCTGGTGGCCCACTCGAGCGAGCGGCCGTAGCCCCACGGGTCGTCGACCGTCACCTTCGGCGCGTTGCGCCAGGTGGTGTACACGTTCCACAGGAAGGGGAGCGTGGAGGCGGCCAGGATGAAGGCGCCGATGGTCGACACCTGGTTCTCCCAGGTGAAGCCCTCCTCCGGCATGTAGTCCGCGTACCGGCGGGCCATGCCCTCGACGCCCAGCCAGTGCTGGATGAGGAACGTCATGTGGAATCCGACGAACAGCAGCCAGAAATGGACCTTGCCGAGGCGCTCGTTGAGCATGCGCCCGGTGAACTTCGGCCACCAGAAGTAGAAGCCGGCGAACATCGCGAACACCACGGTGCCGAAGACGACGTAGTGGAAGTGCGCCACGACGAAGTACGAGTCGGACAGGTGGAAGTCCAGCGCGGGGCTCGACAGGATGATGCCGGTCAGGCCACCGAAGAGGAAGGTCACGAGGAAGCCGATCGACCACAGCATCGGTGTCTCGAACGTGAGCTTCCCGCGCCACATCGTGCCGATCCAGTTGAAGAACTTCACGCCGGTCGGGATGGCGATGAGCATCGTCATGAAGGCGAAGAACGGCAGCAGCACGGCGCCGGTCACGTACATGTGGTGCGCCCACACGGTGACGGACAGGGCGGCGATCGCGATCGTCGCGATGATGAGGCCCTTGTACCCGAAGATCGGCTTGCGGCTGAAGACCGGGAAGATCTCCGACACGATGCCGAAGAACGGCAGCGCGATGATGTAGACCTCAGGGTGACCGAAGAACCAGAACAGGTGCTGCCAGAGGATCGCCCCGCCGTTCTCGGGGTTGAAGACCTGCGCCCCGAGGCGACGGTCGGCACCAAGCGCGAAGAGCGCCGAGGCCAGCGGCGGGAAGGCCATCAGCACGAGCAGGCTCGTGACGAGCGTGTTCCACGTGAAGATCGGCATCCGGAACATGGTCATGCCCGGCGCGCGCATCGTGATGATCGTGGTGATGAAGTTGACCGCACCGAGGATCGTGCCGAAGCCCGCCAGCGCGAGGCCGAACACCCAGAGGTCTCCGCCCAACCCTGGACTGAAGGTCGTGTTCGACAACGGTGCGTAGGCGAACCATCCGAACGAGGCCGCGCCCTGCGGGGTGAAGAAGCCCGCCGCGGCGATGATGCCGCCGAAGAAGAAGAGCCAGTACGCGAACATGTTGAGCCGCGGGAACGCGACGTCCGGCGCACCGATCTGCAGCGGCATGATCACGTTGGCGAACCCGGCGAACAGCGGCGTCGCGAACAGCAGCAGCATGATCGTGCCGTGCATGGTGAAGAGCTGGTTGTACTGCTCCTTGCTCTGCACGATCTGCAGGCCGGGCGAGAACAGCTCGGCGCGGATCAGCAGGGCAAGGATGCCGCCGATCGCGAACCACGCGAACGACGTGATGAGGTACATGTACCCGATCGTCTTGTGGTCGGTGGAGGTGATCCACTTGACCACGGTGCGACCGAGGTTCTGGCGCTTCGGCGCGAGGCCGGGGATGACCTCGGCGCCGTGCGCGGTGGCTGTCGTGGCCGCCATCAGTTCTCGACCTCCGGGAGCGTGTCGTCCTGCGGGAAGTTCGCGTGCTGCTGGCGGTTCAGGTCGAGGCCGAGCTCGCCCGTCTGCCCCGCGTCGCGCAGGTCGCTCATGTGTGCGTCGTACTCCGCCTGGGAGACGACCTTGACGTTGAAGAGCATCCCGGAGTGGAACTCGCCGCAGAGCTCGGCGCACTTGCCGGCGTACGTGCCCTCGCGGGTCGGCGTCACCTGGAAGGTGCCCGTGCGGCCCGGGATCATGTCCTGCTTGTACAGGAACGCGGGGATCCAGAACGAGTGGATGACGTCGCGCGAGTCGAGCGTGAACTCGACGGTCTGGTCGACCGGCAGGTAGAGCGTCGGGACGTCCTTCGAGGTGCCCGGCGCGCCGTCCACCTCGTCGTCGACGGTCTGGCCACCGACGTCCAGCAGGTGCTGGCCGGTGTCGTACACGCCGTCGGTCAGGTAGTTGAAGTCCCAGCTCCACTGCTTGCCGATGACCTGGATGTTCACGTCGGGCTCGGCACTGGTGTCCTTCACGGCGGACATGTCGCGGTCCGTGTAGAAGAACAGGACCAGGATCATGATCGTCGGAACGGCCGTGTACATGATCTCGAGCGGCATGTGGTAGCGCGTCTGGACCGGGAGCTGGTGGTCGTTGCGGCGCTTGCGGTAGGCCGCGACGCACCACAGCATCAGGCCCCAGGTGAGGACACCGACGATCAGCGCAGCGATCCAGGAGCCGACCCAGAGGTTGGTGATTCGCTCGGTCTGGTTGGTCACCTCCCCGTCGCTGTATCCGGGCAGGTATCCGCGCTTGACGGAGTCGCTGGCACAACCGGACGCCAACACCGCGACGGCGCCGGCGATGACCGTCGCGCGCAGGATGACCCGCCGGGTGCGGGTGGGGCTCTTCGAGTGCAAGGGAGGCCTTTCACGTCACGTCCAGCCCGAACGCCGCAGCCCTGGGGGGCGGGCGCGCAGACGGGACCTTCGTCCTCGATGTGATGCAGCCTAGCGCGCCCGGAGCAGGTTCGACGCCGCAAAAGCCCCGTCGGGACGTGACTCTTTCCGCACGGGACGTCCACATCTGCCGGTTGCACACAGACCCCGCGGGCGTGTCAGATCGTTGCGCCCGGGTGTCAGATCCTCGGGCGCCGACGACCGCGACGGGAGCCCCACCCCGACCGGCAGAAGATGGCACGATCATGCCTCGGGCGCGGGTTCCGCGCCCCGGCGTACGCCGACCGACAGGCGTCGCACCGCACGTCATCCCCCCACGGAGCACACCTGTGACGGACGCCACCGATCCCGCCGCGCCCCCCTCCCCCGCGGCCTCGACCACGCGCCAGGGAGGGGTTCTCGCACGGGTGCACCTGGACAACGGGGGCGGCGCGCCGCTGCACCCGCTGGCGCGCCAGGGCCTGCTGCAGGCGCTCGACGACGGCTGGGCCGACCCGCGCCGCCTTCACACGGAGGGCCGGCGCGCCGCACGCCTCCTGGACGGCGCCCGCGAGGCGGTCGCCGCCGTGCTCGGCGCGCGCACGGAGGAGGTCCGGTTCACCCCGAGCCACGTCGCGGCGCTCCACTCCGCGGTGCTCGGCACGGCCGCGGCCCGGCGCCGCGCCGGCAGTGACGTCGTCGTCGGGGCGACCGAGCGCGCCGCGGTGCTGCACGCTGCCGCGGCGTCCGCCGCCACGCACGGTGGCGCCCGGGTGCCGGTCGGCGTCGACCGGCACGGCCGGGTCGACCTCGACGCCTTCCGCGCCGCCGTCGCCGCGCCCGGGGTCGCCCTCGCCGCGCTCCAGCACGCCAACGGGGAGGTCGGGACTCGCCAGCCGCTCCGTGCCGCCCACGACGCGGCCCGAGCCGCCGACGTGCCGCTCCTCGTGGACGCGGGGGCGAGCCTCGGCCACGACGACCTGCCCGACGCCTGGGACCTGCTCGCCGCCCAGCCGTCCGACTGGGGCGGCCCGGCGGGCGTCGGTGTCCTCGCCGTGCGCCAGCGCGTGCGGACCGTGCCGCCGGGGCCTGAGGACGCGGACCCGTGGGCCCCCGGCGGCGTGAGCGTGCCCGCGGCGTTCGCCGCCGCCGTGGCCCTGCAGGCCACCGTCGCCGACCGGGCCGCCGAGGACGCGCGGCGGCGGGCGCTCGTCGACCGCGTGCGGGCCGCCGTCGCGACGATCCCCGACGTCGACGTCGTGGGTGACCCCGACGACCGGCTCCCCCACGTCGTGACCTTCTCCTGCCTCTACGTCGACGGCGAGGCGCTCGTGACCGAGCTGGACCGCGCGGGGTTCGCCGTCGGCTCGGGCTCCGCGTGCACCTCGAGCACGCTCGAGCCCTCCCACGTGCTCGCGGCGATGGGCGTGCTCACGCACGGCAACGTGCGGGTCGCGCTGGACCGTTCCACGACGGAGGACGACGTCGAGCGCTTCCTCGAGGTGCTCCCCGGCGCCGTCCGGCGCGTGCGCGACGCGCTCGGGGTGAGCGGGCTGTGACTGCGCACCGCGACGCCGCGGGATCCGGCGCGGGCCCCGGCGAGGTCCTCGTCGACGCCCGCGGCCTGCGCTGCCCGCTGCCGGTGATCCGGCTCGCCGGGGCAGCGCGCGACCTGCCCGCGGGGGCCCTCGTCACCGTGCTGTCCACGGACCCCGCGGCCCGGCACGACGTCCCCGCGTGGGCACGGATGCGCGGCCATGCGATGGCCGCGGACCCCGAGACCCGCGATCCGGACGACGGCGACGCGTTCTGGGTGCTCACGGTGCGGCTCGGCGCCGGGGCCTGAGTGAGCGCCACCTCCGGGTACGGCACGGGCGGCCATCTCCACGCGTGCTCCGCGCATGACGACGGCCCGGCCACCCAGAGGGGCGACCGGGCCGTCGGAGGCCGGGATCAGCGGCTCAGCTGAACGAGCCGCCGCAGGCGCAGGAGCTGCCGGCGTTCGGGTTGTCGATCGTGAAGCCCTGCTTCTCGATGGTGTCCGCGAAGCCGATCTTCGCGCCCTCGAGGTAGGGCACGCTCATGCGGTCCACGACGACCTCGACGCCGTCGAAGTCGCGCAGCGCGTCCCCGTCGAGCAGACGCTCGTCGAAGTAGAGCTGGTAGATCAGGCCGGAACAGCCGCCGGGCTGGACGGCCACGCGCAGACGCAGGTCGTCACGGCCCTCCTGCTCGAGCAGGCTGCGAACCTTGTCGGCGGCGACGTCGGACAGGTCCACGCCGTGCGTGGCGATCTCGGTGGTGTCGGTCATGCTTCCTCCAACAGGCGGACCCTTGCGGCTGTTCCCGATCCTACGCGCGAATCTCGCAGACGCGATGACGCGGCTCACAGCCCCCGCGCGTCGCCCCTCCCGGGCGGGGGCGGACGAGGCTCAGGCCCACGAGGGAGCCCAGGTCCGCGCGACGCGGGGCACGGCGGCCAGGACGTCCGGGCCGGTCTCGTGCACCCCGCTCACCCCCGCCCCGGACCACTCGCGCCGCGAGACCTCGCTGCGCCCGGCCAGCACCACGACCGGCAGCGCGAGCGGCGCGGCGGCGCGCACCGCGGCGGCCACGAGACCCTCCCGCAGCGTCGTGCCGTCCAGCGCGCCCAGGTGCACGACGACGAGGTCCGCCGCCTCCGCCGCCGCGTCCAGGGGCCCGGCCCCGGGCGAGGCCACCGAGGCCAGCCCGAGCGCGTCCAGCGGGACGAACACCCCGACGGGCGCGGCCTGTCCCACCGCGGCGGGGCCGGCACCGGGGAGCACCGCGGTCGTCACCTCGCACGCCGGCGCGGCCTCGCGCCACGCGGTCGCCAGGTCCGGGAGGAGGGCGTCGGCGTCCTCGCCGACGCAGAGCAGCACGCGCATGCCGCGATCGTGGCACAGGCGGGGCCCCGACGGGCCCGGCGCGAGCCGGCGGTGCGGTGACGCGGGCTGCACGGGCGACCGGCGCACGCGTGCGCGGCGGCCCGTACACGGGCCCTCCCGGGCCCGGGGACGGGCCGGACGCGGCGCCGGACCCGGAGCCGGACGCACGGCGTGACGCGCGGCGGCCTTGTGGAAACATAGGCGGGTGACCACCCTGCTGAACGACACCGCGGGCACCTCGACCGGCACCTCGACCGGCTTCTCCGAGCCCGCGCCCTCCGCGCTGCTGCTGCTGGGCCAGGGCCGTGACCTCGCCTCCGAGCGTGGCGTCGAGTGCACGGGCGCGCTGCCCGCACCGTCCGACCCCGACCTGGTGGACCGGGCCCGCGCCGCACGTGCCGCGCTGGGCGAGCGCGCGTTCGTCCTCGGGCACCACTACCAGCGCGACGAGGTCATCGACTTCGCCGACGTCACGGGCGACTCCTTCAAGCTCGCGCGCGAGGCCGCCGCCCGCCCCGAGGCGGAGTTCGTGCTCTTCTGCGGCGTGCACTTCATGGCCGAGAGCGCCGACATCCTCACCTCCGACGCGCAGCAGGTCGTGCTGCCCGACCTCGCCGCCGGCTGCTCCATGGCCGACATGGCGGAGATCGGCCAGGTCGAGGAGGCGTGGGCGGTGCTGCAGGACGTCGGGATCGCCGACGACACCGTGCCGGTGACGTACATGAACTCCTCCGCCGCGATCAAGGCCTTCACCGGCCGCCACGGCGGCACCGTCTGCACGTCGTCCAACGCCCAGGTCGCGCTGCGCTGGGCGTTCGACCGCGTGGGCGGCGTCGAGGGCACCGGCAAGGTGCTGTTCCTCCCCGACCAGCACCTGGGCCGCAACACCGCCGTCCTCCAGCTCGCCATGAGCCTGGACGACTGCGTGGTCTACGACCCGCGCAAGCCCCTGGGCGGCCTCACCGAGCAGCAGCTGCGCGACGCGCGCATGATCCTGTGGCGCGGGCACTGCTCCGTGCACGGCCGGTTCTCCGAGCGCAACGTGGCGGACGTCCGGGCGAAGGTGCCCGGCGTCGAGGTGATGGTGCACCCCGAGTGCAAGCACGAGGTCGTCACGGCCGCCGACCGGGTCGGCTCGACCGAGTTCATCATCCAGGCCCTGGAGTCCGCCGAGCCCGGCAGCTCCTGGGCGATCGGCACCGAGCTCAACCTGGTGCGTCGTCTCGCCAAGGCGCACCCGGACAAGCAGGTGCACTACCTCGACTCGACCGTGTGCTTCTGCTCCACCATGAACCGCATCGACCTGCCGCACCTGGTGTGGGCGATGGAGTCCCTGGTCGAGGGGCGCGTGGTCAACCGGATCGTGGTCGACGCCGACGACGCCCACTGGGCGCGCGTGGCGCTCGACCAGATGCTGGCGCTGCCGGGGATCTGACCGGGGGCCGCGCGCGGCCCGGACGCGGGAGATGGCATGAGCACGGACGGTGGGCTCCACATCGGGATCTTCGTGTTCGACGACGCGGAGGAGCTCGACGTCGTCGGTCCGTTCGAGGTGCTCGCCGCGTGGGAGCAGCGTTCGAGCGTCGAGTCGGGGCTCAAGCCGCAGGTCAGCACGTTCTCGCGCGACGGCGACGGCGTGCGCCTGGCGAAGGGGCTGCGGCTCGTCCCGGCCCGCTCGGCCGACGACGTCGGGCCGCTGCACGTGCTCGTCTACCCGGGCGGCTGGGGCACCCGTGCGATGATCGCCGACCCCGCCCACCTCGAGTGGCTGCGGCAGGTGCGCCTCCAGACGCCGATCCTCGCGAGCGTGTGCACCGGGGCGCTCGTGCTCGCGGCGGCGGGACTGCTGGGCGGTCGCCCCGCGACGACGCACCGCGACCACTACGACGAGCTGGCGCAGCTCGACCCCAGCGTCGTGGTGGACACGGAGGCCCGGTTCGTCGACGACGGCGACGTCGTGACGGCGGCCGGCGTCTCGGCGGGGATCGACATGGCCCTGCACCTCGTGGCGCGGCTGGAGTCGCCCGAGGTCGCGCGTGCCGTGCGGCGCGGCCTCCAGTACGACCCGGCTCCCCCGGTCTGAGCGTCCTCGGTACCGGGAAGAGTCAGGTACCTGATACCGACGGTCGCCGATATAGCCTGCGCGGGTGACTCGAATGATCCAGCTCACCTGGGCCTCCCTGCGGCCGCGCAAGCCCGTCCCCGGCCAGGGCATGCTCGACCCGTCGGTGACCACGATGCGCGTGCACCCCGGCGACCTCGACCTGTACCTGCACGTCAACAACGGCTCGTACCTGCAGATGATGGACGTGGCGCGCTCGAACTTCATCGCCGACCTCGACGGGTTCGCGAAGATCGGCGACCGCAAGTGGTACCCCGTCGTCGCCGCGTCGACCATGACGTACAAGCGCTCCCTGCAGCTGTGGGACCGGTTCGAGATCACTACCCGCGTGCTCGGGTGGGACGAGCGCGTCGTCTACATCGAGCAGGTCTTCACCTGCAAGGGCCGGCTCTACGCCCGAGGGATCGTGGCCGGGCGGTTCCTGGGCCCGGGCAACGCGCGGGTCCCCGCCCCCGACGTCGTCGCGCTGATGGGGCCGGACGCACCGCCGCAGAGCCCCGAGCTGCCCGCCGACGTCGCCGCGTGGGCGCGGGCCGTGGACGTCGCGCACCGGGACGCCGGCCGGGTCTGACCCGGGTCCGAGCCGGGTCCGAGCCGGGTCCGAGCCGGGTCCGAGCCGGGTCCGAGCCGGGTCCGAGCCGGGTCCGAGCCGGGTCCGAGCCGGGCAGACCCGCCGGGAGTCAGTGGAACGTGGTCGCGTAGTACGTCTGGCGGTCCACCGTCTCCACGGTGACGTCCTGCGTGCGCTCCAGCCGGCGACGCAGGTTGTCCGCGAAGCGCAGCGAGTCGTCGTTGAAGCGCGAGACGTCGTACGCGCACACCACCCGGTGCTCGGCGAGGTGCGCGACCAGGGCGTCGATCATGTCCATGAAGGTGCGCGTGGCGCGCCGCCCTGGGTGCGCGAGGGTGAAGCCGATGTACCAGACGGCGCCGCGCGCCGCGTGCTCCGGGTAGCGGGCCGCGAAGAACTCCGGGCTCACCCACGGCACAGCACCCAGGTCCGTCGCGAGCGTCGTCAGGCCGACCGGCACGCCCGCACGGTCGTGCGCGAGCAGCTTCAGCACGCGCGGGTCGGCCATCTCCTCGTCGAACTCCTCGCGGTGCAGGACGTGCCGCGCGGCGGCGCGCGTGCGCAGCGGCTCGAACGCCTCCAGGTAGAGGCGCCAGAAGTCCTCGGCGACGTCGCCCGTGACCGTCGGCTCGAAGGTGACGTCAGCGCGCACCGGTCTGCTCCCCCCAGCCCACGGCGCGGTACGTGGCGACCACGACCGCGCACACCGGGAGCGTCTCGCACGTCAGGCCGGTGATCATGCGACCCTCCGGGGCGAAGGTGCCCCCGCGCGTGGCGGACAGGTCCTCGAGGCTGTGCGTGAGGTCGGTGGCGACCTGCTCGTGCGACGGCCCGTCGTGCTCGACGAACAGGCCGGCGCCGCTGCCGTCGTCGCGGCGCGACCACGCCACCCCGGCCCACGCCTCGTGGCCCGGCAGCGACGCGTACCCCGCGGCGTAGACGCACCAGAGCGCGTCGCCGTGCTCCCCGCGCAGCTGGTCCGCGCCGTCGACCTCGAGCACGGCGCTGCCCGGCGGCACCACGGAGCTGAGGCGCACCAGGTTGAAGTCGCCGACGCCGGCGGCGACGAGCGCGGCGTCGAACGCCGCGAGGGTCGTGCGCCCGGTGCCGGTACCGGCGCTCACGCGGATGGTCAGGGGGTCGCTCATGGGGTCCTCGGGGTCGGCGGGTCGGCGGTCACAACGTCAGGGGGCACAGTGTCGGAAGGCACAGCGTCGGAGGGCACGGCTCCGGCACGGCCGGAGGCCGCGTCCAGGAGGTCGAGCACCGGGCGCAGGACGGCGTCCGGCGCCCTGTCCCCCTTGGTGAGGAAGACGGTACTGCCGAGCCGGAGGTCGTCCTGCTCGCGCGTGCCCACCTCCGCCCCGGAGTAGACGACGAGGGGGACGTGGCGCAGGCGCCCGCTGCGACGCAGGTCGGCGACGAGGTCCTGTCCCGAGCCGTCGGGCAGCCGCAGGTCGAGGACCACGACGTCCGGCCCCGGGCCACCGGTGAGGGCCGCGCGCGCCTCGGCGAGACCGCGGGCCGGCGTCACGACGAGCCCGCCGCTCTCCAGGACGGTCACGAGGACCTGGCGCAGGTCGTCGTCGTCCTCGACCACCAGCACCCGGTCGTGGTGCGGCCGCAGCCGGATCACCTCGCGGACCGTCTCGACGAGCCGGTCGGGGTCCACGGGCTTGACCAGCCAGCCGTCCGCGAGCGCCGCGGTCTCGCGCGCGTCGGCGGGCGACGTCCCGGACACCACGACGACGGGCAGCTGCGCGGTCGCAGCGGACCGGCGCAGCCGACGGAGGATCTCCGTGCCGCCCGTGCCCGGCATGGCGAGGTCCAGCACGACGGCCGCGGGGTGCTCGTCCTCCACCACGTCGACCGCCGCGCGCCCGTCCGTGACGCCGACGACGTCGTAGCCGCGCTCCTCGAGCACCTCGCGGAGCACCTCCACGACGTACGAGTCGTCGTCGACCACGACCACGCGGGTGGTCGCACCCCCGCCGTCCGGTGCGGCGGGCTCCACCGGGGGAGCCACGACGTGCGGCAGCGTGAACCGGAAGCTGGCGCCGTGCCCTTCTCCGTCACTCACGGCCCACATCCGGCCGCCGTGCCGCTCGACGATGCTCCGGGCGATCGCGAGTCCGAGGCCGGTACCGCCGCGCTCGCGAGCGTCGGACGCGTCGATCTGCTCGAACCGGCCGAACACCGTCTCGAGCTTGTCCGGGGGGATCCCGCGCCCCTGGTCGTCGACCCGTACCTCCACGAGCTCGCCCAAGGGAGCGGCCGTCACCCGGACGGTGCCACCGCGCGGGGAGAACTTCACGGCGTTGCTGAGCAGGTTCACCAGCGTCTGCACGATGCGCTCGCCGTCGACCCGCACGACGTCGGCGTCGTGCTCGGGCGCCAGCACGACGCCGGCCTCGTCCGCGAGGATCGACATCTGCTCCACCGCGGCTGCCACGAGCGCGTCGACGTGGTGGTCGGCCAGCTCGAGCGGGGTGGTGCCAGCGTCCATGCGCTCGACGTCCAGGATGTCGTCGACGAGCCGGCCGAGCCGCTCGCTGCTGGTCAGGGCGATCCGGACCATGCGGCCGGCCTGCGCGGAGGAACGGTCGAGCACGCCGCTGTCGAGGAGCCCGAGAGCGCCGCGGATCGACGTGATCGGGGTACGCAGCTCGTGGCTCACCACGGAGACGAACTCGTCCTTGATCCGCTCCACCTCGCGCCGCTCGGTGACGTCGCGGAACACGACGACCGCACCGGTGACCTCGCCGTCGGCGCGCAGGGGGCTCGCCGTGACCTCGACGGGCACGTCCTTGCCGTCCAGGCGCCGGTAGACGTCCTGCTCGGCCGTCGCCGTGACGCCGTCCCGCACCGCCTCGGCGATGTAGCACCGGTCCGCGGGGTAGGGCGTGCCGTCGTCCGCCGGGGCGTGGAAGGTCTCGTGCGCGTCGCGGCCCACGAGGTCGTCCGCGGTGGCACCCAGGGTCCGGGCCCCCGCGGCGTTCACGAAGGTGACCCGCCCGGCGGCGTCGACGCCGTAGATGCCGTCGGCCACGGACTCGAGCGTGCGCTCCCGCTCGCTCGCGAGCGCACGCAGCTGGGCGGTCCGCAGCTCCACCCGGCGTTCCAGGCCGTGGCGCAGCGACTCGTTGTCGACGACCACGAGGATCTGGCGCGCGACGACCGCGACGACGACCGCCACCCACAGCGCGTTCGCCATCCACGGGGTCGGCTCACCGGACTGGCCGACCCGCACCAGGGCCGCCGCGAGGAAGAGCGCGAACGTGACGACGGTGCCGAGCACCGACGAGCCGCCGGCGCGCTCGCCGGTCACCGGGCTGCCCGACGCGGCGGGGTGCCGGGCGGCCACGGCGATCGCGAGGTAGCCGCCGACCCACGCGGCGTCGACGGGACTGCCGAACGTGAACCCGCCCTCGGCGGTCAGGAGCGCGAAGGCCACGTCCGCCACGGCGTACAGCACGAACCCGCTCCCGACGAGGCCGAGCGGCACCCGCTCGGCGGCGCTCGACCTGGTCAGCACGAGCACGGCGAGGGTGGCGAGCAGCGCGTCCACGACCGGGAGCGCGTAGGCCGTGAGCGAGGGGGCCGCGGAGAAGGCCTGCCCCTCGAGCACGACGGCGAAGACGGCGATGTACAGCACCGAGCCGCCGACCACGACGCTGTCGAGGAGCATCCGCACCAGCTCGTGCCCGCGCGGGCGCACGGTCGGGAAGAACGCCAGGCCGATCACGCCGAGCAGCAGAGCCGCGATGTAGGCGGCGTCACCGGTGTCGGGGTCACCCGCGAGCACGGCCCACACGTTCCCGAGCAGGCCCACGAGGCCGCCGAGCGCCAGCAGCCCCCACGCGCGCCGGCGCCGGCCTGTCGAGCGCACCGCCCGCCACCCGCAGCTGAGCGCCGCGACGACGCCCGCGACCGCGATCGCGGTACGCGAGAGCTCGGCCCGCGCCGCCTGGTCCGTCGGGCCGGCGAGGACGACCGTCAGCGCCAGCACGGCGACGGCGCCCGCCCAGCACCACCGGACGAAGGTGCGGTGCGCCTTCGCCGTCGTCGGTCGCGCGTCCCTCATGGGGCCGAGGTTAGGAGACGTCGGCCCGCTCCGCCCCCCGCACGGGCGCTCCGGGCGACGGAGGGCGCCGGTCGTCCGTCGGGGGTACGGTCGATCGATCGAGCAGCCGGACGAAGGGGAACGACACGTGGCGACGGGGGGCCGACGCGTGGTGGTCATCGACGACGATCCGTCGATCCGGGAGGTGGCCGCGCTGGCGCTGTCGGCCGTGGGCGGGCACGAGGTGCACACCGCGGGCGACGGGACGGCGGGCCTGGAGGTCGCCCGACGCGTGCGGCCGGACGCGATCCTCCTCGACGTCATGATGCCAGTGCACGACGGGCCCACGGTGCTCGGCCGGCTGCGCGCCGTGCCGGAGCTGGCCGACGTGCCGGTCGTCTTCCTCACGGCGAAGGTCGGCACCCCGGAGATCTCGCGGCTCGACGGCCTGGGGGCCGTCGCCGTCCTGACCAAGCCGTTCGACCCGCTGCGCCTGGCCGACGAGCTCGCCCTGGCCCTCGGGTGGGACGCATGACGTCCGCGGACCCCGAGGGCGGGCTGGGCGACGCCGTCGTGGTGCTCGCCCGCCGGGCCCGTGCGCGCAACGTCGGCCGGTCGCGGCGGATCCTGGAGCTCCTGGAGGCGCCGGGCGCCCCGCCGGACCGGGCTGCGCGCGAGGAGGCGGAGCGCCTGTGCCACACCGTGACCGGGTCGGCGAGCACCTTCGGGGACACGGCGCTCGCCGCCGCCACGCAGCAGCTGGAGGCCGCGCTGCGCGACGGGCGGGCCGAGGCTGCCGCCGCGGCGCTCGACGCGGTCCGCGCGGCGGTCGCCCCGGACGACGAGGCCCGCGCCCCGGGGTCCGTCGACGCGTAGGGGCTCAGCCCGCCGGCAGCGCCCGCACGTCCGCGAGCGCCTCCGCGAGCGCGACGGCGTCGGCTCCGGAGCCCTCCGGCAGAGCCTCGAGCTCCGCGCGGAGACCCCGCGCCGCGGCCGGGTCGCCGGCGCGGACGGCCAGCTCCGCCAGGTAGGCGAGCGCCGGCGCGACCTCGGCCACGGGCGGCCCGTCCGCGCCGGCCCGGGCCCGGCGCAGCGCGCCGCCGAGGACCTTGCGGGCCTGGGCGACGTCACCCCTCGAGTCGGCCAGCACGACGGCGTTCTCGGTCGCCCGCGCGAGCGCGCCCCCGCCGCCGGAGGTCCACGTCATCGTCCCGCCCTCGCCCGCGGCGAACGTCGTCCCGGGATCCGGTGCCCGCGTGACCCGCACCCAGTTGCCCGCGGGGTCGATGACGCTGAAGCCGCTCAGCCCCGCGTTGTTGGCGCGCCTCCGCGGGCGCGTCACCCGCGGCACGCCCGACACCGGCAGGCGGCCGTGGAGCGAGCGCAGCCCGGCCGCGAACGACTCGTAGACGGGCTCGGTCTCCGGGACGACGACCACGCACGTGGAGTGGCTCGCCTCCGGGTCCCAGCCCGGCATCCCGTAGTACTGGACCTGGATGCCGCCGCGCCCGAACGACACCACGGGGTAGGGCCGGCGCTGCCGGTACGTCACCTCGAGACCGAGCGCCGTCCAGAACTCCACCAGCGCGTCCTGGTCGTGCTCGGAGTCGCCGCACGGCAGCAGCGACACCATGAAGGCACGCTCGGCGGCGCGGACGAACGCGCCGCCGGTCGGGTCGGTGGGCGGGCCGGCGGGAGCGGGGTCTACGGGACCAGGGCCCGCGGGGCCGGGATCCGGCATCGGTTCAGCCCTGCGCCGCGACCTGGCGCAGCAGCAGCGCCTCGGCCAGGACGACCTTGCGCAGCTCGCCCAGGTGCACCGACTCGTCGGCGCCGTGCGCGCGGGAGTCCGGGTCCTCGACGCCCGTGACCAGCACGGAGGCGTCGGGGAAGAACTCGAGGAGATCGGCGATGAACGGGATGGAGCCGCCGACGCCGATGTCCACCGGGTCGGTGCCCCACGCCGCGGCGAACGCGGCCCGGGCGGCGCGCATCGCGGCGGAGTCGCCGGCGGCGTGGAACGCCCGGCCCTGCTCCCCCGGCCGCCAGGTGACGCGCGCGCCGGACGGCGCCGCCGCCTCGAGGTGGGCACGCAGGGCGTCCTCCGCCGCCTGCGGCTCCTGGCCCGGCGGGATGCGCAGCGACAGCTTGGCCGCCGCGCGGGGCGCGATCGTGTTGGACGCGTGCGCGACGCTCGTGGCGTCGATGCCGATGACGGACAGCGCCGGCTTGGTCCACAGCCGGCCGGCGATGGTGCCCTCGCCCGCGAGCGTCACGCCGTCGAGCACGGAGGAGTCGGCGCGGAACGCCGCCTCGTCGTAGTCGACCTCCGGCTCCGGCGCGCTCACCAGGCCCGGCACCGCGACGTTGCCCGCGTCGTCGTGCAGGGTGGCGATCAGGCGGGCCAGCAGCGTGTTCGCGTCGAGCACGGGGCCGCCGAACATCCCGGAGTGGACCGCGTGCCCGAGCACCTCGACCTCAACCACGCCGTCCACCAGGCCGCGCAGCGACGTGGTCAGGGCCGGCACACCCACCTTCCAGTTCGTGGAGTCGGCCACGACGATGACGTCGGCGGCGAGCAGCTCGCGGTGGTCGGCGAGGAACTGGCGGAAGCTCGGGGACCCCGACTCCTCCTCGCCCTCGACGAAGACGGTGATCCCGACCGGCAGGTCCGCGCCCGTCTCCGCGGCGAGCGCCGACAGCGCCCGCAGCGCGCCGACGTGCGCGACCAGCCCGGCCTTGTCGTCGGCGGCGCCGCGCCCGTAGAGCCGCTCGCCCACCTGGACGGGCTCGAACGGGTCGGTCGCCCACGCGGCGGCGTCGCCGGGCGGCTGGACGTCGTGGTGGGCGTACAGCAGCACGGTGGGCCGGCCCTCGGGCGCGGGGCGGCGCGCGACCACGGCGGGCGCGCCGGGCGTCCCGTCGGGGCGCGCCGAGCTCAGGATGCGGACATCGGGCAGGCCTGCGTCGCTCAGCAGCGCGGCGACGGCGTCGGCGCTCGCGGCCACGTGGGCCTGGTCGAAGGCGGCGGCCGAGACGCTCGGGATGCGCACCAGGCGCTCGAGGTCGGCCTGGAGGGCGGGGAACTGCGCCTCGACGTGCGCGCGCAGGGTGGTGGCGGCGGCGTCGTGCGGCGGGGCGGCCGGGGAGGTGGCGTGGGTGTCGGTCACGCGGCTCACGCTACCCGCGCGCTCGACTACCCTGGGTGCGTGTTCTCCCGCAACAAGTCCGACGCGACGTCGTCGTCCCCCGACTCCACCGACCCCGTCGACGCGGCCGCCGAGATCGAGAAGTCCGGCGCCCCCGCCGGCAAGGGACGCCCCACCCCCAAGCGCAGCGTGTCCGAGGCGGCCAACAAGCGCCCCCTGGTGCCGAACGACCGCAAGGCGGCCAGCAAGGCGGCGCGGGAGAAGGCGCGCGAGCAGCGCAACCTCGAGTACAAGGCGATGCAGACCGGCGACGAGCGCCACCTGCCGCCGCGCGACAAGGGCCCCGTCAAGCGCTACGTGCGCGACTACGTGGACGCCCGGTGGAACCTCGGCGAGTTCTTCCTGCCTGTCGCGTTCCTGTTCATCATCCTCAACCTGGTCTTCAGCCGGAACCTCACCATCTCGGCCCTCGTGCTGATGCTGCTGTACGCCGTCGTGCTGCTCACCATCGCCGACGCGTTCCTGCTGTGGCGGGGGCTCAAGAAGCGGCTGCTGGCCAAGTTCCACGACGTCCCCAAGGGCACGATGATGTACGCCGTCATGCGCGCCTTCCAGATCCGCCGCTCGCGCCTGCCCAAGCCGACGTCGAAGAAGCACGGCGTCTACCCGGAGTGATCGCCCGGCCGTGCGCCCGACCTAGGGTGGGCGCATGGTCAACTACCGGTACCTCGGCAACAGCGGTCTGAAGATCTCCGAGATCACCTACGGCAACTGGCTCACCCACGGCTCGCAGGTCGAGAACGACGTCGCCACGCAGTGCGTGCGCGCCGCGCTCGACGCCGGCATCACCACGTTCGACACGGCCGACGTCTACGCGAACACGAAGGCCGAGCAGGTGCTGGGCGACGCCCTGGCGGGTGAGCGGCGCGAGTCGCTCGAGATCTTCACCAAGGTGTACTGGCCCACCGGCCCGGGCGGCCCCAACGACACGGGCCTGTCGCGCAAGCACGTCATGGAGTCGATCAACGGCTCGCTGAAGCGCCTCGGCACGGACTACGTCGACCTCTACCAGGCGCACCGGTACGACACCGAGACGCCGCTCGAGGAGACGATGCAGGCGTTCGCCGACATCGTCCGCCAGGGCAAGGCGCTGTACATCGGGGTGTCCGAGTGGACCGCCGACCAGATCCGCGCCGGCGCGGCGCTGGCGAAGGAACTCGGCTTCCAGCTGATCTCCTCCCAGCCGCAGTACTCCATGCTGTGGCGCGTCATCGAGGAGGAGGTCGTGCCCGCGTCCAAGGAGTGCGGCCTCTCGCAGATCGTCTGGTCGCCGATGGCGCAGGGCGTGCTGTCCGGCAAGTACGTGCCCGGCCGGCCGCTTCCCGCCGGCTCCCGCGCGACCGACACGAAGGGCGGCGCGCAGAGCATCCGCCGCTTCCTCGACGACGACGTCCTCACGCGGGTGCAGGGCCTGAGGCCCGTCGCGGACGAGCTCGGCCTGTCGATGGCGCAGCTCGCCGTCGCCTGGGTGCTGCAGAACGACAACGTCGCCGCCGCGCTGGTCGGCGCGTCCCGGCCCGAGCAGGTCGCGGAGAACGTCAAGGCGTCCGGCGTGACCATCCCCGGCGAGCTCATGGCGCGCATCGACGAGGTCCTCGGGGGCGTCGTGGAGCGCGACCCGGCGAAGACCGCCGAGAACGCCCCGCAGACGCGCGTGGCCTGACCGCCCGCCGGCGGCCGACGTCGCGGTGGGTCCTCGTCATGAGACCGGACGACGACCCACCGTTACGTCGGCGCTACGGTGCCGCCATGCCGTCCCTGGTCGTACGCCCCGCCCACACCGACGACGCCGCCGCCCTGTGGCCGCTCACCCGCGACTTCGCGACGAGCTTCCGGCCCCGGAGGGACGCCTTCGACGCCACCCTGGCGACGCTCCTCGCCCGGGATGACACCCTGCTCGCCGTGGCGACCGCACCGGCGACCGAACCGGCGACCGGACCCTCGACCGACGGCGGACCGCTCGGCTACCTGCTGGCGAGCGTGCACCTGACGTTCCTCGCGAACGGGCCGGTCTGCTGGGTCGAGGAGGTCATGGTCGACCGGGCGCACCGGGATCGCGGGCTCGGCCGGTCGCTCATGGCGTACGCGGAGGCCTGGGCGACGGCGCGCGGGGCCGCCTACGTGTCGCTGGCCAGCCGCCGGGCCGGGGGCTTCTACAAGGCCCTCGGCTACGACGACTCCGCCACCTTCTACCGCCGCGTCCTGCCTTCCGGCAAGCGATCCGTCGCGCCCTGACGGGGCACGGCGCGACGGATCCCCTGCCTGAGGGTCGTCAGCGGCCGCCGTGCTCCCGGACGACGGCGTCGAGGGCGCGCGAGATCTCGCGGGTGCGCCGGGCCACGACGTCTTCGGGCGGCTCGGGCGCCGGCTCCTGCGCCGCCCGCGCATCCCGCGCCATGGGGGTGCGCGCCGCTCCCGTGATACCGGCGGGCACCAGCCACCGCCAGCGCACCGTCGCCTGCACCACGGGGCCCACGCCCAGGGCGTAGGCGATCGTCGCCCAGCCGAACGTGCCGCCCAGCAGGATGCCGACCAGCACCACCGCGACCTCGATGCCGGTCCGCACCAGGCGCACCGACCAGCCGGTGCGCTGCACGAGGCCGGTCATCAGCCCGTCGCGGGGGCCCGGTCCGAGCCGCACGCCGATGTATGCCGCGGTCGCGACGCCGTTCAGGACGATGCCGCCCACGGCGAGCGCGACGCGGGCCGCCAGGCCGGGGTCGGGGGCGAGCCAGGCCATCGCGGTCAGGCTCGGGCCGATCGCCACGCTGATCACCACGACGTTCGCGACGGTGCCGACGCCGGGCCGCTGGCGCAGCGGGATCCAGGCGAGCAGCACGAGCACGGACGTCGCCGCGACCACGGCGCCGAACCCGAGGCCGGTGCTGCGCACGATCCCCTGGTGCAGCACGTCCCACGGCATGCCGCCCTGGCCGGCGTGCAGCAGCATCGCCATCGACCACGCGTAGCCGAGCAGCCCCACGACGAGCTGCACCCCGCGGCGGACCGGCCCCATCGACGCCACCGCCGCAGACGTCCCCTGTGCGCGGGACGTTCCCGCTGCCGCAGGCGAAACCGCCACCTGCGAGCCCGCGGCGGTCGGCTCCGCCGTCGCCGACGAGGTCTCGGCCGGGGCGGACGGCGCGACCCGGGGGCGGCGCAGCGCGGCCCGCCGCGCGGGGCGGCCAGGCAGGCGGCGGGAGCCCCGACGGGCCGGGCGACGGATGGAGGCGGGCGTCGTGCTCATGGTCCCTACCCTGCGACACATTGGCCTTGCAATCCATGGCCAATGGGGCGACAGTGGCCCCGTGACCGTCGCCTCGCCGCACCCCGCGGCCACCGCCGCCCCCGCCGTCCGGCAGCTCTCGCCTGCCGCGACGGCCCGCCTGCTCGGCGACTGGCGGGCCGGAGGACCCGCGTACCTCGCGCTGGCGGACGCGCTGCGCGCCGCCGTCCTGTCGGGCAGTCTGCCGCCGCTGACGCGCGTGCCCAGCGAGCGGGAGCTGGCCGCGGCCCTGCATGTCTCGCGCACGACGACCTCCGGCGCGTACGCGCGGCTGCGCGAGCTCGGCTTCCTCGTCAGCCGCGTGGGGTCGGGCACCGTCACGACCCTCCCGCGCGGCGCCGGCACCGCGCGCGGCCGCGTCCCGGCGGCTGCCGGCGACGCCCCGGCCGACTCCCCCGCCGGCGACCTCGACGAGCCGCCCGTCGACCTCGCGCAGGCGACGCCGTCGGCCACGCCCGCCCTGCACGACGCATACGCCGCGGCGCTCGAGACGCTGCCCGGCTACCTGGGCACCGGCGGGTACGCCCACCTCGGCATCGAGCCGCTGCGCGCGGCGATCGCCGACCGGTACACGGCGCGCGGCGTGCCGACCACGCCGGACCAGATCCTCGTCACGACGGGCGCGCAGCAGGCGATCTCGGTGCTGACGCACGCCTTCGTGGGCCGTGGCGAGACCGCCGTCGTCGAGTCGCCCACCTACTTCCACGCGCTGGAGCCCGCGCGGCGGCTCGGCGGGCGGCTGGTCGGCGTGCCCGTCGGGGACGTCGAGACCCTCGCGTCGGCCGTGCGGCGCACGCGCCCCCGGCTCGTCTACCTCGTGCCGGACTTCCACAACCCCACCGGGCACACCCTGTCCGCCGAGGGCCGCGCCGCGGTCCGAGAGCTCGCGGACCGCACGGGTACCACGGTGGTGGGCGACGAGACGCTGACCGACCTGGCGCTCGACCCCGGCGCCGCCGTCCCCGCGCCGTTCGCGGGCGAGGGCACGTCGCCGCACGTCGTGACGATCGGGTCGGCGTCGAAGTCGTTCTGGGGCGGGGTGCGCGTCGGGTGGGTGCGCGCCGACCCCCAGGTGGTCCGGCGGCTGGCGCGGGTGCGGGAGTCCGCCGACATCGCGACCCCCGTGCTCGAGCAGCTCGCGGTCGTCGAGCTGCTGCGCCGCGCCGACGAGATCCTGCCGGGGCGCATCGACGAGCTGCGGCGCCGCCGCGACCTGCTGGTCGGCCTGGTCCGCGACGCCCTGCCGGACTGGCGGGTGCCGGTGCCGGCAGGCGGGCTGTGCCTGTGGGCGGACCTGGGCCGGCCGCTGGGCCAGGCGCTCGCCGCGGCGGCCGTGAACCACGGCGTCCTGGTCACGCCCGGGCCGGCGTTCACCCCGGACCGGTCGTCCCGCGACCACGTGCGCCTGACGTTCACCCGCGAGCCGGACCAGCTCGCGGCGGCCGTGCCGCGGCTGGCGCGGGCCTGGGCCCAGGTGAGCGCGGGCCGCTGAGCCCCGGGCGTATCCCGGTCCCGCGTCAGACGGCGGGCAGCGGCACGTTCGGCGCGGCCTGGTTCCCGTCGTGCAGGAGCCGCGCGACCGCCGCGCCCTCGGCGGACAGGTCGCGCCAGTGCTCCCCGAGCCACTGCTCGGCGTCGTACTGCGTGGTGAACACCGGGCTCGGCACGGACAGCGCGCCGCCGTCGGCGTCGTCGAGCGCCCACTCCCAGCGGGGGCGGATCACGACGCGCTCCCCTCGGACCGGGCGAGCGCGCCGGCCGCGACCGAGCCGCGAGTCCGCGTCAGCGCGCGGTTGACCCGCGACGGCCACAGCGGCCCCGAGTAGATGAACGACGTGTACCCCTGCGTGAGGTCGGCGCCCGCCCGCAGGTAGGCGCGCACGTCGTCGGCGCTCGCGATGCCGCCGACGCCGATGATCGCGGGCTCGGGCCCGAGCCGCGCGCGCAGCCGGCCCACGACCTGCAGCCCCCGCTCGAGCAGCGGCGGGCCGGACAGGCCGCCGGGGCCGCGGTCGTGGCCGATGGTCGTGTTCACGGCGACCACGCCGTCCAGGCCGAGCTCGATGACGAGGTCGGCCATCGCGTCGACGTCGGCGTCGGCGAGGTCGGGGGCGATCTTCACCAGCAGCGGCACGCGCCGGGCCCCGGCCGCGGCGGTGGCCTCGTCGGCGGCGGCGCGCGCCGCGGTGAGGATGGGGCGCAGCTCGGCCGTGGTCTGCAGGTCGCGCAGGCCCGGAGTGTTCGGAGACGAGACGTTGACGACGAGGTAGTCGGCCCAGGGGGCGAGCTCGCGCGCGCACGCGGCGTAGTCGTCGGCGGCGCCTTCGGCAGGCGTCGTCTTGTTCTTGCCGATGTTCGCGCCCACCACGACGGCGCGGCCCGCGGGGGTGCCGCGCAGCTCCCGCAGCCGCGCGGCGGCGGCGGGCGCGCCCTCGTTGTTGAAGCCCATGCGGTTGCGCACGCCCCGGACGTCGAGCTCGCGCCACATGCGCGGCTTCTCGTTGCCCGGCTGGGGGCGCGGCGTGACCGTGCCGATCTCCACGAAGCCGAAGCCGAGCATCGTCAGGCCGCGGATCGCCCGGGCGTTCTTGTCGAAGCCGCCCGCGAGACCGAAGGGCGCGGGGAAGGTCCGGCCGAGCACCTCGATGCTCCCCGGCCCGCCGCTGCCGCGGCCCAGGTAGGGCGCGATCGCGCCCTGGACGACGTCACGCAGCACCGGCACGCGGCCGGCGAGCGAGATGGCGCCGAACGCGAGCTCGTGCGCGCGCTCGGGGTCCATCTTCTTGAAGACGCCGTTGAACAGCAGCGTGTACGGGCTCATGAGACCTCCGGGTCGGCGGGGTTCGGCTCGGGTGCGGTCGGCTCGGGCGGTGTCGGTTCGGTCGCCGTCGGGTCGGGTGACGCGTGCTCGTCGTCGGCGCGGGGGCGCGTGCGCCACAGCCACCACAGCCCGACGAACGGGAGGACGAGCGGGATGTAACCGTAGCCCTGGCCGAAGCCGGACCACACGGTCGTCTCGCCGAAGACGTCGGGCGACGCCGCCGAGGCGGCACCCACCGCGAGCACGCCCACGGCCTCGAAGCCCACCGTCACCCACGCGACCGTCCGCCACCGCGGGCCGCCCTTGGCCAGGGCGATCGTGGCGAGCACGTAGACCACCGCGGACAGCGTGGACAGCGAGTAGGCGAACGGCGCCTCGGAGAACTTGGTGGCCAGCTCGTAGGTCGAGCGGCCGATGGCGGCGAACGCGAGGACGCCGTAGACCGTGACCAGCAGGCGCCCGAAGCCCGCACCCGTGCGTCGCGCCTCGCCCCGCGGCCGGCTCCCGCCGCCGGGCGTGCTGATGCCGTTCGACCCGCTCATGCCGCGCCCCAGATCTGCCACAGCCGCCAGTCGAGGAAGCCGACGGTGAGCGCGGCGACGGCCAGCACCACCGACGACCACTTGGTGCGCTCCGCGAACGCCCAGACCGCCGCGATCGGCAGCACGATCAGCGCGGTGGCGACGTAGCCCCAGAACAGAGGGCCGTCGACGGGGTGGTCGCGGGTGGCCATGAGGACGCCGGCGACGACCGCCTGGACGACGACGAGGGCCTCGACGACGGCGGCGCCGAACAGCTGCTTGAGGATCACCGCCCGGTCCCGGACGACGAACCAGAGCGCCCACCCGGCGAGCGCGGCGCACGCCACCAGGACGAGGATCAGGAGGGGAAGAACCACGCCCGCAGACTACCGGCCGGCCGCACGCCGCGACGCGGGCGGTAGGCCCCCGGGGACGGGGATAGCATCGGCGCGTGGCAGACCTCACCCTCTCCGGCAAGAATCCCACCGCTCTCAAGGTCGACGCGCTCGTCGTCGGGACCTGCTCCACGTCCGACGGCGTCGCCGTCGTCGCGGACCAGCTCCCCGAGTCGCTCGTGCGGCAGATCGAGACCCTCGCGCCCCGCCTCGGCGTGACCGGCGCCCCCGACGAGGTGCGTCGCCTGCCCGCGGGCGACGGCGTCGCCGCGGACGTCCTCGTGCTCGCCGGCCTCGGCGAGCGCGCGGCCGACGGCACCTTCCCGCGCGAGGTGCTGCGCTCCGCGGCCGGCGCCGCGACCCGCGAGCTCGCGGGCACGGACTCCGTGGCCGTCGCGCTGCCCGCGGTGGACGAGGACGAGCTCGCCGCCGTCGTCGAGGGTGCTCTCCTGGGCGCCTACACCTACACGCGCTACCGCTCGGGCAAGGACCAGAAGTCCGCCGTCGGCAGCATCCAGGTGGTGACGACCTTCGCCCGCTCGGGCCGCGCCAAGTCCGCCGTCGCGCGCGGCGAGGTGCTCGCGGCCGCCGTGCACGGCACCCGCGACCTCGTCAACGACGCTCCCAACGAGCTCTACCCCGCGGCGTTCGCCGACGCGGCCAAGGCCGCGCTCAAGGGTGTCAAGGGCGTCAAGGTGACCGTGCTGGACGACAAGCAGCTCGCCGCCGGCGGCTACGGCGGCCTCGTGGGCGTGGGCCAGGGCTCCTCGCGCGGCCCCCGCCTCGTCAAGCTCTCGTACGCGCCGGCCAAGGCCGCGGCGAAGGTCGCGATCGTGGGCAAGGGCATCACGTTCGACACCGGCGGCATCTCGCTCAAGCCGCCGGCCAGCATGCCGACCATGAAGTCCGACATGGCGGGCGCCGCCGCCGTGCTGCACACCGTCCTCGCCGCCGCGAAGCTCGGCCTGCCCGTCGCCGTGACCGGCTACCTCTGCCTGGCGGAGAACATGCCGGGCGGCAACGCCCAGCGCCCCGCGGACGTCGTCACGATCCGCGGCGGCAAGACCGTCGAGGTCACCAACACCGACGCCGAGGGCCGCCTCGTCATGGCGGACGGCCTGGTCGCCGCCGTCGAGGACGGCCACGACGTCGTCCTCGACATCGCGACCCTCACCGGCGCGCAGATGGTGGCGCTCGGCAACCGCACCTCCGGCGTCATGGGCACCGACGCGGTGCGCGACGAGGTCAAGGCCGCGGCGGACGTCGCCGGCGAGGCCTTCTGGCCGATGCCGATGCCCGCCGAGCTCAAGGCCGGCCTGAAGTCGAACGTCGCGGACATGGTCAACTCCGCCCCCAGCCGCTGGGGCGGCATGCTGTTCGCTGCGCACTTCCTCGCGGAGTTCGTGGGCGACACCCCGTGGGCGCACCTCGACATCGCCGGCCCGTCGTACAACGAGGGCTCGTCGTTCGGGTACACGCCCACCGGCGGCACCGGCGTCGGCGTGCGCACGATGCTCGCGTTCCTCGAGGCGCGCGCCGGTCTCTGACCTGCCTGCGCACGACGACGGCGCCCGACCACCACGGTGGTCGGGCGCCGTCGTCGTCCGTCGTCGTCGCTGCCGTCGCCGCCGTCGCCCTCGACCCGACCGGCTCAGGCAGCGCGGCCCCACGGCCCAGCGGAACGCGCCCGCGAGGCGGTAGCCGCCGTCCGGCGTCCGGAACGGCGCCGCGGCGGCGACCACCACCGGGGCCAGCTCCGCCAGGGTGGCCGGGTCCTCCCCGAGCAGGACGCCGTGCGCCAGGGTGTCGTCGGCGGCGGTCTCCCACGCGACGTCGACGACGCCCGCTCCCACGACCTCGAGCCCGGCGCCGGCGAGCGTGGCCTCGAAGCCGCCCGGCCGGCGCAGCGGCCCGTCGTGCGGCGGGTCGTCCTCGTACGCCGCCGCGACGGCCCGCTCGACGACGTCGAGGTCGTTGCGCGCCCCCTCGGCCCATCCGGCCAGCCCCACCCGGCCGCCCGGCGCGAGAACGCGGGCCAGCTCGGCCGCGGCCTCGCCCAGGTCGTCGGCGAGCTGCAGGGCGTTCACCGCCAGCACGACGTCGAACGCGCCGTCGTCGAGGGGCAGGTGCTCCGCCTCTCCGACGAGCACCGTCGCCTCCGGGGCCCGCTCGCGGGCCAGGCGCACCATCGCCGGGGCCGGGTCGACCCCCGTGGCCCGCGCCCCGCCGCCGGCGAGCCGGGCGAGGAGCTCGCCGCTGCCGCAGCCGACGTCGAGCACGCGCGCCCCGGGCGCGACCCCGGCCGCCGCCAGCAGCGGGGGCCAGACCGGTGCCGCGACGCCGCCCCACAGGTCGGCCCATGCGGCGGCCACGGCCGACCACGCGTCGTGCGGCTCGGTCACGCGCCGTCAGCTCCGGCGACGCTGCGCCGAGGTCCAGTCCCGCATGCGCTGCGGGTACCCGGTGAACCGCACGTTGTAGACCGGGACGCCGAGGGAGCGCGCGACCTCGAAGCCCGTGCGCTCGTCGGGCACGCGGCGGCGCGTCCACTCCCCCGTGGTGGCGACGAGCAGCACCGTGGAGGGGGTCTGCGCGTTGGGCGGCTCGACGTACGCCTCGACCCCGACGCGCGTGCGCACGAAGTCCTGCAGGTACGCCACGGTCTCGCCCCTCGAGCCGGAGGTCGGCGCGGTGCCGGGGGCCGGGGACGACGACCTGCCCAGCAGGCGTCCCAGGGAGGTCCGAAGCGACATGGCGCGAGACTACCGCCGCCGTCGGCGCGATGTTCTGGAGACGGACCGGAGGTGTCCTGAAGGTCATGGAGCGGTCAGGTGTACCCAGCGTCACACCCACCGGCACCCCAGAACGATTGGGGCGCGCCCTCCCGAGGTGACAAGATGGCAGGCAGTGACCAGAACGCGGCAACCAGAGATGTCGCGGGCCGGCAGGACCGGCTCGCCTCGGCACGTCGCCTGACCCACTGATCGAAGGAGACTCCACAGGTCATGTCTGAGAACGTGCAGCTCCCTGCACTCGGCGAGTCCGTCACCGAGGGCACCGTCACCCGATGGCTCAAGGCCGTCGGCGACACCGTCGCCGTCGACGAGCCCTTGCTGGAGGTCTCGACCGACAAGGTCGACACCGAGATCCCGTCGCCGGTCGCCGGTGTGCTCGAGCAGATCCTGGCCGAGGAGGACGAGACCGTCGAGGTCGGCGCCACCCTCGCCGTGATCGGCGACGGCTCCGGTGCGGGCGCCGCCGACGCGGCCCCGGCCGCCGAGGCCCCCGCCGCCGAGCCCGAGGCCCCCGCCCAGCCCGCCGCCCCCGCCGAGCCGGCCCCGGCTCCCGAGGCACCGGCCCCTGCTGCTCCCGCCGCCGAGGCTCCCGCCGCCGGCGGCGGCGAGGGCACCGAGGTGACGCTCCCCGCACTGGGCGAGTCCGTCACCGAGGGCACCGTCACCCGCTGGCTCAAGGCGGTCGGCGACTCGGTCGAGGTCGACGAGCCCCTGCTCGAGGTCTCGACCGACAAGGTCGACACCGAGATCCCGTCCCCCGTGGCCGGCACCGTCCAGCAGCTCCTCGTCGAGGAGGACGCCACCGTCGAGGTCGGCGCCGTGCTGGCGATCGTCGGCTCCGGTGCCGCGGCTCCCGCGGCCCCGGCCGCGCCCGCCGCGCCGGCCCCCGCCGAGGCTGCTCCGGCCGCTCCGGCTGCTGCTGCCGCGCCTGCTGCGCCCGCCCCGGCGCCCGTCGCGGAGAAGCCCGCCCCGGCTCCGGCGGCCCCTGCCGCCCCTGCCGCTGCCCCGGCTCCTGCTGCCCCGGCCGCCGCGCCCGCGGCGAGCAAGGGCTCCTACCTCACGCCGCTCGTGCGCAAGCTCGCGGCGGAGAAGGGCGTGGACGTCACGACCGTCCAGGGCACCGGCGTCGGCGGTCGCATCCGCAAGGAGGACGTGCTCGCCGCGGCCGAGAAGGCCGCCGCCCCGGCTCCGGCTGCTGCCGCCGCACCCGCTGCGGCCCCGGCCGCCAAGGCCACCGTGCCGCCGGTCTCCCCGCTGCGGGGCACCACGGAGAAGATGTCGCGCCTGCGCAAGATCGTCGCCGAGCGCATGGTCGAGTCGCTGCACACGCAGGCCCAGCTCACCACCGTGGTCGAGGTGGACGTCACCAAGGTCGCCAAGCTGCGCGCGAAGGCGAAGGAGTCGTTCAAGGCCCGCGAGGGCGCGAACCTCACCTTCCTGCCCTTCTACACGCTCGCCGCGGTCGAGGCGCTCAAGGCGTTCCCGAAGATCAACGCCTCGATCGACCAGGAGAAGGGCGAGATCACCTACCACCCCGCGGAGAACGTCGGCATCGCCGTCGACACCGAGCGTGGCCTGGTGGTCCCGGTCATCAAGAACGCCGGTGACCTGAACCTCGCGGGCATCGCCCGCCAGATCGGCGACCTGGGTGCCCGCACCCGGGCCAACAAGGTGGGCCCGGACGAGCTGTCCGGCGCGACCTTCACGATCACGAACACCGGTTCGGGCGGCGCGCTCATCGACACGCCGATCGTCCCTGGCGGTCAGGTCGCGATCCTCGGCACCGGCACGATCACCAAGAAGCCGGCCGTCGTGACGGGCCCGGACGGCGAGGAGACCATCGCCATCCGCCAGTTCGCGTACCTGTTCCTCTCCTACGACCACCGCCTGGTCGACGGAGCGGACGCCGCGCGCTTCCTCACCGCGGTCAAGGCCCGCATCGAGGAGGCCGCGTTCGAGTCCGAGGTCGGGCTCTGACAGGCACCCCCTGACCGACGTCGAAGGGCGCCCCGGCTGCGGCCGGGGCGCCCTTCGGCGTTCCCCGGGAGCGATCGAGCGTGCGGGGTGGAGTTCGGTCAGGCGACCTCGGCCACGCGCCAGCCGCCGGGGGTCCAGGTGAGCCTGAGCGTCGCGGTGCGGGGGTCGGTCGCGGGCACCGCCGTGACGGTCCCGTCGGCCGCCACCTGCTCGTGCGCGCCGACCGCGTAGCGGACGACGACCTCCGCGGCCGCGTCGTCACGCTCCTGCGCGCGTGCCTCGTCGACGGTCACCTCCGCGCCGCGCACGCGCGTGCCCGCCTGCCGCACGTCGTCGACCAGCGCCGCGTCCGCGTCGTGCGCGGGCGACCCCGGCACGTCCACGTCCGCGAGCCCGACCGGGCTCGCTGCGCCGTCCGCCGCGCCGGACAGCAGCGCGACCCGGCGCCGGGTGAGCTCGGCCGCCGCGGCGGCGGGGTCGTCGCGGTCCTGGGTCGGGTCCGCCGCGCCCGTCGCACCGTCCCCCGGCGGGGTTGTCGCCGGGGTGGCCGACACGGTCGTCCCGACGGTCGGTGCTGCGGCCCGGTCGACGGCGTCGGCCGGCGGGCGCACCTGCACGACGACGGCCGTCAGCACCGCCGCGACCGCGACGGCACCGAGCGCTCCCAGCACCGGGCGCACGCGTCGGGCGCCCGGCCGTGGGCCCGTCGCGTGCCGGACCTCGCCGCGCTTCCCGCCCGCACCCGAACCTTTCGCACGACCCGTCCCGCCCGGTCTCGTCCCGCCCTGTCCCGTCGCCCGCCGTCCTGCCGGGAGGCGCCGGCTCGCGCGGGACGGCGCGGCGTTCGCCCTGTCCCCCGCGCGGCGGACGGCACGACGGCGCGACTCGGGCGCGGCTACAGGGGCCCGCGGGACGTGCCGCCGGCCGAGGGCCGCCGCCGCGAGGGCCGCCGGCTCGGGCAGGCGCACCGGCTCGGCCGGCACCGTCGCGTCGGCCTGGGCGGCGAGGGTCCCGGCCTCGGGCCGCACCCGGGGGTCGGGCGCGGAGGCCGGCGCGAGCACGGCACGCAGGGCGGTCGCGTCGTCGTCGCTGCGGTCGCCGAGGAGGTCGGCGACCAGGGCGGCGAGGGCGTGCACGTCGGCCGCCTCGCCGTCGTCGCCTGCGGCCTGCGGCCCGGGGTCCCCGGCCCGCGGGCGCAGCATCGCCGTGCCGCCCGGGTCCAGCACGACGTCCTCGGCGCCCATGACGCCCTGCCGCAGCCCCGCGCTGTGCAGGGCTGCGAGCCCCCGCGCGACGGCAACCAGCAGGCCCGCGGCCTCCCGCGACGTGAGGCGACCGCGGACGGCGAGGACGGACGGGAGATCGGTCGCGGACCCGCCGCGGCGCACTGCCAGCACGCCGTCGTCGCGCACGTCCACGGCGACCACGGGCTCCACGCACGGGTGGCGCAGCGCGGGCAGCGCGCTCACCCGGGCGAGCAGGGCCTCGCGGGCCGCGGCATCGGTCGGGATCGGCAGCGTCTCGGTCGGCACGATGCCATCGAACACCCTCGGGACGCCCCGCCCGCGCCGTCGTCCACAGGCCGGGGCAGGCCTCGACGAGCGGCTCAGAGCTCGCTCCCGCCGAGGGCGGCGCTCACAGGTCAGCGCTCACAGGTCGATGCGTCGCCCCTCGCGCGCGGAGACGCGGGCGGCGTCGAGCACCTCCGCGGTGCGCACGGCGTCGGCCGGGTCCACGGGTGCGGGCTCCTCGCCGCTCAGCCACGGCCCGAGGGCCCGGTAGAAGTCCGCGTGCCCGCCGGGAGCGGCCGGCACCGGGCGCTTCTCGCGCCCGCGGGTGACCCAGCCGACCGTGCCCTCGGGGGCGCCCTCGTCGAGCACCTCGAACGGGGACGCGTCCTGCTCGTACGTCGTCACGACGAACGCGCCCGCCGAGCCCAGCACGCGCGTCCGCGGCCCGGGGGCGCCCACCACCGAGCCGGCCCAGAGCCGGGACACGACCCCGTGCGGGCTGGCCGCGCTCCCGCCGCCGGGCTCGTGCTGCAGCACCAGGAAGACGTCGTCCTCGGTGGGCGTGGTGAGCCTGCGGGTCTGCGCCCAGACCGACTCCACGCGGCCGAAGAGCTGGGTCGCGGAGTCGACCAGGTGCGGGCCGAGGTCCAGGAGCAGGCCACCGCCGACGGGGTCGTTCTCCTTCCAGCGCTGGCGCGGCACGGGACGCCAGCGCTCCCAGCGACGCTCGAAGGTGTGCACGTCGCCGAGCTCCCCCGCGCCGATCAAGGCCGCGAGGGTGAGCTGCTCGGGGTCCCAGCGGCGGTTCTGGAACACGGTGAACGGCGTCCCGGTGGTGGCGGCCTCCTCGACGACGGCCCGCGCCTGGTGCGCGTCGAGCCCGATCGGCTTGTCCAGCACGAAGGGGATCTGGGCGCGTGCGAGCGCCGCCGCGTGCTCGGCGTGCAGGGGTGTGGGGCTCGCGACGACGACGAGGTCGTAGCTGCGCCGGGCGGCGATCAGCGCGTCGAGGTCGGACACGAGCCGCGCGCCCGGCCAGTCCCCCGCCGCCTGGTTGCGGCGCCCGGGGTCGCGCGCCACGACGGCCGTGACCTGCAGTCCCGCCTCCGCCGCCAGGCGCGCGTGGATCTCGCGCCCCGACCCGCCGTACCCGACGATCGCCAGCCGCGGCGGTGCCCCAGCCCCGCCGGTCGTGCCCGTCCCTGTCGCCTCGTCCGTGACCATGGTCCCCATCGTGCCCGACGCCGCGGCGCACGGCCGCCGGGCCACGCGGGACCGCCGGTTGCCGGCATCCGGAGGCTCCCGTAGACCGGAGGGAGGCCCTGCGGACGGGCCCCGTCGAGCGGAAGGGAGCAGACGATGGCCACGCGACTGAACCGGCCCGGCCTCGAGCAGGCGAGGGCGCTGGTCCGCGACGGCAAGGTGGTGCGCGACGAGCGCGACGACTGGAGCGAGCACGCACCGAGCACGGACGCGGAGAACCGCTTCGTCGAGCGCGAGGGCTGGACGGAGTTCCGGCACTGGCACCTCGGCGTCGACGACGACGAGAACCCGGAGACGAAGCAGGCGGTGTCGTTCCCCTACGGCGACCTCTCGAAGGTCCACCGCTGCGCGGTCGTGTCGCTCGAGAGCCGCGCCGGGCAGTACGACCACACGGAGATCCGCGACGCCGCCCGGCACCTCCTGGAGCTCATCGACTCAACGGGGTGACCCCCGCCTCCGCGCCGCGCCCCAGCCGCGCGGGCCACCAGACCCGGTCGCCGACGTCGTGCACGAGGGCGGGCACGAGGAGGCTGCGCACGACGAGTGTGTCGACGAGCACGCCGAACGCGACGATGAACGCGAGCTGCGCGAGGAACAGGAGCGGGATGACGCCGAGCGCGGCGAACGTGGCCGCGAGCACCACGCCCGCCGACGTGATGACCGACCCGGTCACCGCCAGCCCGCGCAGCACGCCCCGCCGCGTCCCGACGCGCAGGCTCTCCTCGCGCACCCGGGTCATGAGGAAGATCGAGTAGTCCACGCCGAGCGCGACGAGGAAGCAGAAGGCGTAGAGCGGCACCGCCGGGTCGGCGCCCGGGAAGTCGAAGACGTGGTTGAACATCAGCGCCGCGACCCCGAGGGCGAACCCGAACGACAGCACGTTCGCCGCCATCAGGAGCACCGCCGCCAGCACCGAGCGCAGCAGCAGCACGAGGATCACGAGGATCACGGCGAGCACCACCGGCACGATGGTCCGCAGGTCGCGCTCCCCCGCCACCTGGGTGTCGAGCCGCTCGGCGGCCGCGCCGCCCACGAGGGCCTCGGGGCTCACGTCGTGCACCGCGGTGCGCAGCGCGGACACGGTCTCGACGGCGGCCTGGCTGTCGGACGGGGCCTCGGTGGTGACGTCCACGCGGACCCGGCCGTCCACGACCAGGGGGTCGCCCTGCGCCGGTGCGCCCGGAGCCGTGGCGGGCTGGTCCGTGACGACGGTCGCCGCGGCCACGCCGTCGGTCGCCTCGGCGGCGTCGACGACGGCGCGGGCGTCCTCCTCGGGCGCCACGACGGTCGCCGGCTGCGCGGACACGCCCTCGAAGTGCCGGGTGAGGGCCGCCTCGCCGTCGACCGAGTCCACCTGCGTGAGGAACACCTCCGAGTCCCCCGTCCCCTCGGCGTCGAGCGTCGGGACGAAGGCCGCGCCCGCGGCCAGCACGACGGCGGTGACCACCCACACCGCCCGGTCGTGGCGGCCCACGAAGCCCGCGACGCGCGACCACACGCCGTGGCCCGCGACGTCGACGTGCGTGTCGTCGTCGGGCACCGGGGTGGGCACGACGACGTCGGTCGAGGCGTCGGACGAGGCGGAGTGCCGACCCACGGCGTGCGGGACCTTCGGCCAGAACACCCAGCGGGCACGGCGCCCGCCCACGAGCAGCATGGCGGGCAGCAGCGTCATCGCCGACAGGAACGCGGCGGCGATCCCGATCGCGGCGACGGGCCCGAGGCTGCGGTTGGAGGACAGGTCGGACAGCAGCAGGCACAGCAGACCGACGATCACCGTGCCCGCGCTGGCGGCGATCGGTTCGACCGACGCGCGCACGGCGCGGCGCATCGCCGTGTACGGGGACACCGTGGTGCGCAGCTCCTCGCGGTACCGGGCGACCAGGAGCAGGGCGTAGTCGACCGACGCGCCCACCACGAGGATCGACAGGATCCCCTGCGACTGCCCGTTGAGGGTCAGCACGTCGTTCGCCGCGAGCTCGTACACGACCAGGCCGGCAAGGCAGAGTGCCAGCACGGCGGTGAGGATCACGACGAACGGCAGCACCGGCGACCGGTACACGAGCGCCAGGATGACCAGGACGGCGCCGAGCGCGACGAGCAGCAGCACGGTGTCGATGGCGCCGAACGCGCTCACGAGGTCCGCCACGAAGCCCGCGGGCCCGGTGACCCACGCGTCCAGACCGGTGCCGGCGAGCCCGCCGTCGGCGGTGCCGGCGGTAGCGAGCGTGCGCAGCGCGTCGACGGCGAGCTCCGAGACGCTGGACTCGTCCTCGCCGACGTCCTCGGACGCCTGCGCGGCGTCCAGGGAGACCACCACGAGGGCGGCCTGGCCGTCCTCGGAGGGGACGACGACGGGCTCGGCGACGCTCACGTCGCCGACGGTGCGCGGCTCGTCGCCGGAGGTGCCCTCGAGCGGGGCGTCGGGGATCGCATCGGCGAAGGCCTGGACGGCGGCGAGCTGGTCGTTCGTCAGGGCCGACCCGTCCGAGGTCTCGGCCACGACGAGCGCCGGGAGCGTCTCGGAGTCGGTGAACTCACGGGCGAGCTCGGAAGCCTGCGTGGATTCCGCGCTCGCGGGCAGGAAGGCCGCGGCATCGTTCGTCTGAACGCCGCTCAGCTGGCCCTGGGCCTGGCCACCGATCGCACCGATGGCGAGCCACACCCCGATCGCTGCCAGAATGGCGAGGCCCCGGAGAAGTCCCGATCCGCGATTACTCAGCATGCTGAGTATCCTGCCTCACGAGGAGGTGCGCAGCAAGTGACCCGCGACGTGCCCGACGACACGCCCCCGTCCGACGCCCCCGGCTGGCCCGACCCCGTCGACCCGACGAGCGACGACCCCGCCCAGTGGCCCACGGGCCGGCTGCTGTTCACCGTGGTGCGCCGCATCGAGCACGACTGGAACGCCCACCTCGCGGGCTGGAACCTCAACCACGCGGGCTTCCCGGTGCTGCTGCACCTCTTCGCCGGCCCCCGCACGCAGCGCGAGCTGGCCGACCTCAACGGGGTCACCGAGCAGACGATGAGCAAGGTCGTCGCCCGGCTGGAGCGCGCCGGCTATGTCGTCCGCGGTGAGGACCCCCGCGACCGCCGGCGGCGGACCGTCGCCGTCACCGACGCGGGCCGGAGGGCGGCCGCCGAGGCGGGTCGCCTCCAGCCCGCCGAGGACCTCACCTCCCGAGGGCTCGACGACGACCAGGTCGCGAGCCTGCGTGAGATGCTCGTCACCCTCGTCCGCGCCCAACGCGAGGCCGACGAGGGCTAGCCTCGGCCGGGTGGACGTGATGACGCTGCCCGGACTGACCGACTACCACGAGGCGTGGGAGCTCCAGCGCCGCGTGCACGCCGACGTCGTCGCCGGCGACCGGCCGGACACCCTGATCGTCGTCGAGCACCCCGACGTCTACACGGCGGGGCGCCGCACCCACCGCGACGAGCGCCCCACGGACGGCACCCCCGTGGTCGACGTCGACCGGGGCGGCAAGATCACCTGGCACGGCCCGGGGCAGCAGGTCGTCTACCCGATCCTGCGCCTCGCCGAGCCGATCGACGTCGTCGCCTACGTGCGGGCGCTCGAGGAGGCGGTGATGGAGGTCTGTGCCGGGTTCGGCCTCCGGACGATCCGCGTCGAGGACCGCACCGGAGTCTGGTTCGCCGCCGACGCGGGGCGCCGCGAGCGCAAGGTGTGCGCCATCGGCGTGCGCACCGCCAAGGGCGTGACGATGCACGGCATCGCCCTCAACTGCGACCCCGACCTCAGCCGGTTCGACCACATCGTGCCGTGCGGCATCACGGACGCCGACGTCACCTCGCTGTCGATCGAGACCGGGCGCGACGTCACCCTCGACGACGTGCGCGCGCCGCTGGTCGACGCGCTCGCCCGCCACCTCGACCCGCTGCGCGCCGCCCCCGCGTCAGGGGCCGCGCCGGCGGGTGTTGCTGAGGTCACGTCCACACGGTGAGCAGGTCGCGGCGCCGGGGCGCGCCGCTCACGTACTCTGACGAGGTCCGGCGGTCAGGGTCCGCACAGGCCAGTCCCGCCGGACGTCCACCTGCTCGACGACGACCGGGAGACACCCGTGACGATCGCACCTGAAGGCCGCCGCATGCTCCGCATCGAGGCCCGCAACGCCGCCACCCCCATCGAGAAGAAGCCCGAGTGGATCAAGACGAAGGCCACGATGGGTCCCGAGTACCGGGAGCTGAAGGGCCTGGTCAAGGGCGAGGGACTGCACACGGTGTGCGAGGAGGCCGGCTGTCCCAACATCTTCGAGTGCTGGGAGGACCGCGAGGCCACGTTCCTCATCGGCGGTGACCAGTGCACCCGCCGCTGCGACTTCTGCCAGATCGACACGGGCAAGCCGGCCGACTTCGACGCCGACGAGCCGCGCCGCGTGGCGGAGTCCGTGCGGACGATGGGCCTGAAGTACTCGACGATCACCGGCGTCGCGCGCGACGACCTGGCCGACGGCGGCGCCTGGCTGTACGCGGAGACCGTGCGCCAGATCCACGCCCTCAACCCGGGCACCGGCGTCGAGCTGCTCATCCCCGACTTCAACGCCATCCCGGAGCTGCTCGACGTCGTCAACGAGTCGCGGCCCGAGGTCATGGCGCACAACGTCGAGACGGTGCCGCGCATCTTCAAGCAGATCCGCCCCGCGTTCCGCTACGAGCGCTCGCTGTCCGTGCTCACCCGGGCGCGCGAGGCCGGCCTGGTCACCAAGTCGAACCTCATCCTCGGTATGGGCGAGACGATCGACGAGGCCCGCGAGGCGCTGCAGGACCTGCACGACGCCGGCTGCGACCTCATCACGATCACCCAGTACCTGCGCCCGTCCCTGCGCCACCACCCGGTGGACCGCTGGGTGCGCCCGGAGGAGTTCGTCGAGCTGTCCGAGGCGGCCGAGGAGATGGGCTTCCTGGGCGTCATGGCCGGCCCGCTCGTCCGCTCGTCGTACCGCGCCGGCCGCCTGTGGGGCCAGGCGATGACCCGCCGCGGCCTGCCGATCCCGGAGTCGCTGGCACACCTCGCGGAGCCGACGACGTCGCGCCAGGAGGCCGCGAGCCTCCTGGCCCCCCGAGCGCACTAGACTTGACGACCATGGCCCGCACCAAGTCCGACGCCGGCGCGCCCGCCGACGCCACCGGTAAGCAGAAGAAGCCCAAGAAGCAGCGCTGGTACCACCAGGTGTGGGCCGCGTACCAGATGACGCGCAAGCAGGACCCCACGGTGACGTGGCTGCTGCTGGGCGTGTTCGTCGGGATCCTCGCGGTCGTCGCCGCCGTGGTGCTGCTCCTGAACGTGCCGACCGGCTTCAAGATCCTGTACATCGTCGTCCTCGGCATCCCGTTCGCGATGCTGGGCTCGATGTTCGTCCTGACCCGCAAGGCGGAGCGGGCCGCGTACACGCAGATCGAGGGCCAGCCCGGCGCTGCCCGCGCCGCTCTCGGCACGGTCCGCGGCGGCTGGACCTTCGACGACGAGCCGGTCGCGATCAACCCGCGCACCCAGGACTTCGTCTTCCGCGGCGTCGGCCGCCCGGGCATCGTCCTCGTCAGCGAGGGCCCGTCGCACCGCGTCCAGCGACTGCTGGAGGACGAGCGCCGCAAGGTGGCGCGCGTCGTGCCGAACGTGCCGATCACGCTGATCCAGTGCGGCAACGAGGACGGGCAGACCCCCCTGCCCAAGGTCGCCCGCCAGGTGCAGAAGCTCAAGCGCTCCCTCACCAAGCCCGAGGCCGACCAGGTCAGCAAGCGCCTCAAGGCGCTCGGCGGCGCCCGCCTGCCGATCCCCAAGGGCGTCGACCCGATGCGCGCCCGCCCGGACCGCAAGGGCCTCCGCGGCCGCTGATCCGCATCGGGAGCTCGACCACGAGATCGACCCACCCTCCGCGACACCGACCCACCGAGGGTCGGCGTCGCGCCGGGTGGGTCGTTCTTCGTGCGGGCGACCTGCGGACGACCTCAGCGGCGCACGAGGACGGTGCCCGCGGCGCGGTCGTGCAGGCCGCGGCCGTCGCGGTCCCAGACGACGGCGGGGATGACCAGGCACAGCAGCAGCGAGCGGACGAGACCCCGCACGAACCCGTTCGCCATCCCCTCCGGGGCGCCGAGAGTGCGGACCTGCATGCCCAGCAGCCGGTGGCCGATGGTGAAGCCGGCGGTGCTGACCAGCAGCACGTTCTCGAGCGCGAAGACGCCCAGGGTGACCCACGAGTTCAGCTCGGCGAACGTCGCCGGCGTCGTCACCAGGTAGGCGATGAGCGTCGCCACCGCCCAGTCGACGAGGAGGGCCACGGCCCGGCGCCCCAGCCGCGCCAGCGACCCCGGGCCGGTCTCCGGGAGCCCCAGCCGGCCGGCAGACCCGGCGTCGTCCCGGCGTCCGCCCTCGAGCCACGACCCGACGTCTTCTCGTGAGATGTCCTCCGGCGATGCCATGGCTCCAGGCTACGCGGCGCCGGGGGCGCGACCCCCGTAACCTGTTCGAAACAAAGGCGCCATGCCGGAGAAACGCCGCCGCCCTACGGTCGTGGTCGTCGAGCGGCAGGCCCCCGAGCCGCCGCGCCCGTCCTTCGGAACCGTCCGGCGGCCCCGACCGAACGGCACCATCCAGGCAAGGAGTGCATGCATGTTCACGAACGCCGAGGAGGCCATCGCCTTCACCCGTCGCGAGGGGGTGGAGTTCATCGACGTCCGCTTCATCGACCTGCCGGGCGTGATGCAGCACTTCAACATCCCCGTGGAGCAGTTCTCCGAGGACTCCTTCACCGAGGGCCTCATGTTCGACGGCTCGTCGATCCGCGGCTTCCAGGCCATCCACGAGTCGGACATGAAGCTGGTCCCGGACGTCACGACGGCGTACCTCGACCCGTTCCGCAAGCGCAAGACGCTCATCGTGAACTTCTCGATCGTCGACCCGTTCACCGACGAGCCGTACGCCCGTGACCCGCGCACCATCGCCGCGAAGGCGGAGGCGTACCTCAAGTCGACCGGCATCGCGGACACGGCGTTCTTCGCCCCCGAGGCCGAGTTCTACGTCTTCGACGACGTGCGTTTCTCGACGAACCAGCACGAGTCCTACTACCACCTCGACTCCGTCGAGGCGGCGTGGAACACGGGGCGCGAGGAGGAGGGCGGCAACCTCGGGTACAAGACCCGGTACAAGGGCGGCTACTTCCCCGTCTCCCCCAACGACCAGTTCGCCGACCTGCGCGACGAGATGTGCGCCGTCCTCGCCGAGGTGGGCCTCGACGTCGAGCGCGCGCACCACGAGGTGGGCACCGCCGGCCAGCAGGAGATCAACTACCGGTTCAACACCCTGCTGCACTCGGCCGACGACCTGATGAAGTTCAAGTACGTCATCAAGAACGTCGCCTGGCAGCACGGCAAGACCGTCACCTTCATGCCGAAGCCGATCTTCGGCGACAACGGCTCGGGCATGCACTCCCACCAGTCGCTGTGGCTGAACGGCGAGCCGCTGTTCTACGACGAGAAGGGCTACGGCGGCCTGTCCGACACGGCCCGCTGGTACATCGGCGGCCTGCTCAAGCACGCGCCGTCGCTGCTCGCCTTCACCAACCCGTCGGTGAACTCCTACCGTCGCCTGGTGCCGGGCTACGAGGCCCCCGTCAACCTGGTCTACTCGGCCCGCAACCGCTCCGCGTGCATCCGCATCCCGGTGACCGGCTCGTCCCCGAAGGCCAAGCGCGTCGAGTTCCGCGTGCCCGACCCGACGGCTAACCCCTACCTCGCGTTCGCCGCGCAGCTCCTCGCGGGCATCGACGGCATCAAGAACCGCATCGAGCCGCCGGCGCCGATCGACAAGGACCTGTACGAGCTGCCCCCCGAGGAGCACGCGCAGATCGCCCAGGTGCCCGCGTCCCTCGAGGAGGCCCTCGACAACCTCGAGCGCGACCACGAGTTCCTCACGCAGGGTGACGTCTTCTCCGAGGACCTCATCGCCACCTGGATCGACTACAAGCGCACCAACGAGATCGACCCGATCCGTCTGCGCCCGCACCCGCACGAGTTCGAGCTCTACTACGACATCTAGGCCCCGTAGGTCTCTGACCTGCACCGGGACCACCCCGGGGACCCTGCCGGTCCCCAAACGGTCCCCAGCACAACGCCAGGAGCCCCGCCCCCCGATGAGGGGGCGGGGCTCCTGGCGTCTTCGTGCTGCGGGCTCGCAGCCCTACTCCCCTACGGCCTCCTCGGCGCTCGCGGCGATGCGCGCGCGGAGCACGCCGGCGGTGGCGGTTCGCGTGGCCTCGTCGGTGTCGGGCCACAGGTGCGCGTAGGTGTCGAGGGTGGTCTTCGCCGAGCTGTGCCGCAGGCGCGCCTGCACGACCTTCACGTCCGCGCCGTCGGAGATCAGCAGCGAGGCGTAGTAGTGCCGGAGGTCGTGGAAGCGGAACTCGGCGGGCAGGTTGGCCCGCTTGCGCGCCGTGCGGACCGCGCGCTGTAGCTTCCACGGCCCGACCTGCTGCCCGAGGTCGTCCGTGAGGATCCAGGTGTCGGAGGGGTGGGCGGCCAGGTGGGCGGCGAGCTGGTCGACGAGCTCGCGCGCGACGGGGATGGGCGTCTTCGACTCCTCCGTCTTGAGCGGGTCCTCGGGGTACTGCACCGCCGGCCGGATCACGTACTCGAGCCAGGCGACGTCGTCCTTCCGGATCCCGCACACCTCGGCGTCGCGGAGGCCGGCGAACGCACCGAGCAGCACCGCGGCCCGGTATCGCTCGGGCATGGCGTCGTGGAGTGCCCACATCTGCTCGGTCGTGGCGATGAACGTGCGCTGGCGGCCCGCCGGCGGTGCCGTGCGGCGGGAGCACGGGGACCGTGGCACGAGGCCGTCGTGCACGGCGTCGGTCATCAGCTGCGCGAGGCGGGCGTGCAGGGCGTAGACGTAGGACGGTTCGAGCGGCTCGTCCTGCAGCTGCTTGATCCACGCCTTCACGTGTGACGGCCGGAGGGCGCTCAGGCGGTGCTTGCCGAGCCCCTTCTCGATCCGCGCGAGGTGGGTGCGCGCCTGTCGGATCGTGGAGGGTCGGCCGCTGTACGCCTCGATCCACTCTGTGCACCACTGCGCGACGGTGAGCTTGGCGCGGGCGGGGTCTACGTAGGTCCCCGACTTGACTGACACGGCGACGTCGGCGAGCCAGTCCTCCGCCTCCTTCTTGAGGCGGAAGTGCTTTGCGTGCTGGCGGCCCTGCTCGTCTCTGTAGCGGGCCCGCCACTTGCCGTCTGGCCTCTTCGCGAGATTGGCCACGGCTCCTCCTGAACGTTGGAATCGCGGGGGGGGGGGGGGGCTTCTAGAGCCTCATCCCCCGGCAGCAGCGACGACTGTCGACGGGAGCGTGCCGGCGACGACGCAGAGGTACGCGAGGTCGCGCGCGGTGAGGTCGTCGGCGACCAGGCGGTCGAGGACGTCGGGCGGCACGGCACTGCGGTGGATGTCCCGGGCTCGGAGTGCGTGGAGCGTGGCGAGCGACGTCGCGGAGGTCCCGTCAGGAACGGAAATTGATTTCATGACGGAACAGTAATTCGGCTGAAACGGTACGAATACTTGAGAACCGGGTGAAACTCAGTCTCGCGACTCTTCGCGTGCGGCCCGCTCCTCAGCGCGCGCCCAGAGCAAGGACGCCGTGACGCCGAGCGCCTTCGCGACCTTCGTCAGCATCTTGTTGGGGATGTCGCCGCCGCCCGGCCCGAGGTATCGGTCGAGGGTCCGCTTCGGCACCCCGGACTTCTCGGCGAGCTCCGCGACCGTGAGGCCGGCGGCAACCCGTTCACCGTTCACGGTGGCCAGAAGCGCTCTGACCAGGGTGTCGGCGTCGTTCTCGTAGGTGTCCATACCCGGAGAGAGTACGCCGTTACGGCGTCTGATACGCCAGGTCGGGCGCATTTTTCGCCCCGTCTCACACACCCTGTATCCGGGTGAACTCTGGCACGCTCGCCAGATCAACGTTGCCGTTCGCCATATTTGGCGCTACGGTCGCAACATGAACGCACCCCAGGTCTCCGAGGTCATGAAGGTGATCGACGAGCGCCGCAAGGAGCAGGGCCTGTCCGTGACGGACATCGCGGCCGCTGCCGGCCTCGGTGCGCGCAGCGTCGAGCGGTACTTCGCCGGCGTCCGGGACTTCAAGGCGTCCGCCGCGGTGAAGCTCGCGGTGGCGCTCGGGACGACGGCGTCCGACATCTACGGCGAGGCCGAGCGCCGCTCCAACTGACCGCCAGGAAACAGCAAGGGCCGGCCGCCCCCGCCAAGAAGCGCCGACCCTCACCAGACACGAAGGAGAGTACCCGTGAACCGTCGGATCATGCTCATCCCCGCGGTGGCTGAGCGCACCGGGATGCCGGAGGGCACCCTGCGCTTCCTCCGCCACGAGGGCAAGGGCCCGCGCAGCTTCAAGGTCGGCCGCCGCGTCGCCTACTACGAGGACGACGTCGACGCCTGGCTCGACGAGCAGTACGCCGCGACCTCTCGCGGCGGCGCCGTCACCGCCCCCGCCAAGACGCAGCTGGTGGTGGCCCGATGACCACCAAGACGGTGACGCCGGACGGCGTCCTCTCGTTCGACGGCGCCACCTACGACCCGTCGGCCGACTCCGGCCTGTTCCGGTGCCCGCGCCTGGGCTGCTCGTTCGCGTCGGGCTGGGCCGGTGGCCCGGTCGACCTGGACGAGGACTACGACCCGATCCGCGACCACATGGACTGGCACGCCGAGCAGGACGACGCGGCCCCGATCGACGCCGTCCCGGGGGTCGAGCGTGACCCGGCCGCCGTCGCCCCCGAGGTGCCGCGCCTGTCGTCGCCGGCGGGCCTGCAGGCGCTGCTGCACGGCCGGGTCGCGCCCGCCTCCGCCGCGGTCGACGAGGCCGCGACGAAGGCGCTCGCGGACGTGCGCGCCCAGGCCGACGTCGTCGCGGCCGCGCTCGACTGGTACGGCTCGGAGCCGGGCATCCCCGAGGGGCGCGCCATGTCGGCCCTCGACGTCGCGTGCTCCCGCCTCGTCGAGCTGCGCGGAGGCATCCGGTGAGCGACGCGCCGGAGTCCCGCGACGTCGACGACCTCCTCGCCGACCACGCCGCCACCAACAGCCTCGCCGCCCTCGCCGCGACTACTCCGCGCGACGACGACGGCGAGCCCGACCTCACCTCGCAGGGGGAGGAGAGGACGGCCGACGCGCCCCGCGTGACCATGCACACCGCGGGGCGCGTCGACCGGCACCCGATCGGCCACGCGGTCACCCTGCTCGTCGCGCTCGCGGGGGTCTACGCCGGCGTCGTCGTCGAGCTGACGGCCCCGCTCGCGTCGGGCGGCCAGCTCATCGCGGGCCCGGTCCTCATGCTCGGCGGCGCCGCGCTCCTCGCCCGCCTCGTCCACGTCACGCAGCGGAGGGCCCACCGATGACCGCCACGACCATCACCCCCGCCGAGGCCGGTCGTCGCGGCCGCGCCCGCTCGATGAAGGGCGTCACGCCCGAGCAGGTCGCCGCCGGCCTCGCCGCGATCGCGAGCGTCCGCCCCGGCACCGAGTTCTCCGTGAACCTCGTCCGCCACCAGCTCGACGCCGTGCACTTCCCGCACCGCGCTCGCGCGGGCCTGTTCGCCCGCGCCTGCGCCGACCGGCTCATCGAGCCCGTGTACTACCCCGGCACCCGCGACCCGCGCCGCGAGCCGTCCACCGGCTTCACCGCGCACCACGCCCTCGTGAAGCTCTACCGCCGCACCCCCACGGGGTAGACCGTGCTCCTCGCCGACGTCGACGAGCCGCTCTGCGAGCACGGCGTACCGGTCGCCCGGACCCTCCGGTCCGGACGCCCCGCCTGCCCCATGTGCCGGCGGCACGAAGACGCCCGCGAGGAAGCCCGACGGCAGACCATCGCCACCCTCGCCCGCATCGCCCACCCCCGCGCCGACACCACGGCGCTCGCGGCCCACGACGACTGACCCCCCGCCCCGCCTGACCACCAGGAGACACCCGTGACCGACCTGCACCCCGTCCCGACCCCGCGCGACGTGCGCGGCATGACGTACCCGCTCCCGGACGAGCCCAACCCCGAGGGCGCGCCCGTGTACGCCGCGTCCGACGAGCTGCCGCTGCGCGACGCCACCCCGGAGGAGGTGGACGGCATCACCCGCATCGTCGCGACGGCCGTCGGCCTGGACCCTGCCGACGTCGTGGAGCGCGTCCGCGCCGTGCCCGTGCTCGACGCGCCGGCCCGCCAGGACGCGCCGTCCGAGCGCGTGTCGCGCCCGTCGGGCGAGCGCACGCCGTTCGACATCCGTGTCCGGATGCTCGACGAGACGGCGGCCCCGGTCTTCGTGTCGAACGTCGTGGAGTGGAAGTGGCGCGAGGAGGGCCGCCTGGACGTCTACGCCGTCGTCGACGACCGCGTGCACCGTGTGGAGTCCTGGGGCCCGTACACGGCCGCGCGCGTCTCCCGCGTCCGGCCGGCGGTGCTGGCGTGAGCGCCGCCCACGCGCCCGAGGTGGCGCGCCCGACCCTCGTCGACCCGACGTCGCTCGTGCTGGGCGAGAACGTCCGCCGCACCGTCGTGATGAGCACCGCGTTCAAGCGCGACGTCGCGGAGAACGGCGTCCGTCAGCCGATCGCCGTGAAGCACGACGCGCTCGGCAACCTGCAGGTCGTCACCGGCCAGCGCCGCACCCTCGCCGCCGTCGAGGCCGGCCTCCCGTCCGTGCCCGTCTACCTCGTGGACGACATCGCCGACGAGGCCGCCCGCATCGTCGAGCAGCTCGGCGAGAACCACCACCGGCTCGGGATCACCCAGGCCGACGACGTCGCGGCCGTCGCGCAGCTCGCCCTGTTCGGCTGGTCGCCGGCGAAGATCGCCAAGCGCACCCACCGCCCCAAGGACGACGTCACCGCCGCGCTGGCGCTTGCGGAGGTCGATGAGGGCACGCGCACCGCGGTGCACGGCGCCGGCGTCGACCTGGTGACCGCGGCGAAGATCGCGGACGTGGCCGCCGGCGACGTCGAGACCGCCGAGCGCCTCGTCGAGGCGGCCATCGACGACCCGTCCGACATCGACCACGAGATCGAGCGGACCCGCCGCGACATCGCCGAGCGTGAGGCCGTCGAGAACCGCCAGCGCGAGCTGCGCGCCCAGGGCGTGACCGTGCTGGACGTCCGCGCGGTGACCTACGGGCAGGGCGCACGCGCCGAGAACCTGAGCAGCCTCACCGACAAGCCGAACGCGAACGGCACCGCTCCCGCGCTCGACGTCACCGAGCACCAGATGTCCTGCCCGGGGCACGCCGTCTACGTGTGGGCGAGGAGCGTCGACGACGTGCGCGAGGAGACGTACTGCACCTCCTGGCGTGAGCACGCGCACTTCAACCGGCACGCCCGGAACACCGCCGGTGCGACGTCGGGCGCCACGCCCGAGGAGGCGACCGCTGAGCGCCGCCGCGTGATCGCGAACGGCAAGGCGGCCGAGGCCGCCGAGACGGTGCGCCGCGAGTTCATCCGCTCGCGCTTCGTGGGCCGCGCGGTGAAGCCGACCGACGCCGAGGTGCAGCACGCAGCCCTCATGATCGCGATCGGCAACCCGCACGAGTTCGGCGTCCACCAGGTCCTCGACGACCTGGTCGCCGACGCGTCGACCTCGGCACACGTGAAGGCCATCCGCCGCAGTCCCGACGGCGGCAAGCGGTACCTCCTCGAGGCCGCGATGGCGATCGGCGAGGACGCCATCAAGGCGAAGGGCGAGCTCGCGTTCTGGCGCCGGCCCGCCGCGGACAACAACTACACCGGCGCGCCGGCCCTCGGCGCCACCCACCTCCGGTTCCTCGCCGACGCCGGGTACGGGCTGTCCGAGCTCGAGCACGCCTGGCTGGACGCCTACGAGACGAAGGAGGCGTGACGTGGCCACCGCGACCCTGACCCGCGCCCACCGCCCCGCGCGCCGCCCCGCGACGGCCGAGCAGCCCATCATCCCGGCCGCCCCCGGCTGGGAGGACGAGGCCGTGCGCGCGATCTACGCCGCCCAGCTGCGCCACGCGGCCGCGCACCTCGCCGCCGGCGTCCGCGACTCCCGCCGCATCCTCTCCGAGGCGCTCGCGGCCGCTCAGGCCGCCGTGCCCGCCAAAGCGTTCGCCCTCCGCTGCTACGTCGCCGCCGCGCTCGACCCGCGCATGGACGCCGAGCGCCTCCACGCGGAGGCCCTCACGGTGCTGCACCTCGGCGGCGTCGGGTTCATCGCCCAGGACACGGCGCTCGCGGCCGCGGTCGCGTACCTCGAGGGCTGGGACCACCGTCAGCGTCTGGTCGCGGGGCGTGCCTCGTGAGGGCCGCCGGCACTACCGCCGCGGGCGGCTACGTGGGCGGGGCCCTCACCCTCCCGACGGGACGCACCCCCGCCGACCTGGACGCGCTGCGCGAGCGGCGCGAGGCCGAGGCGGCACGCCGCGCGGCCACCAACCCGTTCGCGCAGCCGTCGGGCCAGCCCGCCACGAAGTCGACGTCGCGCCTGCACGGCGCCGCCCTCGTCAGCACCGAGTACGAGAAGGCCGCGTTCACCACGCCGCCGCCCGCCCTGATCGACCGCACCGAGGAGGTGCCCGTGCCCACCCAGAAGCCCGCCCGCCGCGGCCCGAGGAGCGGCGAGACGCGCGAGTCCCGCGAGATCCGCAACCGGCAGATCGTCACCCTCTACACGAGCACCGAGGAGGTGCTGACGATGCAGGAGGTCGCGGACCGCATCGGGGTCTCGCAGGCGACGGTGAGCGCCGTGCTCAAGGGCGCAGGCGTCGAGGTCCGCGGTCGCTGGAAGGGCAACCCGGTGCCGCCGTCCAAGGTCGCGGAGCAGGTCGCCGCGCGCCCCGACGCCAAGCCCGCCCCGCGCCCGCGCGTGCGCCGGGTCCGCCGTCTCGACGGCGAGCTCGGCCGCGGCTTCGTCTGGACCTGCCCCCGCCACAAGGTCATCCAGGTCGGCGTCAAGGTCACGTTCCCGATGGCCGTCATCGACCTCGCCGCCCACTTCCGCAAGGACCACCCCCAGGAGGCCGCCGCGTGACCGCCACCGAGACCCCCACGAAGGTCGCCGCCCCGCCCGTCGACGTCTACGTCGGCCGCGCGTCCCTCCGCATGGCGCTCGCGGCGGTCCTGCCGCACGTGTCGACGGAGGACGAGCTCCCGGTGCTGCAGCGGGTGCGGCTGCAGTTCGTGGACGACAAGACGGTCCTGGCGGTCGCGCTGGACCGCTACACCGCGGCCGCCGCGTACATCGAGGTGCAGGACGTGCTCGAGCTGCCCGAGCTCGCGACCGTGGACATCGAGCCCCGGTCAGCGCGCGAGGTCCTCGCGGTGCTCACCCCGCCGGCGGAGAAGCACGCCCGCGCGCAGTGGGAGACGCAGGCGTTCCACCTCGTCGTCACGCCCCACGAGGTCACGTTCACCGAGGAGGGCGCCCTGCTCGACGGGCGCTCGCTGACGGTGCCGCGGATCCCGACGGACGACGTGGTGCGGCCGGGCGGTGGCTTCCCGGACGTGCCGCGCCTGATCGCGGCCACGCTCGGCCTGCCCGCGGCGGACCAGCTGCGCACCGCGCTGAACCCGGTGCTGGTGACCCGGTGGGTGAAGACGGCGAACGTCTACGGCCTGCCGCTCGAGGTGACGCCGCGGGCCGGCCGCGACGAGTTCCACGACGGCGCGTGGACGGTGCGCGTCGACAACGGCCAGGTCGTCGGCGTCATCATGCCGATGAGCCGCGACGCCGTCGCCCAGATGGAGCACGAGACCCGGTGGGCGAACCTGCTGCGCCGCGCAGCCGGCGACTACCGCGAGGGCCTGCTCGAGGAAGAGAGTACCGGCAGCCTCGCCGCCGTCGTCGACCGCATCTTCGACGCGACGACCAACGCGGACAAGGAGCCCGACCTCGAGCAGGACATCGTCGAGGCCGCCGTCCGGCTCGTGCTCACCACGCAGTTCGGCTCGCCGAGCATGCTGCAGCGCAAGCTCCGCATCGGGTTCGCGAAGGCCGGCCGCCTCATGGACGAGCTGGAGCGCGTCGGCGTCGTGGGCGAGTCCGACGGATCCCGGGCCCGCACGGTGCTCGAGCCGCCTGAGGCGATCGACGCCGTCCTCGCGGAGATCCGCGCGGAGCGGGAGGCCGACCGGTGACGAGCCTCCTGTTCCTCATGCTCGGCGCGCTCGCTGGCCTCGTGCTGCTTTGCGTGGCCCTGCTCGTGTTCGCGACGTGGACGCCGCGCCTGCGCCGGCACGTCGCCCTCCCGTGCGTCCGCTGCGGCCGTTGCTGCTGCACCGAGTGCCGCGCAGCCCGCCGGCAGGGCCCGTGGCGGGCGCCGGCGGGCGGCGGGTACCACGCGTGTCGCGCCGTCGACGCGTCGGTCCTGCGCCCGTGCCCGCGGTGCGGGCAGACTCCGTGCCGCGGCGCCGGCTTCTCCGCTGACGGCCTCTCGTACAGCTTTTCGTGCGCGGGCACGGTGGGCGACAAGTCCCAGGCCGAGCTCCTCGCCGACGACACGGACGGCTGATGGCCGCCCCGCTGCGGCCCCTGTCCCGCGCCGAGTACCGCGCCCAGGTCGCCCGCGACATGTCCGAGGCCGCCCTGCAGACCCGCGTCCTCGGCCTGGCCCGCGAGCTCGGCTGGGAACTCGGCTACCACACCCACGACTCCCGCCGCTCGCAGCCCGGGTTCCCGGACCTGGTCCTGCTGAGCACGGCCCGCCGGCGCCTCGTCATGGCCGAGCTCAAGACCGAGCGTGGCCGCGTCTCACCCGCGCAGCAGTCGTGGCTCGTCGGCCTCGCGGCCGCCGGCATCGAGCGGCACGTGTGGCGGCCGGCCGACCTCCTCGACGGCACGATCCTCGCCGTCCTCACCCGGGAGGAGGTGACGACGACGTGAACCTCTGCGACTCCTGCGGTGGCCCGACCAACCCCCAGACGGGCGAGTGCCGATGCTCCGACTGACCCACCACCGCCCCGTCCCGACTCCCGGAAGGAGCCGCACCCCTTGCCCTGGATGCGCACCGGCGACAGCGCCGCCACCTACCCCGCCGTCATGGCGACCGCCGGCCTCCACACCGCTGACGAGCGGACCGTGAACGAGGTCTTCGGCTTCGTCAGCCGGTGCGCCATCCAGTCCGCCGCGCACACCACCGACTACGTCATCGACGTCGGCACCGTGCAGATGATCGGCGGCGCTCGCTGGCGCGACCTGATCAGCCAGTGCGTCGCCGTCGGGCTGCTCGAGGTGGTCCTCGCGGGCCGCACCTGGCGCCTCGTCCAGGACCCGGAGTTCATCCACCTGCGGCTGCGCGCCGAGGTCACGTGGGAGCGTCAGCAGCGCGACGACACCCGCAACCCGGCGCTCAAGGCGCCCGTGCTGCTCCGCGACGGCGACAACTGCCGATGGTGCGGCCTCCTCGTGCAGTGGCGCGGACGCAAGAGCAACCGCACCGGCACCCTGGACCACCTCGAGCCGGGCACCGCCGGCACCGTCGACACGATGGTCGTCGCCTGCCTCGGCTGCAACAGCGCCCGCGGCGGCAACGTCGACCTCTGGGACGACAACCACACCGTCCGCACGCCCCCGACGTCGCCCCGCTACGGCAAGGCGACCACGAAGTACCTGAACGACAACGGCCACCCCGAGATCACCGAGAACGTCTCGAGCGACGACGGCGCAGCGCCCCAGGCAGCAGCGGACCCCGCACCCGAAGGTGTGCGACCCGCAGCGCCGGCAGCAGCCGCCCCCGCACGCCCCACGGCAGTGCGAGCAGCAGCGCCCCCGGCAGCGCGTCCGAAGTCCGCCCCGAAGTCGCCTCGGAACTCAACCCCCAAGGTCGACAGAACGGATTCGACCGGGTCGGGTCGGGACGGTTCGGGTACTCACCACACCAGTACGGGGCCGCGCGCACGACCTGATCTGTCACCCGCCAGCACGACCGAGCCCACCGCCCAACCCCCGCGCCCTCGCCGCCGTCGTGGCCGGCGTGGAGGTGCCCGCCCTCGCCCGACCCCCGGAGGTACCCCCGCATGAGCAAGCACCGTCCCGAGCGGACCGAGCAGGAGGAGATCCTCGACCGGATGGCCGAGCGCGTCGCGCAGCTCGTCGACCCCTGGTTCGACTACGTGTCTCAGTGGATCCCGGCATCTCAGCAGACGTGGCAGGAGCGTCGCGACCCGGCCCCTGGTGCCGAGGGCCCCCGCCCCCTGCCGCGCGCGGTCGTGCGCTCCACGACGATCCAGCACGACCCGCTCCTCACCCAGCTCCTCAACCCGGCCGACGACTCGTCCGCCGGCGGCTCGTCGGCCGGCCCCTGCTCACGGCCGCCGACGAACATCGAGGGCATGGCCGCGCACCAGGACATCCAGTTCGGCACGCAGACCTGGTGCCGCGTGCTGGTCGGCCAGGCCATGCCGTCCGGGCCGGCCCGTCGCCTGCGCCGGCTCCTCGAGCTCGCACCAACCCTGCCGGACACGATGCTGCGCAACCTCGACGCGGACGTGATGCGGTGGTGGGCGCTGGCTCGGACCGCGACGACGTGGGCCGACCCGCCGTGGAAGCCGAACGTGCGCTGCCCGGTGTGCGGGGTGCTCGGCAAGGTCCGGGTGCGGCTGTACCCGACGACGGCCTACTGCCTGGACTGCGGGACAGCGTGGGACCACGCGACCGTCGACGAGCTCGGCGCCGCGGTGCAGCTGGCCGCCGAGCACGCGGCCGTGGCCGCGACGATCGGGACCCGCCCGTCCGGCCCGTGCACGACCTGCGGCCAGGTCCACGAGCCCGGGGACTTCGCCGACCCCGACGTGTACCGCGCCCACACCCCCGCGGCCCTCGTCGGCCGCACCACGCCCGACGTCGTCGGTACGGCGTGGCGGCCGTGAGCGCGCCCGAGCCGCGCGTGGTCACGTTCGCAGGCCAGGTGGAGGTCACCCGATGCCAGCTCGAGGGGCACTCGTGGGCGGTGCTCGCCACCGTCGCCGGCGTGCGCGTGCACCAGGTGTGCACCCGGCCCGGCTGTACCGCCGACCGAGTCGTGCGTGACTCGCCGTGATCGTGGGTTGGTCGCACGCGACGGGGTGATGCGCTACTCTGACGGCGGCGGGTTCGTCATGCCCGCAGCAAGGCCCGACACCGCTCCCCGGTGCCGGGCCTTCGTCGTACCGGGCGGAGGTGACCGTGCCTCGTCTCGTCGTGCTGCTGTTCGGCCCGCCCGGCGCCGGCAAGTCCACACTCGCCCACCAGCTGGCCGACACGCTCGGCCTGCAGGTGCTGGACCATGACGACGCGCAGTGGAGCAGCGAGCGGCAGTTCATCGCCGCCATGCGCGCGGTCGGCACGAACCCCAACGCGTCGGCCGTGGTGATCCGCACCGGCGCTTCCTCGACTGCCCGGGCCAAGGCGCAGCAGCTGGTGCGAGCGACGCACGGCTATCTCCTCGACCCGGGCTTCGACGTGTGCGCGCAGCGGGTGCGCGCGCGACGGCGTGCCGTGCGCGACGGGCTGCGCGGCGTGACCGCGTGGTACGCCGCCCACGACCGCATCGACCGCGTGCCGGCCTGGTCCGGGCTCGAGGACCTCGACTGCACCGCGTGGCGCCCGATCCGCCTCACGCAGCGCGGCACGTCCTACGCCGAGAAGCTGCACCGGTACGGCGGCGCGCACCAGGCCGCGCGCCGCGCCTGGGCGGCCCGGCTCCCCCGGCCCTGCACGGTGTGCGGCCGCCCGGTCCTGCCGGGCAGCAACTGGCACCTGGACCACACGGACGACGGCGCCGGCTACCTCGGTCCCGCGCACGCCCGGTGCAACACCAGCAAGGGCGGACGCAAGGGTGGACGCGCGCGAGCTCGACGCGAGCGACGCGACGTCGTGACCGCGACGAGACGACTCGACCTCTGACCTCGACAGGAAGATCTCCGGCCGCGCGGCGCGCGTCGTCGCGCGACCGCGCCGGATTTTTTGCGGCCAGCCCTCCCCCTCACCCCCGAACCACCAAAGTTTTCACACACGGCTCGTGATATTTTTCGGGTCTCACCCGCTGTTCGTCCGTGTCGTCGCAGGTCAGAGGGGTCTACGCGGGTCTCAGCAGGACGTGCCCCCCTGGGGTATGCCGGTGGGCGCGAGACGCGACGCTGCGGCATCGCAGGGCGAACCGGACGATCTACGGCGTTCGGGCGGTGATGGCGTGGTCACGAAGCGTCAGGGCGAGCGGGTGAAGAAGGCTCGCAAGACAGGAAGTTCTCCAGCCCGGCAGGGGAAGTGCTCGGTGTGCGGTGAGCCGATCCGGCTCACGGCGCGCAGCAGCGCGACGCCGAAGCACCGCGCCTGCCGCGCCGGCGCTGACCGCCCGGCGGCCGCGACCGACCGCGCCGCGTACCTGCGCGGCGTACTCGAGGGGATCCAACGCTCGATCGACAAGGCGCCGCCGGAGAAGCGCGCGCCGCTGTACGGGCAGCTGCTCGCGTGCGAGGCGCGCATCGCGGCGCTCCCGTCGGCCGACGGCTCGCAGTCGCAGGGGAAGGCGGGTGACCCGGTTGACGAGATCGCAGCCCGTCGAGCTGCTCGGGGAGGCGCCGTCGCGCGCCTGGGTCACGCCGCAGAGCGTCCGCGCTAGCTCCGCGCGCGACGTCGTCGACCTGTCGGCGTCGTTCGGCCTGGTCCTCGACGGCTGGCAGGAGGAGATCCTCGAGGCGGCGCAGGGCGAGCGCACGGACGGTACGTGGGCGGCGCAGCGGGTCGGCGTGACGGTGCCTCGGCAGAACGGCAAGTCGCAGCTGATGGTGTCGCGGATCCTCGCGGGTGCGCTGCTGTTCGGCGAGAAGAAGATCGTCGTCAGCGCGCACCAGCAGGACACCGCGCGCGAGGCGTTCGCGAAGCTCATGGAGCTGATCGAGGCGGACGACAACGTCGCGCTGCGGCTGCGGGTGAAGGCCGTCATGAACGCGCTCAACCGCGAGGCCGTCACGTTCACCACGGGCGCCAAGGTCCAGTTCAAGGCGCGCTCCGGCGCCGGCGGGAAGGGCTTCTCGTCCGACTGCCTGCTCCTCGACGAGGCGCAGATCCTCGGCTCACGCGCGTGGACGTCGATCAACTCGACCATGTCCGCGATGCCCAACCCGCAGGTGTGGCTCCTCGGCACGACGCCGCAGGAGGAGGACGACTCGTTCGCCTTCGACGCGGTCCGCCGCGCGGCGCTCGCGGGCAAGTCCACGAACGCGGCGTGGTGCGAGTGGGGCGTCGAGGTCGACAGCGAGGAGTACCGGGCCGCGCAGGACGACCTGGCGGCGCGGAAGTGGACGCCGGCGGTCGAGTACCTGTGCTGGTCGGCCAACCCCGCGTGGCTGACGCGGATGAACCACGAGGTCGTGCAGGGCGAGTTCGAGACCTACGACCCGGCGAAGTTCGCCGAGGACCGCCTCGGCATCTGGCGGGACGACGCGTCCGGACAGCTGATCATGCCGCGCTGGCCCGAGCTCGTCTCGCCGCGCCCGAAGGACGCGCCCGTCGTGGCGCTCGGCGTGGCCGGCGACGTCGACCACGCGTGGCTGTCGCTGGGCGCGGTGCTCGGCGGCGAGCGGCCACACCTGGGCTCGGTGCTGCGCTCCCCGACGCGGGAGCGCGGGAAGTTCGTGGCCGAGGTCGCGCGGATCCAGTCGGAGCAGGGTGTGCCCGTCGTCGTCGACGGCGGCGGGCCCGCGTCCACCGTCATCGCCTACCTCGAGGCGGCCGGCGTCATCGTGACCCGCCTGGACCTGCCCGGGTACGTGCAGGCGTGCGACGACCTGGTGCAGGCCGTCGACGCCGGCACGGTCGAGCACGGCGGGTACGACGAGCTCGACGCCGCGGTCGCGGCCGCCGGGTGGCGGCAGATCGGCGACCGCCGCGCGTTCGCGCGCAAGGGCGGCGACATCAGCGCGCTCGAGGCGTGCGCGTGCGCGCTCTCCGCGACGCGCGAGGAAGCCAACTACGACGTCATGTCCTCGATCCTGTGAAGGGGGTCAACGTGAAGCGCCTCACCGTGAAGCTCCCCTCCGTGCGGCGACCGACCATCGGCGAGACCTCGGCCGGCCTCATGGCCTGCGGCGCGCTCGCCGTCGGCGCTGGACTGTGGCTGGCCGTCGGCCTCGGCGTGGCGCTCATCGCCGTCGGCGCGATCGCCGTCGGGGCCGCCCTGCTCCTCGGGTGGCAGTGATGGGGTGGCTCAACGCAGGCGTGGAGAAGCGCGCCGCTGGGGACGAGTGGATCGACACCGCCGGCACCGCCCAGACGATCACGACCGAGCGCGCGACGTACCTGACGCCGGTGTTCGCGTCCATCCGCACGATCGTGGACTACGTCTCGACCCTCACCCCGCGGTTCTACCGGCCCGACGGCGCCGGCGGCGTCGTGGAGATCGGGACGCCCGAGCTGTTCCGCAACATCGAGCTCGAGTACGGCACGGAGAACTGGCTCGGCCAGGCGATGTACGCGACGGTCACGGACGGGAACGCAGTCGGCCGCATCCGGTCGGTCTCCGGCTACGGCGGCAACCTGCCGCTGATGATCGAGTGGTCGCGGGACTGGTCGCCGACGAACGACGAGCACGGCACCAGGTGGTGGTACCTGAACGGCGCGCAGACACCGGCCTCGCAGGTGGCGCACATCCCGTGGCTCGTGCCCGAGGGACGGCTGCTCGGCATGTCCCCGATCCAGCACTACGCGTCGATCGTGGCTGCGGGCCTGTCGGCGCAGGAGTACGCGGACGTCAAGCGCGGCGGCGGGATCCCGCCCGCGGTGCTGAAGAACCAGATGCAGGTGCTCGACGGCAAGGCCGCGGAGAAGGTGCAGAGCCGGGCCGTGACGTCGTTCGCGTCCGGCAAGCCGTTCGTGACCGGCAAGGACTGGGACCTGACCATCGTGTCCGTCCCGCCGGCGCAGGCGCAGTTCATCGAGACGCTCAAGCTGACCGCCTCGGAGATCGCGGCGATCTACGGCCTGGACCCGCGCGAGGTCGGCGGCAACGCCGGCGACTCGCTCACGTACTCCAACGACGAGTCCCGGGCCCGGAACCGGGCGCACAACATGCGCCCGTACATCAAGCGGCTCGAGCTCGCCGTCGCGCGGTGGCTGCCCGGCGGGCAGTTCATGCGCCTCGACGTCGCCGAGACCATCCGCCCCGACATCAAGACCCAGACGGACATCATCGGCGCGAAGCTCAAGGACGGCCGTCTGTCCCTCAACGAGGCGCTCGCCCTCGACGATCGCCCGCCCATCGCAGGCGGCGACTACCGCAACGTGCCCCGGCCCGACCCCGCGCCGGCAACCCGTCAGGAGGACGCATGACCAGCACCGCTGAGCGTCGGTTCACCACGGTCCCGGTCGAGACCCGGGCCGCGGCCGCCGACAAGCGCACCATCGGTGGCTACGCCGCCAAGTTCGACACCACGTCCCGCAACCTCGGCGGCTTCGTCGAGACCATCGCGACCCGCGCATTCAACAAGTCGCGCGGCGACGGCTGGCCGGGCGTCATCGCCCGGTACAACCACGACGACAACATGGTCCTCGGCACCACCGGGGGCGGCACGCTGCGCCTCGGTGTCGACGACATCGGCCTCACCTACGAGGCCGACCTGCCGTCGGCCCGCGCGGACGTGCACGAGCTGATCCAGCGCGGCGACGTGCGGCAGTCGTCGTTCGCGTTCGTCGTGCACGAGGACGAGTGGGGCGAGACGGACCAGAACTTCCCGATCCGCCGGCTGCTGTCCGTCCGCCTGCTCGACGTCGCCCCGGTGAACTCGCCGGCCTACGAGGACACGAGCGTCGGCGTGCGCTCCCTCGCCGACGAGCAGCGGTCCGTGGGGGGCGCGCTCGTCGGCCCCGCGGCCGCGTTCGAGTCCCTCGCCCGCGCCAAGGACGCGTCCGTCGACGAGGTCCGGGCGCTCGCGGCCGAGGGCGAGCTGCGGAAGTTCTTCCGCCGCACGGACGAGGCCCCGCCCGCGTTCACGGTCCGCGACGCGCTGAAGGCGTGGCGCTGACCTGACGACCAACCGGCGCAGCGGGCAGGGAAACCACCCGCTGCGCAGGTAGCACCACCAGCACGATCCGGCAGGGCGCAACCCACCGGGACCCACCACCCAACGAGTCCCGGAAAGGGGACACCCATGTCGTCTCTGACGAACAGCCTGAAGGAGCTCGTCGACTCGATCGACACCCGCCAGGCGAACCTTCTCAACGAGAGCGTCCGCTCCGGCAACCCGGTGCTGTCGGCCGAGCAGAAGCAGGAGCTCGACAACCTCGCCGAGGCCCGCAAGGACGCCGCCGAGCGGCTGCGCAACGCCGAGCAGGGCGAGCAGCGCGCGAAGGACCTCGAGGAGTCGTTCCGGCGCGAGCACGGCGGCCCGGAGGACGAGCAGCGCGGCGGCGTCGACTCGGAGTTCGCGAAGTGGGTGCGCGAGTCGCGCGCCGGCGAGTCCTACGACGTCGCGATCGAGTCCCGCGCCATGTCGGCCGCGGGCGGCACCGGCAAGGCGGGCGTGTCCACCCAGCTGTGGGAGCACGCCGTCGAGTCGTCCGAGATCCTCAACTACGCGACGCTCATGACGACGGCGGACGGGAACACCATCCCCATGCCGCGCGCCACGATCCACGCGGAGCCGGACGACGCCGACATCCCGGCGAACGGGCCGATCACGGAGAGCGACTCCACGCTCGACACGGTCGACCTGGGCGTCGCCAAGCGCGGGTACATCACCTACGTCCCGAACGAGCTCCTGCAGGACGCCACGTTCGACGTCGAGGGGTACATCGCGCGCAACGCCGGCCGCCAGCTCGGCCTGAACGTCGCCGCGGCGGGCGCCGCGGCCGCGAAGGCCGGCTTCACCGTCCCGGGCGTCACCACGCTCCCGGGCGACACGGCGAGCCTGGGCGACCAGTCCCAGATCGGGCACGGCTCGGACTACCTGGTGGACCTCTTCTACTCGGTGATCGCGCCCTACCGCGCCTCGCTGAAGTGCGCCTTCGGCATGTCCGACGGCGCGGCCGCCGTGGTCCGCAAGCTCAAGACCGCGGACGGCAAGCCGGTGTGGGAGTCGGCCCTGGTCGCCGGCCAGCCCGACCTCATCCTCGGCAAGCCGGTGTTCATCGAGCCGAACTTCGACCCCTTCGGCCTGGCGAAGAAGCCGATCTACTTCGGCGACTGGTCGGCCCTCGTCGTCCGCATCGCGGGCGGCCTGCGGTTCGAGCGGTCCGCCGAGGCCGGGTTCGGCAACGACCAGACGGCGTTCCGCGCCCTGGTCCGTCGCGGCGCGGTCGGGCTCGACCCGACGGCCGTCAAGCCGCTGGTCACCAACGCCGCGTGACCGCCCGCCGGGGGCGCCCGCTGAGGGCGCCCCCGGCCCCCAACGACGACCAGAAGGGGTCGACATGAAGGTGCAGATCAAGGTGGCTCCGGGCGGGCTCTACAACGGCGAGCCCGTCACGGCCCGGGTGGGCGACATCGTCGACCTGCCCGACGAGTACGCGCACGGCCTCGTCCGCGGCGGCCTCGCCGCGGAGGTGATCGACGACGTCGACGAGCTGCGCGCCGCGCTCGAGGGCGACCACGGCCCCGAGCTGCAGCCCGCCGGCGACGGCCAGACCGCCGGCGAGCAGGAGACGGCGACCGCGAAGGACCCGGCCGAGCAGACGGCCACGACCGGCGAGGCGGCCGCCGAGAAGCGTCCGGCTCGCCAGCGCGCCGAGAAGCGGGGCTGACGTGGCGGTCACCGTCCCCGATCTCATCGAGCGGGTCGGCGGTGACCCCACCGCCGACGAGGACGAGGCGACCCGATGCCTGACGCTCGCGGACCGGTACGTCACGGACTACGTCGGCGCGGAGGTCGTGCCGACCGAGGCCGTCGACGAGGCCGTGCTGCGCGTGGGCGTGAACCTGTTCAACCAGGCGAAGGCGCCGAACGGCGTCCTCACGACGGTCTACCACGACACCGGCGACGGGTCCGAGACGGCGCTGCGCGTCTCCTCGGACCCGCTGCGCGGTGCCCGCGTGGTCCTGTCGCCCTACCTCGCGCCGCTGGGGTTCGCGTGAACGCCATCACGGCCGCGCAGACGGCCCTCTCTGACGCGCTCACGGCGGCCGGGCTCCGCACCTTCCCGGAGGTCCCGGAGAAGGCGTCACCGCCGTTCCGCTACGTCCTGAACGGCGGCGTGGGCTTCGGCCCGCAGGTCGGGTCCTGGCGGATCGTCCTGCGCGTCATCTGCGTCGCACGGCCCGGCACCAACGCCGTCACCCTCGAGCGGCTCATGGACATGGTCGTCGAGCTGCTCGACGCCATCGGTGGGCTCGACGGGTACGAGCTCGCGGCCGACACGGTCGACGAGCCGGCCGAGTACTCCACCAACGGGCAGTCGACTCTCGCGACCGCCGTCAACGTTCTCGCGCGCGTCTCGCGCGCCCAGATGAAGGGCTGACCCCTCATGGCAGTGACCCGGATCAACGGGCGGGACATGGTCCTGATCCTCGACGGAGTGGACCGCTCGGACGAGACGTCCGCGATCGCGTTCAACTACGGCACGCGGCAGACGTTCGCGGACATGCGCGGCAAGATCCCGAAGCGTCTCGACATGACGCTGAACCAGGACCTGCTGGCGACGTCGCTGTACCGCATCGCGACGTCGGGCGACACGACGCCGCTGGTCGGCACCGTGAAGCCGCTCGGCAACTCGGCGGCGTCCGTCGAGCAGCCGCACTACTCGTTCAACGTCACCCCCGGCGGCATCAGCGGTGACACCTACCTCGGTGGCGAGGCCGCGGAGGACGCGTCCGAGACGCTGCAGGTCGAGGTGCAGTGGCTGATCGACTCCTGGACGGAGGTGACCGCGTGAGCGACGCGCAGACGTCGACCTCCGACCTCACCGCCCAGGGGTTCTACCTGTCCGTCACGGGCGAGGAGCGCGGCCTGGTCAACCGGGTCTTCAAGCGGCCCCTGGCCCGGATGGCGAAGGAGGACCAGGAGACGTTCGTCGAGGCGCTCGTGTTCCTCGACCTGCACCGCCGGCGCGAGCCGGACCCCGCTGGCCGGGCGTCCGCGATGACTGTCGGGCAGCTGCAGGACTACTTCGCCGACGACGAGCAGGACGAGGACGAGGAGGCCGTCGCCGCGGGGGAAGGCTGAGGTCAGACGCCCGGGAGATAGCGACCTGGTGTCTGACGACGGGCCAGCCCGTCGCCTCGTGGATGGTCCTCACCCAGCTCGAGCGCGAGGAGTTCTACAACCTCGCGCTCGAGGTCTCCAAGAAGGCGAAGGAGGCGGCCGCGCGTGGGTGACGACTTCCGCATCGAGGGCATGGACTCGCTCGAGGCGCTCGCGAAGGTGATGCGCAAAGTCGGCGACGGCAAGGAGATCCGCAAGGAGCTGCTGGCCGCGCTGCGGGCGGCGGGCACGCCGACGGCGGACGACATGCGCACGGAGCTCGCGGCGAAGCTGCCGAAGCGGGGCGGGGCGTCCAAGTACCTCACGAAGAAGAAGCGCACGTTCGCGGTGCGCAACCGGCTCTCGTCGAGCGCGAAGGAGTCCGCCGGCATCCGCATCGTGTCGACGGACAAGGGCCACGACTACAACTCGCTCGAGCGGCGCGGCACGCTGCGGCACCCGGTGTACCCGTGGCGCCGGCGCCCGCGCCGCTCGTGGCGGTGGGTGGAGCAGAAGGTGCCCACCGCGGGCCTGCTCGAGGGCGTGCTCGACGACCACCAGGACGAGTTCCTGGACGGCATCGGTGAGGCCATGACGGCGGCGGCCGCCGCGATCGAGCAGGCGATCAGCAAGGAGGTGTAGGCGTGGCGACACCGGCAGTGGAGTTCACCGTCGTCGGGGTGGACAAGGCGTCGAAGACCTTCGACGACGTGGGAAAGTCGGCGGCGGACTCGGCGGACAAGATCAGCCGGGCGTCCGAGGAGGCCGGGAGCAAGTTCGACGCGGCGGGTGAGTCCGCCGGCGACCTCGCGACGTGGACCGCGACCCTCGGCGACGGCATGGCCACCCTCGGTGAGCAGATCGGCGGCCCCGCCGGGAAGTTCCTCGAGCTGGGCGGCAACGCGATCCTCGCGGGGACAGCGATCGGTGACCTCGGTGAGGGCCTGGTGCAGGCGACCACGTGGGTCAAGAACCTCGGCATCGTGCAGAAGGCGCAGGCCGCCGCGGCGTGGGTCGCGACGGCGGCGCAGAAGGCGCTCAACTTCGCGATGAAGGCCAACCCGATCGGCCTGATCATCACCGGCATCACCCTCCTGGTGGCCGGCCTCGTCTGGTTCTTCACCAAGACGGAGATCGGCCGCAAGATCGTCGCGGCCGCGTGGGCTGGCATCAAGGCCGCGATCGAGGCCGTCGGGAAGTGGTTCACCGACACGCTCGTGCCGTGGTTCTCCCAGGCGATCGAGAAGATCAAGGGGTTCTTCGGCGGGGCGAAGACGTGGATCACGGAGAAGTGGACGGCGCTGATCGAGTGGTTCAAGGCCGTCCCGGGCCGGATCGGTGCGGCCATCGGCGCGGTCGTCGGCGCGATCCGGACGAAGTTCACGACCGCCCGCGACAAGGTGAAGGACGTCTTCAACGGCGTCGTCGACTGGTTCCGCAACATCCCCTCCCGCGTCGGCTCCGCCGTCGGCAAGGTCGCGTCCTTCGTCGGTGAGAAGTTCGGCTCCGCCCGCGACCGGGTGAAGGACATCTTCAACGGCATCGTCGACTGGTTCAAGAACCTGCCGAGCCGGATCGGCACCGCGATCTCCGGCGTGAGCTCCGCCATCACGGGCGTCTTCAAGTCCGCGTTCAACGCGGTCGCCGGCTGGTGGAACCGGAGCATCGGGGCGATCGGCTTCACGGTGCCCGGGTGGGTGCCCGGCGTCGGCGGCCGCAGCTTCGACGTCCCCAACATCCCCATGCTCGCCAAGGGCGGCACCATCCGCCAGGGCGGCTGGGCCGTCGTCGGCGAGAAGGGCCCCGAGGTCGTCGACCTGCCGACCGGCTCGACCGTGTACCCGAACGGCACCGGCCCCGCCGGCACCGGCCGCAACGTCGAGATCAAGATCATCAACCACTTCCCGCAGGCCGAGCCCACCTCGGTCACGACCAACAAGGCGCTGCAGTACGCGGCCGCGATCGGGGTGGTGTGACAGTGGCAGACGTCTACGAGGTGACCTGGGGCCTGTCCGGGGTCGACTCGCTGCGCTGGGGCCTGCAGGCCGTGTCCATGTGGCGGCCGCCGGTCACCACCCGGCGCACCACGCTCGAGGTGCCGGGCAGGCACGGCGTGATCAGCGCCGGCCTGCCCGTCTTCGACGAACCGACCGTCACCCTCACGATGTGGCTCCACGGCTCCACCCAGGACGACATCGAGAACGCGACGCTCGAGCTGTACGGCCTGCTCGGAGCGCCCGGCCTGATCCTGTCGCGCACGTCCGGCGGCCTCGTCACCTCGGCGCCGGCCGTGCTCGTCTCGGTCGCCCCGGACGAGTTCACTACCGCCGCGGAGGCGACCTTCGAGGTCGTCCTCGCCGTGCCCGGCGTGTTTCTGCGCGGTACCGAGTCAGACACCACCATCACAGTCTTCGGCCGATCGGTCTCGGTGCTCGCTGGGTCCACAGCGCCAGTCGGCGACGCGGTGCTGCGGATCGACGACCCGGACAACCCTGTGGTCACCGACGTTGTGTCAGGGACAGGTATCTCGTGGACGGGATCGATGCCAGGCTGGTACCTGTTCGTCGACGCAGGTGCGATGCGGGCGTGGCTGTCGCAGGACGCTGACGCGTGGACGCCGCCGCCAGGTGCGCTAGTCCGAAAGAACTTCGTCCAGAACCCTTCGTTCGAGGTCTCGGGCGCGCTGTGGGTGGCGACTGGCGGCACCGGGACCATCACCGCCTCGTTCCCGCAGATGTGGGGCGGCGGCGGCGCGGGGTCGCGGTGCATGCAGCTCGCGGCGGACGGTTCGAGCCCGTACCTGACGCTCACCCAGCTCGCGAGCACCTCGGCCCCCGTGACGCCCGGACAGTGGGTCGCGCTCGCGGCGCTCGTCGCGGGCGAGACGAGCTACCCGGCCGCGGGCGGCGGTATTCGGCCGACGGTCGCGTTCACGGGGTCGGCCAACACATTCCATTCGGGCCCGGTCACGCCGGCGCCGTTCTATGCCGGACGGCGCGCCGTGTTCATGGTGCAGGCCCCGGCGACGGCGACGGCCGCCTACATCAACGTCCAGGCGTACTCCGGCTCGACGGGCGTTCTCCTCCCAGCGGGACACCGCATGTGGGTCGACAGCGTCATGATCGGCGTCGGCGACACGCAGGCCGAAGCTCTAGCCCAGTTGGGCTCTCGGACCGGCCCGCTGATGCAGTGGGATGTCGCAGTGGCGGCGGGCCGCGCGCAGGCCCTCGTGGTCGGTGACAGCATCAGCGAGGGATCCGCCGTGAGCACGCTCGCGAAGCGGTGGCAGTCGCTCCTCCAGGAGCGCCTGGCTCCGACGGGGCCAGAGTTCCCCTACATCCCGGCCGCGCCAGCGAATTCCGTCCCGGGGTGGCCGGTCTCGTGGACCGGCGCGACGGGCACGAACCCGAGCTGGGGCCTCGGGATCCGCACCCGCGTCCTGACGGACGCTACATCCACTGTGACGTTCACGTTCACGGGGACGTCGTTCAAGCTCGCGTACCTGCGAACGGCGAGCACAGGGGTCATGAAGGTCGTGGTCGACGGAGGGGCGCCGACGCTCGTGGACACGTATTCCGCGACGACCAACCTGTCGGCCGTGTGGTCGTCACCGGCACTGGTAGCGGGGGCGCACACCGTGACTGTGACGCGGGACGCGAGCAGCGTCGCTGGCCGGTCCGTCTACGTTCAGGGGTTGCACGCCTATGCGGGTGACGAGGGCACAGGTGTGCGTGTGCTGGACGGAGCGCACGCGGGCTTCTCCACCGCGGACTTCGTCTCCGGAGACCGCCTCAACGCGGGGATCGCCGCACTCGCCGCGGGGGGTGGTGCGGACCTGTTGTTCATCGGCCTGTTGAACAACGACTACGGGCAGGGCGTGAGCCTGGCGGACTATGAGGCCAACCTGCGGAGCATCATCGCCGGGTACCGCAACGCGGGGTTCGTCGGCTCGGTGGTGCTCCTGGGGATGGCTCGGCAGGCTGGTGCCGATCCGGTCCTGTGGCAGGAGTACCACGACAGGCTGTCGATCATCGCAGCCGGTGACGCAGCTGTGTCCTACCTCGACCTGCGCGCATTCATCCCGGACGCCGACGACGCCCCTGAGCTCTACGCAGACGGGGTGCACCCGAACGACGCTGGGCAGGCTCTCATCGCGGCCGGCATCGGGGACTACGTGACGCAGTACCCGCAGTACCCCGTCGAGGTCAGTTACTTCGACGGCGACACAACGGACGCGGCGTGGATGGCCAACGCATGGACAGGCACGCCGCACGGCTCGACCTCGACCCAGACCATCACGCCCGAGGCGGCGACGGCAGGCCTGGACTACCCGGCGGCAGGTCGCCTGCAGCTGTGGCCGCGGATGGTCGCGACGGACCCGTCGGATAGGGCTGCACGGGTGACCGTCACGGGCGCGTCTGAAGTCGTGGTGCGGGCTCGGCCCGCCTACCTGTAGAGAGGAGCACCGCGTGGTCTACGACGTGCGCCTGCGGGCCTACGAGCCTGGCGGGTCGGCGATCGGGTTCCTGCCGGAGCCGCTCAAGCTCGACGTGTCGTTCGTGCACAACGACACGGGCGCGCTCTCGATCGAGTACTCCCGCGCCGCGGCGGGCGGCGACATCCTGGGCCGCGGCCTCGAGCAGGGGCTCGAGGTCGCGGTCGAGGTGTCGAACGGCGGGACGTGGGTGGAGCCGCGCGGCGGCCGGTTCGTGCTCGTCTCCCGCGACCACGACCAGGCGGACGTCGGCGACGTCGTGCGCCTGACCCTGCCGTCGTACTCGTGGCTGCTGATGAAGGCCCGGAACCTGAACACCGCGAGCCTGCTCCCGGAGGGTGACGAGCAGGCGGGCAAGCGACCGTTCTACAGCAAGCCGGCGGGCGTCATCATGCGGACGCTGCTGGACGAGAACGCGGCCCGGGGCGGTGTCCCCGTCGCGCGCGGGTGGACGGACGCGGCGGACACGGCTGGCGCCGCGTGGTCCCAGGCGGCGACGCTGTACTACGAGCTCGGCGACGGGCTCGACGTGATCCTGTCGAGCCTGGCCGACCAGGGCATGTGCGACTGGCGCACGAACGGACGCACGCTGCAGATGTGGAACGCGGACTCGCCCGCGCTCTCGCGCGCCCTGGACGCCACGGTGCGGCTCTGGCTGGGCACGGACGTGCAGGACGCGCCGTCGGCTGAGTCCATCGAGGAGATCGTGTCGCGGGCGCTGCTGCGCGGCGACGGCGGCCTGGTCGTCACGGTCGACAACCCGTCGGCGCCGACCCCGTGGGGCGAGTGGGAGGGGTACGTCTCCCAGGGCGGCGTCACGGACGAGATCACCGCCCGCAAGCTCGTGCAGTCGGACCTGCAGCGCGCGTCCCGGGTGCGCGGGCAGTACACGCGCGCGCTGGTGCTCGCCGGCGACGTCGCGCACGCGCCCCTGATCGACTATTGGCCGGGCGATTGGATCATGGCGCCGACGACCGGCACCGGCGAGAAGGTCCGCGTGCAGCAGGTCACGATCAGCAAGGGCTCGGACGGTGTGACGGGGTCGGTCGTGCTGCACGACCGGGTCATGGCCGCCGAGCTGCGCGCGGCCCGCAAGATGCAGGGCATCACCGGCGGCGCGGCCGCCGGCGGCTCCGGGCGCCCCACGAACGACGATACGGTCGACGGCGGGCAGAACCCGCCCGCGCCGTCGGCGCCGGGCCTGTTCTCCAAGCTCGGCACGGTGACGGTCAGCTGGGACGGCAAGACCGTGGGCGGCAACCCGATGCCCGGCAACGTCGTGCGCGTCGACGTCTACCAGGACGGCGAGCTGGTGGCCGCCCTGTACTCGGGTGACACCTCGGTCCCGATCGTGGGCCTGCCCGTCGTGTCGACGGCGTTCTACCTCAAGGCAGTGGACGACCGCGGCCGGGAGTCCGTCGCCTCGACGTCGTCGGTGATCGTGCCGCACCGCATCGAGGGCCCCGACATCGAGGCGAACTCCGTCACCACGAACGAGCTCGCGGCCGGGTCGGTCACGACGGAGGTCCTCGAGGCGACGGCGATCGACGGCATGACGATCACGGGCGCCACGATCCGCACCGCGGCGTCCGGCGACCGTGTCCAGATGTCCGGCACGTCGCTGCGGTCCATCGAGGACAGCGTCACGCGCGTCACGATCGACCCGTCCGGCGTCACCGTGCCCGCCACCGGACGCCTCCGCGCCCTGCACTCGGACGGGTCCTCCGCGGCCTGGTTCGGCCCGGTCTACGCGATCGCCACCGGCACCCTGTTCGGGCGCGGCCTGCTGGTGCAGAAGGACAACGCCGGCGCGGACGCAGGGAACGACATCTTCCAGGCGATCTTCCGGACGGACGCGACGACGGTCGTCAAGGCCGGGCAGGGCACGACATCCAGGGTCGGCGAGTTCGCCGCCTACGCCAACAACGTGTACCTCTGCGGCACGGGCGCGGACGGCGTCACCCTGCAGTCGCTCACCACCGACGGGACCGGCGTCCGGACCCAGCTCGGGATGAACAACGACCGCGCCCGGCTGTCCATGTGGTCCACCGCCGGCGACTCCTACGGTTCGCTCGGCGTGGACTCAGGCGGACCGCACATCTACGGCGCGGGCACGACCAGCGCGTCCGCGAACGTCGTCCTCGACGGCGGGTACGTGAAGATGACCTCGTCGTCCCTGCGGTACAAGCAGGACGTCGAGCGCCTCGACATGGACGACGTCGACACGGCGACCATCCTCGACGCGCTCGCGCCCCGCACCTGGCGCGACCGCACCGACGTCGCCGAGGACCCGGACACGACACGCCGCTTCGTCGGCACGATCGCGGAGGACATGCACGACGCCGGCCTCGGCCAGTGGGTCGGCTACGACGACCAGGGACGCCCCGACAACCTGTCCTACGACCGGCTGACGAACCTCCTCGCCGTCGTCGTACAACGCCAGCAGGAGCAGCTCACGGCGCTCGCGGCACGGGTCGCCGCGCTCGAGGCGGCGGCCGGATGACGGCGACGGTGCCGGAGGGCACGCCGTGGTGGGCGTGGCTGCTCCTCATGCTCGTCGTCCTCGCGCTGGTGCCGATCCTGCTCGCCCTGATCAACGCACGGCGTGCCTCGCACGGGGTGAACAACAGCCACGACGTCAACCTCCGGGACGACCTCGACGAGAAGCACGAGGCCGTCCTGGCGGCCGTCGGCGAGCTGCGCGACGACCTCAAGCGGCACGACTCCGAGATCCGGGGTCTGCGTCGCGACATCGGCCGGGACCGGGACGACACCCGCGCCGTCGCTGAGCGGCTCGACGGCCACACCGCCGAGTCGCGGCGCGAGCACGAGACGCTCGTGAGCCGGATCGAGCGGATCGCCGACCGGCTCTGACCACCACCCACCACCAGCCCCCGCACCGCCCGGTGTGGGGGCTTCGTCGTACCCGAAGGGACTCACCATGGGCATCGGACGTCAGTCCGCCAGCGCGTCGACCCTGCGCGCCTTCCTGAAGTGGGCGCACGCCTACGGCTTCCGCGTGGCGGAGCACCCCGACTACGGGGGCGTGCACCCGGTGCACACGAAGGGGTCGTGGCACTACGACGGCCTCGCCGCGGACCTGAACTACGGGCCCGCGGGCTCGCCGGCGTCCGAGCGCACCGCGGCGCAGTACGCGATCCAGGTCGCGCAGAGCATGGGCCTGGGCGTGATCTACGCGCTGCGCGGCACGCACGGCTCCGCCGCCGGCCACCGCGACCACCTCCACGTCGACGTGTCCGCGTCCACGAACCTCGGCGACCGGTACACCACCACGCCCAAGGGCGACCGGCGCGTGCAGCAGCTGCAGGAGGCCGTCGGCTTCCCGTGGAAGCAGCGCGACAACCTCTGGGGCCCGGACACCGAGAAGCGCCTCGAGGACGTGCGCGCCGCGTCCCGGTTCCGCGGCTCGAAGTTCCCGCACGGCGTCGCCGCCACGCAGCGCGCCGTCGGCGCCGACGACGACGGCAAGTGGGGCCCGAAGTCCCGCGCCGCGCACGACCGCACCGTGCAGGCCATCCAGCGCGTCCTCGGCGTGAAGGCCGACGGCGTGTGGGGCCCGACGACCGAGCGCGCCTACCAGGCCCTGCGGAAGGAGAAGCGGTGATCCTCACCCTCACGTTCTGGCGCGCCGCCGGCCTGCGCGCCCTCTACACGGTCCTCGCGGCCGCGCTCCCGCTCCTCGCGCCCCTGGTCGGCGGCGGCTGGGACGACGTCTGGCAGACGCTCCTCGCGCTCGCGCTCGCGGCCGCGCTGTCCGTCGCGACGTCGCTCGCGAACCTGCCCGAGCTCGGCGGCGGACGGACACGCTGGGCGGCCGTGCTCGACCGCGTCGTCCGGACGTTCGCGCAGACGCTCGCGGCGGCGCTCGCGTCCGCTGTCGCGTTCTCGGACATCTCCTGGCCGCTGCTGCTGACGCAGGCGGTGACGGCCGCGCTCGTGACCCTGATCCGGACGGCGATCGACCTCCTGCCTGAGGTTCCGGACACGGACACCACCCTGACGGCGGACACGGACACGCTGACGGCCGCGGACGAGCAGCGGGAGGCGTGATGGACGAGGAGCCGATGCTGCGGTGGTTCGCCTACGACCACCTGACGAAGGAGCCGTTGCGCGACGTTTCGTTCCGGTTCTACTGCCTGGCCTACGACGTCGTCGCGATGCTGCCCCGGACGCCGGAGCGGACGGTCGCGCTGCGCAAGCTCCTCGAGGCGAAGGACGCCGCCGTGCGGACGGCGCTCGACGTCACCCCGGGCTGACCGGACACGGACGCCCCCGTCCACCCTTCACGGGTGGGCGGGGGCGTCTTCGTCGTGCCCGAACGTGTGTTCTACCCTGGCGGCATGGGGACAAGGCGACGGCCGCCGCCGGGAGGCTGGCCTGGCGCCGTGGAGACGGTGCCGCTGCGCGACCACGCGATCGACGCGCCGAAGGGCGCCCGCGCCGGCGAGCGAGTCGTCGAGCCGGAGCAGCCGCCCGCGGTGTCCGCGTGGATCACCTACGGCCGAGACCAGCGCGAGGCCGAGATCGACGGCTGGGCCATCGCCTGGACCTCGCGCCAGGTCCGCGTCCGCTACCTCGACGCCGGCGGCCGCGAGGGCTGGGCGTGGGTGTGGGCGTCCGCCGTCACGCGTCGGTGACCGAGGGCCCGGGCGCCGCTCAGCCGCAGTCCCCGGCATGGATCCGGCGCGCGTCCATGTAGTCGATCTTCCGGATCGGGCCGTACATCGAGTGCTTGTCGAAGACCTCGCGGTCGGCGCCGAGGTAGAGCACGGCGTAGGCGTCGGTGGCGGACTCCTCGCGCACCCCCGCGGACGCCGGCCGGGTCGTGTCGCACGTCCGCAGGATCAGGGCGTGCGCGACCTCGTGACGGATCAGCTGGTCGACCCAGTAGCGCCCCTTCGTGGTGCGGTACGTCGTGCTGGATGCGGCGATCGTGATAGCGCCACCGCCCTCGGCCGTGCCCTTGTAGCAGCCGATCACGCCGTCGTCGGGCACGGGCCGCCCGCACGCCTTGGCGGCAGAGGTGTGCGTGATCCGCACGCCATAGACCTTCTCGTAGTGGGCCTCGACGGCCGAGCGGGCCGTCTCTCGCCGCAGGGCGCGCTCGCTGTCGTCGACCACGGGCGGGACGACCAGCGCGCGCCCAGGGCCGAGGGTCCCTGCCACCCTCACGGGGCCCGCGGAGAGCTCGGCCGCCTCGGGCAGGAGGGGCGTGATCGTCACCGCGATGGCCGCGAGGAGCACGACGACCACGGCCCGGACACTCCTCACGACCCGAAGTCTGCGGGCCGATGCCCTGGGCGCGCATCCGTTGGAGCGGGTGAAGTTCACGCCGTCACCGCCCCGCCGGCGACCTCACGGCGCAGCAGCTCGGCGACGGCCGACTTCCCGACCTCCACCCGCTCGGCGATCGCCCGGACGGACAGCCCCTCGGCGGCCAGGCGGACGATCTCGTCCCGGTGCTCGGCGGCGCGTCCCCGCGGGCGGGGCGTCGGGTGCCGGCGGACGACGGACGGGCCGGACGTCGCAGCCGTCCCGGACGGGGAGTCTGTGTCCGTCTCACGCGCGGCGTCCCACTCCGCGGACACCTCGTCCTCCCCGGCGCTCGCGGCCGCGTCCGTCCGGGCGACGATGAGGTCCGCGATCGTGTGGGTGGCGAGGAGGACGGCGATCGGGGCGAGGGCGGCGACGACGGTCCCGACGGCGCGCTGCCAGGTGTCGGGGACGCCGGCGGCGTGGGCGGCGTTGGCGGCCACGGACACGGCGGTCCAGAGCGCGAGGGTGGCCCAGGCGCCGACGGCGCGCTCGTGCCGTGCGCGCTTCACGAGGATGGCGAGGGTGTAGACGACGATCGCGGAGTCGAGCATGACGGGCACGGCCCAGATGAGGCGGTGCGGGACGTGGGCCCAGGAGCTGACGCCGACGAGCCCGGCGAAGGACAGCGCGAAGCTGACGGCGGCGAGGCCGGCGGCGAGGAGCACGGCGACGATAAGGACGGGCATGGTGTCGGGGTTGAGGCGGGCGGTGCGCTGCTGGGACATCGGGTCTCTCCTTCGTGGTGGTGGTGCTCGGTGGGCAGGTGTCAGCGGCGCGCGATGAGCGCGCGGATGCTGGCGAGAGTCTCGGGGCGGACGGGGTTGGCGGCCGCGTGCGCGGCCTCCTCGACCAGCTGCTTCTGGATGTTCGTCGGGCCGTCAGGCCGGGGCTGCCGCGGTGCGGCGCCCGTCTTCCTCCGAGAGGAGGGGAAGGCGCGCCACCGTGTCAGGTTGGGAGCACCGCCGGGGCGAGCGCCGCGGGCCCGGGTGCGGGCGTCCTTGCCGGCGCGGGCGGCCGGGAGCATCGCCACCAGGGCGCGCTTCGTGACCGAGAGCAGGGACGCGACACCCCGGAGGCCCTGGCGGGCGCCGCGGCGCATGACGACGAGCAGCTCCCGCTCCTCGAGCCAGGACCGGGCACGCATGATGGTGCGCACGGACAGCCCGGCACGCTCGGCGACCTGGGCGTCGGTGGTCTCGGCGATGCCGGACCGGGCGTCGGCGATGCGGCCGAGGGCCAGGAGGTACGTGCGGACGCTCTGCGGGGCGTCGCGGAGGTCGCCCCAGCCGGACGCCGCGAGGGCGTCGACGATGCGCCAGAGGGGCGCGTGGGCGTTGATGCGCAGGGGTCGCGGCGGCGTCGCCACTCCCCCGCTATGCTGCGGGGTAGCCATCGAGAGGGTTCCGTCCTCTTGGGTGGTCAGGCCCCGTCTGGTGTTGGTAGCACCTGGCGGGGCCGTTTTCGGTTATGGGCGTCACGGTAGCAGACGGACCGCCACTTGTGGCGCCCTGGGCGCCGGGTGAAGCGGTCCGTGTTGGTCCCCTCAGATCCCCACTTAGTCCCCAGGACTACCGGCAAGACCCAACGAAGCCAACACAAGAAACGGACAAACCAACACAACCAACGGTCTCCACGTGTCCCCTGGACCGCACTCGACTTCGAGCTCTACTACGACATCTGATCGGCGGCCCGCCAGGGCCCGCTGATGTCGCCGGAACGGCGGCCGACGCTCCCGGAGCCCTACGGCGCCGGGTGGGTCGGCCGCCGTTCGTCGTTGCCGCCCGGGCCGACGGTCACCCGGCCGCGAGGGCTCGTCTGCGGATCTCGTCGAGCGCCTGCGCCGCGTGCGTCGCGGACTTCGGCACGGTCAAGGCGGCGTGCGGCCCGATGAAGACGAAGACGTGGCTGTCGGTCTCCTCGATCCGCTCGACACCGGTCCACGGGACCGTCGTCGACATGCCACCCAGGGTCTCGTGGAGGCCGGCGTCGTCGAGGGTCAGTCGGGCGTCACCGGTGATGCCGAGACCGTCGTGGGCCGCGAGCCTACGCAGGGTGCGGACGGCGTGCCGACGGTTGGCCCACGGCAGGGTGCACCACACCCCCACCGCGCCGATGGCGGCGGCGACGCCACCACCCACCCAGTCGTCCCCGAGGACGCCGATCAGGGTCAGCAGGATCAAGGCGGTGGCCGCGGCCGCGACCGCTCGCTGCCGCGTCTGCTGGGAGCGGAGGACGGCGGACGTCCGGATCACGTGGACGTTGAACGCGAGGTAGTCCGCGGTCGTCATCGGGAAGTCGATCTGCACGCCGCCCAGTGTCCCAGCACGCTCACCGCCGCGTGACCGCCCCCGCCCACAGCCAGACGAACCCCTCGCGACCGTGGGCGTCGACATACCGCACGTGCACCTGGGTGTTTGTCCAGGCGGTGGCCTCGCCCTCGACGAGCTGCTCACCGGACTGGCGCGACGTGATCCACGCCCGCACGGGGATGCCGCGGTCCGGCCTCGTGATGTGCGCGCCCTGCCGCGACCTGCCGGGCGCACCCTCGGCCGCGTCCCGCAGCGGCACGCGGTCGACTGCGCCCGTCGGCCGCCCGCTCGGGCGGCCCTCCCTCTGTCCCACGCCGCAAGGATAGCCAGGGTTCGAACATCAGTTCGACCGGCGGCCGGTGGGGCACCCGAGGCGCCCGCGGCCGTGAGGGTTCACCCTGACTTCCCCCTGAACGGCGGCGGCGAGGGGTTCCGGCGGATGACGTGCGGGGCTACGGTCGGGCTCGTGCCAGTCATCACCACCGATGAGCTCACCAAACGCTACCCGCGGGTCACCGCGCTCGACCGCCTGTCGATCGAGGTCGGCGACGGCGTCACGGGACTCGTCGGCGCCAACGGGGCGGGCAAGTCGACGCTGATCAAGATCCTCCTCGGCCTCGCGGCGCCGACGTCTGGCACGGCGACCGTCCTCGGGCACGACATCCGCGCGGACGGGGCCGCGCTGCGCGCACGGGTCGGGTACATGCCCGAGCACGACTGCCTGCCGAGCGACATGTCGGCCACCGAGCTCGTGGTCCACCTCGCCCGCGTGTCGGGGCTCCCCGCGGACGCGGCCCGCGAGCGCGCCGCGGACACGCTGCGGCACGTCGGGCTGTACGAGGAGCGCTACCGCCCGGTCGGCGGGTACTCCACCGGCATGAAGCAGCGCGTGAAGCTCGCGCAGGCCCTGGTGCACGACCCGGACGTCGTCTTTCTCGACGAGCCGACCAACGGTCTCGACCCGGCCGGCCGCGACGAGATGCTCGACCTGGTCCGCCGCATCTACGACGAGTTCGGCATCTCCGTGCTCGTGACCTCGCACCTGCTCGGCGAGCTCGAGCGCATCTGCGACCACGTGGTCGTGGTCGACGCGGGCGTGCTGCTGCGCTCGTCCGCCGTCGCCGACTTCACCCGCGCCAGCGCGCAGCTCGCCGTCGAGGTGACCACGGACGCGGACGACGCGGCGGCGGCGCTGACGGCCGCCGGGCTGCGGGTCTCGCGCGAGGGCGCGCTGCTCCTCGTCGGGCTCGACGGCGACGCGACCTACGACGTGGTCCGTGACGTCGTCGCGGACCGCGGGTACGGGCTGGTCCGGCTGACGCCGCGCCGCCACCACATCTCCGAGGTGTTCGACCAGGAGGTTGACGATGCCGCCGTCTGACCCGCCCGCCGGTGTCATCCACGACATCGGCTACCGCGAGTACGAGGGCCCGCGGCTCGGCCGACGCGGGATCGCCCTCGGGCTCTACACCCACACGCTGCGGGGCGTCTTCGGGCTGGGCCGCGCGCCGCGGTCGAAGGTCGTGCCCATGGGCCTGGTCGCCCTGATGCTGCTGCCGGCCGTGATCCTCGCCGTCGTCACCGTGGTCCTGGCCGGCCAGGGGTCGATCACCGGCCCGGTGCTGCCGTACACCCGGTACGCGATGGTGACGCAGGCGGCCGTCGCCATCTTCCTCGCCGTGGCCGCGCCGCAGGCCGTGTCCCTCGACCTGCGGTTCCACACCCTGCCGCTGTACCTCGCGCGGCCGCTGGAACGGGTGGACTACGCACGCGCGAAGCTCGCGGCGGTCGCGACGGCGGTCTTCCTCCTCCTCACGGCGCCGCTCCTGGTCATGTACCTCGGCGCGCTCGCCGCCGGCTTCGACGCCGGCCGGCAGACGGTCGACCTGCTCGAGGCGCTGGTCGGCGCCCTCCTGTTCGCCGCGATCCTCTCCGGCGTCGCGGTCCTCATCGCGTCGTGGACGGCGCGCCGCGGGTTCGGTGTGGCCGCCATCGTCACCGTCCTCGCGCTCACCTACGCCGTCGTCACCAGCCTCCAGGCCCTGGTGGCCTTCGACGCCGACGACCCGGCCACCGCCGGGTGGATCGGCCTGTTCTCGCCGATGACGCTCGTGGACGGGGTGCAGGTCTGGGCGTTCGGCGCCGAGCCGTCGTCCCCGGCCGGGCCGTCCGGCGGCGCCGCCGGCGTCGTCTTCCTCGCGGTGACCCTCGGGGTGATCGCGCTCTGCTACGCGGCGGTCGCGGCCCGATACCGGAGGGTGCGGCTCTGATGGCCACGCTGCGGATCGACGCCTGCTCCCGCTGGTTCGGCAACGTCGTCGCCGTCAACGACGTCACGATGGCGGTGGGCCCGGGCATCACCGGGCTGCTCGGGCCCAACGGCGCCGGCAAGTCCACGCTGATCCACATGCTCGGCGGCTTCCTGCCGCCGTCCGCCGGAGCGGTGACCCTCGACGGCGCGCCCACCTGGAAGAACCAGGAGATCTACCGCACCCTCGGGATCGTCACCGAGCGGGAGGCGACGTACGACTTCCTCACGGGCCGCCAGCTCGTGCGCGCGAGCGCCGAGCTGCAGGGCCTGCCCGACCCGGGCGCGGCCGCCGACCGCGCGCTGGTCACCGTCGACATGACGGACGCCCAGGACCGCAAGGTGGGCGAGTACTCCAAGGGCATGAAGCAGCGCGTCAAGATGGCGTCCGCGCTGGTGCACGACCCCGCCGTGCTGCTCCTGGACGAGCCGTTCAACGGCATGGACCCCCGGCAGCGCCTGCACCTCATCGGGCTGCTGCGCACCATGGGCGACGAGGGCCGCACCGTGCTGTTCAGCTCGCACATCCTCGAGGAGGTCGAGCAGCTGGCGCACCAGATCGAGGTCGTCGTCTCCGGCCGGCACGCGGCGTCCGGCGACTACCGCGAGATCCGCCGGCTCATGACCGACCGGCCCCACCGCTACACCATCTCCTCCAGCGACGACCGCGCGCTCGCCTCCGCGCTGGTGGCCGACGGCTCGACCGCAGGGGTCAGCCTCGACGCCGGCGGGCTGCGGGTGCAGGCGAGCGAGTTCTTGCGGTTCGCCGCGCTCCTGCCCCGCGTCGCGCGCGACGCCGGCGTCCGCCTGTACGAGGTCACCCCCGCCGACGAGTCCCTGGAGAGCGTGTTCTCCTACCTCGTCGACAGCTCGTCCCGCACCACCTCGACCGCACGGAGGGACCCGTCGTGAACGGCACCGTCGTCCGCCTGACCGCCCGCGGGATGCTGGGCGGCCGGCGCGTGTGGCTGCTCGCGGCCCTCGCCCTGCTCATCGTCGGCATCGCCGTCCTCGCGCGCCTCCTGGTCCCCGTCACCGAGGCCGAAGCGGCGACCCTGCTCCAGGGCGTGACCTTCGGGACGTTCCTGCCGCTGTTCGGCCTCGTCGTCGGCACCGGCGCGATCGCCCCCGAGATCGACGACGGCTCGATCGTGCACCTGCTGGCGAAGCCGGTCTCCCGGCACACGATCGTCCAGAGCAAGCTCGCCGTGGCGCTCGGGGCGGTGCTGGCGTTCGCGGTGGTGCCGACCGTCGTCGCGGCCGTCGTGCTCGGCCTCGGCCCGCGGGCCGCGCTCGCCTTCGGCCTGGGGGCGCTCGCTGCCGGCGCGGTGTACGCGGTGCTCTTCCTGCTCCTGTCGATCCTCACCCGGCACGCGGTGATCATCGGCCTGGTGTACGCCCTGCTCTGGGAGAGCCTCGTGGGCAGCTTCGTGCCCGGGGCGCGGAACCTCAGCGTGCAGCAGTGGGCCCTGTCGCTCACGGGGTCGGTCGCGCCGTCCGGCCTGGTCGCGTCCGACGTCGGCACAGGCCTCGCGCTCGCCCTCGTGATCGGCGCGTTCGCCGCCGCGACCTGGTACGCCGGGCACCGTCTCCGGCTGCTCACCCTCGCATCCGCCGAGTGATCCTCAGCGGGTCCGGTCGTCGCCCTCCGGCGCGTCGTGGCCCGCGGCCGGCTCGGTGTCCGTCGCCGGCAGGTCGTCGTGCCCGTCGTCGTGGGACTTGCCGAACGGCAGCACGTGCATCACCGCGAGGACGACGGCGCCGACCACGACGCCGATCAGCGCGGAGAAGAACGTGTTGACGAGCCAGCCGAGGAACCCGCCGATGCCGGGCACGGCGTGCGCGACTGCCTCCTCCAGGTGGTGCACGAACTCGTAGGGCGCGTGCCAGCCGAGCTCGTCCGTGCCCGTCAGCAGGATGTGCCCGCCCACCCACAGCATCGCGACGGTGCCGACCACGGAGATCACGGCGAGCACCTTGGGCATCCCCGTGACCAGGGCGCGGCCCACACGCTGGCTGCCACGGGAGTCGCGGCCCGCGAGCGCGAGGCCCATGTCGTCCATCCGCACGATGAGCCCGACGACGCCGTACACCACCACGGTGATGGCGAGGGCGACGATCAGCAGGATGATCAGCCGCGAGAAGAACGGCTCGTGGGCCACCTCGTTGAGGGCGATGACCATGATCTCGGCGGACAGGATCAGGTCGGTGCGCACGGCTCCGGCGACGAGGGTCTTCTCGGCGTCCGGGCCGACGGCGGCAGCGGGCTTGTCGTGCCCCTCGTGCCCGCGCAGTCGGCCCCAGATCTTCTCGGCGCCCTCGAAGGCCAGGTACGTGCCGCCCACCATGAGGATCGGCGTGAGCAGCCACTCCGCCCACTGGCTGAGGATCAGGGCCACCGGGAGGATGTAGAACACCTTGTTCCGGATCGAGCCCTTGGCGATCTTCTTGACGATCGGGATCTCGCGGTTCGCGGCGACACCGTGCACGTACTGCGGCGTCACGGCGGTGTCGTCGACGACGACGCCCGCGGCCTTCGCCGTCGCCTTCGCGGCGGCGGCGCCGACGTCGTCCAGGGACGCGGCGGCGAGCTTCGCGATCGCGGCGACGTCGTCGAGCAGGCCGAGGAGGCCGGCGCTCACGCGACCGCTCCCACCGGGTGCGAGCAGGCGGGCGAGACGCCCGCGGGCGACGGCATGGGTCGTTGCATGTCCCAGATTCTGCCGTACCCACGGGCGCTCGCGGGAGCCCTGCTCAGCAGCGCAGTCCCGAGCCCGGCGAGACGCCGAGCACACCGGTGATGCGCTCGTAGCGCTCGACCCGCGCGTCGACCGACGCGGGGTTGCCGCCACCGCACTCCAGCGCCCCGTTGAGGGAGTTGATGGTCTGTCCGAACCCGGCGCCGCTGACCATCGCCTCGTGGGAGGTCATCACGCCCGGGCCGTTCTGCGTGTTCCAGTACCAGAGGGCGGTCTGCCAGGCGATCGACGGGTCGGTCTCGACGAGCCAGGGGTCGTTCAGCAGGTCGATCCCGAGGGCGTCGCCCGCGGCCTTGTAGTTGAAGTTCCAGCTGAACATGATCGGCCCGCGGCCGTAGTACGCCTCCTGGCCGGCCGGGCAGCCGAACGGCTGGGACCGGTCGCACTTGATCCAGTAGTTGGCCTCGTTGATCTCCTTGACGTACCGAAGCCCCACGGACTCGAAGTCGGCGTGGGTGAGGAACGCCGCCACCTCGCGCGTGCGCGTCGTCTCGGTGCCGGTGCTGGCGAAGGCCGGGTACGCGCCGAGGGCGTCCACGAGCCCGTCGTACGTGTAGAACGGGTCCCGGTCCGGGAAGAGCGCGTCGAACTCCGCCCGGCTCACGACGAAGTCGTCGCCCCCGTCCGCGCACGGCCCCTGGTCGACCCACACGCCCGTCGAACCGGGGGTGTTGCCCTGCGTCCACCAGCGGGCCTCCCACGCGCGCCCGTGGTGCGCCGCCGTCCGGCCGCCGCCGTAGGCCGTCGTGGACGACCAGGTCGCCGGGCACGCGGGCTCGCCCGCTCCTTCGGCGGCGGAGGCCGACGCCGCGGGGGCGAGCATGCCCACCAGGCCGACGAGCAGACCCGCCGCGGCCGCGAGGCCACGCTGGACGGTTCGGTGTTGCGTCATGAAGTTCCCTGTCTCTCGGCATTGAGAGCGGATTAGTCACCGCACCTCGCAAACCTAGCGAGGTCACGTGTCACGAGCAACGGCCTCTGCCGCGCGTGGGACGACCTCGGCCCATCCGGAACTACCTCGGCGAGAACGGAACTACCTCGCGGGGCTCGGGACTACCTGGGCGAGGACGGGACTACCTCGGCCGTCACTCCTCGCCGTAGAAGACGCGCTCCACGACGGCGCGGGCGCGACGGGCGGTGCGCAGGTAGAGCTCCTCGAGCTCTCCCCCGGTGCCGACGTCGCCGAGCAGGTCGGCGACGCCGGTGAGGTCGCGGGAGTCGTGCGGCAGCTGGTCCACCTGCGCGCCGGTGGTGCGCCCGGACCAGAGCACGACGGCCGACCGCAGCCGCGACGCGAGCACCCACGCGTCGCGCAGCTGCGCCGCGTCCTCGGCGTCGAGCAGGCCGGCGCGCTCCGCGGCGTCGAGCGCCGCGACCGTGCCGGTGGTGCGCAGGCCCGGCACCGCCGCGGCGTGCTGGAGCTGCAGGAGCTGCGCGGTCCACTCCACGTCGGAGACGCCGCCCCGGCCGAGCTTGAGGTGTCGCGCCGGGTCGGCCCCGCGCGGCAGCCGCTCCGCCTCGACCCGCGCCTTGATGCGCCGCACCTCGCGCACCCGGGCGTCGTCGAGCCCGCCGTCGGGGTAGCGCAGCGGGTCGACGACCGCCTCGAACCGCGCACCGATCGAGCCCTCGCCCGCGACGTCGCCCGCCACCGGCCGGGCGCGCAGCAGCGCCTGCGCCTCCCACCCGCTGGACCACCGCTCGTAGTACTCGGCGTATGAGGCGAGGGTGCGCACCAGCGGACCCTGCCGGCCCTCTGGCCGCAGGTCCGCGTCGACGGGAAGGGCGGGCTCGGGCCCGACCTCGGACAGCAGCGCCCGCAGCCGCGTGGCGACGCGGGTGGCGAAGTCCTGGGCGAGCTTCGGCTCGACGCCGGGCAGAGGGTCGTGCACGAACATCACGTCCGCGTCGGAGCCGTAGCCCATCTCGCGGCCTCCGAGCCGGCCCATCGCGACCACGAGCATCCGGGTCGGGTCGGCGTCCGGCGACGGGCCGAGGCCGAGCTCGGCGCGGGCGGCGTGCCCGGCGACCCGCAGCCCGCCGACCAGCGCGACGTCGGCCGCGTCGGAGATCGCGGCCGCGGCGTCGACCGGCGGCAGCAGGCCGAGCACCTCCGCGGCACCGGTGCGGGCGAGCTCGCGGCGGCGCAGGGCGCGCAGCCGCCGCGCGGCCGGCTGCGGCTCGTCGGCCCGGGTGAGGAGGGCGTCCACCTCGGCGGCCAGCCGCTGCGCGCCCCGCGGCTCCAGGCCCGACGTGTCCGCCAGCCAGCGCACGGACTCCGGCGACCGGGCCAGCGCGTCGGCGAGGTAGGTGGACGAGGCCAGGAGCTGGGTGAGGTGGTAGGCGGCGTTCTCGGAGTCGCGCAGCAGGCGCAGGTACCACGGCGTGGCGCCCAGCTCCTCCGAGAGCTTGCGGAACGCCAGCAGCCCCGCGTCCGGGTCGGCCCCCTCGGCGAACCAGCCGAGCAGCACGGGCAGCAGCTGGCGCTGCAGCGCCGCGCGCCGCGACGTGCCCGACGTCAGCGCGGCCACGTGCCGCAGCGCGCCGTCGGGGTCGCGGTACCCGACCGCGGCGAAGCGCTCGCGCGCCACCCCGGGCGAGAGCGAGAGCTCCGCGTCCGACAACTGCGCCGACGCCGGCAGCAGCGGCCGGTAGAAGACCTCCTCGTGCAGGGCGCGCACCTCGCGGCGGGTCGCGCGCCACCGCTCCAGCAGGCCCTTGGCGCCCTCGGCACGCATGCCGAGCGACCGGGCCAGACGGCGCAGGTCCTCCTCGGACGTGGGCAGCAGGTGGGTGCGCCGCAGCCGGAACAGCTGCACCCGGTGCTCCAGCGCTCGCAGGAACCGGTAGCAGACCGCCATCCGCGCGGCGTGCTCGCGCCCGACATAGCCACCGGCCGCGAGCGCCGCCAGCGCCGACAGGGTGTGCGGCGAGCGGATCTGCGGGTCGGCCCGCCCGTGCACGAGCTGCAGCAGCTGCACGGTGAACTCGACGTCGCGCAGGCCGCCCTTGCCGAGCTTGATCTGCCGGTCGGCCTCGGCGGGTGGCACGTGGGCCTCGACCCGGCGCCGCATCGCGCGGGCGTCCTCCACGAAGTGCTCGCGGTGCACGGCCGACCAGATGAACGGGTCGACGGCGGCGCGGTAGTCGTGCCCGAGGGTGGCGTCCCCGGCGATCGGGCGCGCCTTGAGCAGCGCCTGGAACTCCCAGGTCTCGGCCCACCGCTCGTAGTAGGCGACGTGGCTCGCGAGCGTGCGCACCAGCGGGCCCTGGGCCCCCTCGGGCCGCAGCGCGGCGTCGACGGGCCACAGGGCGGGCTCGGCGGACGTCGCGGAGCAGACCCGCTGCAGCCCGGCGGCGAGCCGGGTGCCCGTGGCCAGCGCCGTGTCCTCGTCGAGCTGCCCGCCGTCCGGCCCCTCCCCCGGTTCGCAGACGTAGACGACGTCGACGTCGGAGACGTAGTTGAGCTCCCGCCCGCCGGTCTTGCCCATCCCGATGACGGCGAGGCGCACGCCGGCGCCGTGGTCGTCCAGCTCGGCGCGCGCCACGGCGAGCGCCGCCTCCAGCGCGGCGGCGGCCAGGTCGGCGAGCGCGGCGGCGACCACGGGCAGGCGCGTCAGCGGCTCTCCCGCGGTGAGGTCGTCGGCGGCGAGGGCCAGGAGCCGCTCGCGGTACGCGCGGCGCAGCGCGTCGGTGGTGGTGGCCGCGCCGGGGTCGGGCCAGGCGGTGCCCGGCTCGCCCGCCGGGTCGGCCGCCACCGGCACGTCCGCCTCCGGGTCGGCCCCGACGGCGCGCAGCAGCGCGGCGCGGACGGCGGCAGGCCCGGCGTGCGTCCGCGGGCCGGGGGCGCCGGCCCCGTCGTCGGCCCGGTCGTCGTCGTCCCGGTCCTCGTCGTCGTCCGCCGCGCGCTCCGGCTCGGCGCCCTCCGACGCGCCGTCCGGGACGGCGACCACGTCGAGGAGCTCGGGGCGCCGCACCACCTCGTCGCCGAGCGCGGAAGACGCCCCCAGCACCGCGACCAGGCGCGTGCGCGCCCGCGGCGACGCGGCGTCGAGCAGCTCTCCGAGGCGCTCCCGGGCCTCGGGCGACTCCGCCAGCCGCACGAGCTGGAGCAGCGCGAGGTCGGCGTCGGCGCACGCCCCCAGCGCCGCCAGCAGCGCGTCCTCCCGTCCCGGCGCGTCGAGCGCCTCCTGCAATGCGGCATCGGACCAGAGGCTCGCCGACCGCGTGAGGTCGGCGAACCCGGCGTGCAGCAGCCTGCCGGTGAGGGTGGAACGCCGCGCCGTCACGGGACGTGTCACAGGAACTGCAGGAACCGGCGCAGCTCGTAGGGCGTGACCTGGGCGCGGTAGGCGTCCCACTCCTGCCGCTTGTTGCGCAGCACGAAGTCGAAGACGTGCTCCCCCAGCGTCTCGGCCACGAGCTCCGAGCGCTCCATGAGCTCGATCGCCTCGTTCAGCGACTGCGGCAGCGGCGCGATGCCGAGCGCGCGACGCTCCCGGTCGGTGAGCTCCCACACGTCGTCGCCGGTGGCCTCCGGCAGCTCGTAGCCGTCCTCGATGCCCTTCAGCCCCGCGGCCAGCAGCACCGCGAACGCGAGGTAGGGGTTGGTGGCGGAGTCGAGCGCCCGGTACTCCACGCGGGCGGAGTTGCCCTTGCCCGGCTTGTACATGGGCACGCGCACGAGGGCGGAGCGGTTGTTGTGGCCCCAGCAGATGTAGCTCGGCGCCTCGGCGCCGCCCCACAGCCGCTTGTAGGAGTTGACGTACTGGTTGGTCACCGCCGTGATCTCGGCCGCGTGCACCAGGAGGCCCGCGATGAACTGCCGCGCCGTCTTGGACAGCTCGAACTGGGCGCCCGGCTCGTGGAAGGCGTTGCGGTCGTCCTCGAACAGCGACAGGTGCGTGTGCATGCCGGAGCCGGGCTGGTCGACCATCGGCTTGGGCATGAACGACGCGAAGACGCCCTGCTCCAGCGCGACCTCCTTGACCACCGTGCGGAAGGTCATGAGGTTGTCGGCCGTGGTGAGCGCGTCCGCGTAGCGCAGGTCGATCTCGTTCTGGCCCGGGCCCGCCTCGTGGTGGGAGAACTCCACCGAGATGCCCATGGACTCGAGCATCGTGATCGCGGCTCGGCGGAAGTCGTGCGTGCTGCCGCGCGCCAGGTGGTCGAAGTAGCCGCCGTTGTCGACGGGGACCAGCGGCTCCTCCGGGGAGGACACCTGGTTGAACAGGTAGAACTCCACCTCGGGGTGCGTGTAGAAGGTGAACCCCTTGTCGCTCGCCTTGGCCAGCGCGCGCTTGAGCACGTTGCGGCTGTCCGCGAGGGAGGGCTCGCCGTCGGGCGTGAGGATGTCGCAGAACATGCGGCCGGTGCCGTGCCGGTCGCCGCGCCACGGCAGCACCTGGAACGTCGTCGGGTCGGGCTTGGCGATCATGTCCGCCTCGTAGACCCGCGTCAGCCCCTCGATGGAGCTGCCGTCGAAGCCGATGCCCTCCGTGAACGCCTGCTCGAGCTCGGCCGGGGCGACCGCCACCGACTTCAGCACGCCGAGCACGTCGGTGAACCAGAGCCGGATGAAGCGGATGTCGCGCTCCTCGACCGTGCGGAGCACGAACTCCTGCTGCCTGTCCATGCACCCATCCTGCCCGAGAAGTGTTAACGGGGTATGTCGTGGACGCGGCCCGGTCCGCCCCGGCCGGGACCTGGACGGATATCCGGTACCGCGGGTCGGAGGCATAGGCTGACCGGCATGTCGAACCCCGGTCACGACGCCACCGCCGACGCCGCCGCGCCCTCCCCCGCCGCCGACCTGACCCGCCGCCGTCGCGTGCGGGTCCATCACCTGGCCGAGGCCAAGGAGCGCGGCGAGAAGCTCACAATGCTCACGGCGTACGACGCCGTCACGGCCCGGCTCTTCGACGCCGCCGGCCTGGACCTGCTGCTCGTCGGCGACTCGATCGGCAACACCATGCACGGGCACGCCACGACGCTGCCCGTGACCCTCGACGACATGATCCCGCCGGCCCGCGCCGTCGCCCGCGCGGCCGAGCACGCGCTCGTCGTCGTCGACCTGCCCTTCGGGTCCTACGAGGCCGGCGCCGAGCAGGCGCTCGCGTCCGCCGTGCGGATCATGAAGGAGACCGGCGCCGCGGCCGTCAAGCTCGAGGGCGGGCGCCGCTCGGCCGCCCAGATCCGCGCGCTCACCGACGCCGGCATCCCCGTCGTGGGCCACCTCGGGTTCACCCCGCAGTCGGAGAACATCCTCGGCGGGCCGCGCGTCCAGGGCCGCGGGGACGACGCCGCCGAGGCGCTGTGCGAGGACGCGCTCGCGGTCCAGGAGGCCGGCGCCGTCGCCGTCGTGCTCGAGATGGTGCCGGTGGAGGTCGCCGCCCGCGCCACCGAGATCCTGCGCATCCCCACCATCGGCATCGGGGCCGGGCCCCGCGTCGACGGCCAGGTGCTCGTGTGGACCGACATGGCCGGCATGACCGACTGGTCGCCGCGGTTCGCGCGCCGGTTCGCCGAGGTCGGCAACCTGCTGCGCCAGGCCGCGCAGGACTACGCCGACGAGGTCCGTCGGGGCACGTTCCCCGACGCCGCGCACTCCTTCGAGCGCTAGCCGGGCCGCTCGGGCGGCCTCAGTAGCTCTGCAGCTCCCACAGGTTCCCCTCGGGGTCGCGCACGTGCGCCGTCCGGGTCGTCGGCCCCCACTCGGGCCGGGCGGTCGGCGGGGCGACCGGCGCGGCCCCGTGGGCCAGGCACAGGGCGTAGCCCTCGGCGACGTCGGCGACCCGGCTGACCAGCATTGCCGCGTCCTGCTGCGGGGCGTCGGACGGCAGGCCCGCCGTGCCCGCGATCGACGCCATCGTCGCTCGGTCCAGGAGCGTCACGGCCCCCTCGGACCCGATGTCCCAGCTCGCGTACGGCCCCGCCTCCGTGCCCCGCGCCAGCCGGGCGCCGACCAGCAGCGGCAGCACCGCGTCGTAGAAGCGGAAGCACACGTCGAAGCGGCTCACGAGCAGTCGCGGGTGCAGGGCGTCCACAGGTCTCCGATCATAGGTTCGGACCAACTATTGGTGCGCACCTTACAGTAGAGATGTGTCCTCGACCCCGCCGACCCTGTCCGCCCTGAGCACCTTTCTCCTCGCCCAGACGGGCAAGCGCGCCCGCGCCCGCCTGGCCCACCGGCTGGGCGAGCGCGGGCTGCGGCTGTGGGACCTGGCGGTGCTGGCGACGCTCGACGACGTCGGGCCCCAGTCCCAGCGCGACGTCGGCGCCCGGTTCGGCATCCACCCCAGCGACGTGACGAAGGTCGTGGACGAGCTCGCGGGGCGCGGCCTGGTGAGCCGCGACCGCGACCCCGCCGACCGGCGCCGCGTCGTCCTCGCGCTCACTCCGCCCGGAGTGCGGCTCCTCGCCGCGCTGCGGCAGGACGCCGCCGCCGTCCAGGACGAGGTCCTGGCCCCGCTGTCCGTGCAGGAGCGCGCCGTGCTGCACGGGCTCCTGCTGCGGATCCACGAGGGCATCGACGACGCCGTCGACGACGCGTAGGCGACGCCGCTACCCGTCCTCCAGGGCGAGCATCGCCGCCGCCACCCCGCCCGCGTCCTCGTCCGGGACCGCCGTCGACGCGTCCTCGAGCACCAGCAGCCGCGCGCCCGAGATCTCGCGGGCGAGCGCGTCCGCGTTGCCGACCGGGAAGAACGGGTCACGCCGGCCGTGCACCACCAGCGCCGGCACGGCGACCTCCGAGAGGCGCTCCCGCCACCGCGGCGAGCAGTCGAGCACGGCGAACACCGTGCCCAGCTGGTTGGCCCGCTGCACGGCGGGGGCCGTGCCCGGCGTGCGGTCCCAGACGCGCCCGGCGAGAGCGCGGGCCGCCGCCGGGTCGTCCCCGAGAATCTCGGCGCTCGCGGCGGCATGCTCGGCGACGGCCTCCCGGTCCGCCCAGTCCGGCATCGGCCGCGAGAACAGCCGGCCCATCGTCGCGGCGTCGTGGTCGGGCAGGTCGTCGTCGACCGGTCCCGGCGCGACGGCGCGCGTCCCCACCAGCGTCAGCGCCGCGAACGCCTCCGGGTGGTCGAGCGCGGCGACCTGGGCGACCATGCCGCCGACGCCGACGCCCGCCAGGTGGGCCAGCCGGTCGTCCAGCTCCCGGGCGAGCGCCGCGGCGTCGGCGGCGAGGTCGCGCAGGGTGTAGCCCGGGGCATCCGGATCAGCCGTCGTCGACGCGCCCGCGTCCCGCAGGTCGTACCGCACGACGTGCCGCCCTCCGCGGGCCACCGCCTCGCACACCGCGTCGGGCCACGAGAGCATCGTCGTCCCGCCCGCGCACAGGACCAGCGGAGCCGCCGCGTCCCCGAAGTGCTCCACGCCCAGCCGGACGCCGTTCGCCTCGACAGTCGTCGTCATGCGGAGGTCGACCCCGCGCGGGGCGTGGACTCATCGGCCGTCAGGTCCATCCACCCTCGAGCGGGGCGCCGCCGTCAGGCCTTGCCGCGCCAATCGGCGTCCTCGTCCTCCCACGCGTCGTTGCGGCGCTGCGCCGAGTCCAGGGCGTTGCGGGCCGCCTCCCGCGTCGGATACGGGCCCATCCGGTGGCTCCAGCTGGAACGGTCGCGGCTCTCCTCGACCTCGCCGGTCTTGGTGTTGTACCAGTACTGCACCGGGCTTGTGTCGCTCATAGGACGATCCTGCCTCAAGATAGGGCCCATGGTGGAGGCAGCGCAGCCGGTCGCGTTCGGCATCGACATCGGCGGGTCCGGGATCAAGGGGGCTCCCGTCGACCTCGCGACGGGAGAGTTCGCGGACGAGCGCCGCCGCATCCCCACCCCCGAACGGTCGACCCCGGAAGCCGTGGCCGGCGTGCTGGCCGAGCTGATCGACTCCTTCGACCTCCCGCAGCACGTGCCCGTCGGCGTCGCCTTCCCCGCCCCGATGGACCACGGCGTCGTCCGATTCATCGCCAACCTGCACAAGTCGTGGAAGGGCGTGGACCTGCCCGCCCTGGCCCGCGAGGCGACCGGCCGCGAGGTGACCGCCGTCAACGACGCCGACGCCGCGGGTGTCGGCGAGCAGAGGTTCGGCGCCGCGCAGGGGCGCGACGGCGTCGTCCTCATGGTCACGCTCGGCACCGGGATCGGGTCCGCGCTGCTCGTGGACGGCGTGCTCGTGCCGAACACGGAGCTGGGCCACCTCGAGATCGACGGGCACGACGCCGAGTCTCGTGCCGCCGAGTCCGCGCGCGAGCGGCACGACCTGTCATGGCACCAGTGGGCGGAGCGCCTGCAGCGCTACTTCGAGACGGTCGAGATGCTGCTCGCCCCCGAGCTCATCGTCGTCGGGGGCGGGGTGAGCAAGCACCACGAGAAGTTCCTGCCGCTGCTCCACCTGCGCGCGCCGATCATCCCCGCCACGCTGCGCAACCGCGCCGGCATCGTCGGGGCCGCCGCGCTCGCGGCGAGCGGCCGCGACCACTGACGCACGCCCGCCGACGCGGGAATCGGGGCGGTCAGCCCGCCAGGCTGTGCGGGGCCGTGGGCGTGGGAGCCGTCGGGACCCGACCCCAGTCGGCGCCGGTCTCCGGCGGCACGTCGAGCTCGAGCATCCGCAGCACGTCCAGCACCGCGGCCGGCGGCCGGTGCAGCGAGACGCGCAGCCCCTCGTCGCGGCCGATACGGCAGAGCTGGACGAGGAACGCCACCCCGGCGGAGTCGATGAAGGTCACCCGCGAGGTGTCGACGACCACGGGAAGATCCCGCTCGAACGCCCGCGCGAGCGCCGCGCTCGCCTCGTTGCGCAGGGCGATGTCGATCTCGCCCCACATGTCCACCACGCTCACGTCGGTGCGCTCCACGAGGGCGATGCCCCCGGCCTGAGCCTCGTCGGTGAAAGTCACTGCCACACCTTCGTCCCACACGTTCTGCGTCCTGCGTGCCACGGTCTCGGGCACTGCGTTCCGGACTCGCGACCTCGTCGTCGCGACGCCCGCAACGCTACACCGCTGCGAACCTTGTGCGGAACCTCGCCAGAGACTTTCTTTACCGACCGTTCACAGAGCACGGCGTCATGGTGCGTCCCGCGCCCCGGATCGCTACGTCCCGAGGATCCGGGCCTTCTGCGCCGCGAACTCGGCGTCCGTGAGGACTCCCTGCTGCCTCAGCTCCGCCAGGTCGCGGAGCTGGGCGATGATCGCGTCCTGCCCGCCGGACGGCGCGGGTGGCGCCGGAGCGGGCGGCGGGGGCGGGGCGTAGGCGGGCTGGGCGTACGCAGGCGCCGGCGGGTACCCGCCGTACCCCGCCTCCTGGGCACGCTGGGCGTCCTGCGCGGCCCAGCGCCCCTGCTGACGGCGCTGCACGCGCCCGGACACGGCGCTGGCCGTGCCGGCGACGACGGCGGTCCGGGCGACGCCCCGGAGCAGACCGGGCATGTCGACCTCCTCGGGTCGGCGCCGCCGGCCGACCGGCCGGCGGCGGATGGTGTGGGGGTCTACGAAAAGGGGGGTGCCGACACGCGGGCGCGGCGCCGACGTCGGGTCAGCGGGCCGTCGGGTCAGCGGGCCTCGGCCGCCTCCAGCGCCCCGAGGAGTGACTGGACCGGGATCCGGCCGCTGGCGACGAGCAGACCCCCGCCGCGACGCAGCGCGGCGGCGAACGGCCCCGCCCACGCGTTCTCGTAGACGAGGACGCCGGCGGAGCTGCCCGGGTCGAGCACTCCCCCCGCCTCCGTGAGGTCGTCCTCGTCGAGCAGGCCCGACGACGCGCCACGGAACACCGACACGTCGAAGTCCCCCTCGACCTCGATGTCCTCCAGGTCGACCGTCGTCACCACCCCGTCCGCGCTCTTGCGGACGAAGACGAGGTCGAGCACGCGGATGATCCCGCGGTCCACGAGGTCGACGAGGAGCGGCAGCGCGCGCCCGTCGAGCCGGTTCTGCGGGAACTCCACGACGAGGTAGTCGATGGGGCCCATCTCGTCGGATCCCGTGCCCTCGACTGTCGGGTCCATGGGTGGTCCTCCCGTCCGCGGGCCGCGCGCCACGACCGCCGCCCTGCTCCGTGCCCCACGGTGCCGCGCGAGGGCCGACCCGTCCTCACCCGCGGCGGGTGAGGGTGCGCCGTCGAGGGCGGCGAGCAGCGCGCCCAGGTCCGCCTCCCGCACCCGGAGTGAGGTGACCGCGGCGGGCGCCGCCGCCTCGACGCCGTCCAGCATCCCCCGCACCACCGGGCCGATCGGCCCGCGCACGACGATCTCGACGTCCGCGGGCCGGGCCGGGACCGTCCGCAGCTCGACCAGCTCCAGCCCCAGGGCGGCCATCCGGTGCAGCAGCCCGTACAGCGCGGACTGGTCACGGACGGACACGTCGAGGACCGTGCGGGTCCGGGCACGAGCAGCGCCCAGCTCCACCAGGCTCGCGGCGTCGCCGCCCACCCGGCCCACGACCGTCAGCTCGACCCACAGCATGCCGACCACCTGCCCGCCCGACCCGTACGACCCACCCCTGCCCCGCGGGTGAACTTTCGCCGCGGCCGTGCGCCGTGCCGGGGGTCCGCGGCTCGCCGGCCACCGGCCCCGGGGCACGCTCCCCGACCGCCGCCGCCCGGGCCGTGCGTGGCTCCCGGGCGCGGGCACCACGCCCTTGAGCAGCGGCGTCGTCCCGACGCTACCGAGGGGACGCACCGCGCGCGTCACCCCGCCCGGGTGACGCGGACCGGCCCGCACCGCCCGTCGCCCAGGGCCACCGCGGCGCGCCCCGGGCCCGGCGCCCCGCCCGCCCCGGCCACGACGTCCGGCGAGGGCGCGCGAGGTGCCGAGGGCGGTCCTAGCCTGCGGCCATGGCCGCCGTGGGCACCCGCCGCGCGCCGGAGGACCGGGCCCGCAGGCTCGACGCCTCCGGGCCGTTGCGCGCCCGTACGGCCGTGCCTCCGCCGTCCCCCGGCGCGGTCGCCCGGCCGCGCGTCGACCGACTCCTGGCCGACACCGGGCAGAGACGTCTCACCCTCGTCTCGGCGGGCCCCGGCTGGGGCAAGACCACGACCGTGGCCGCCTGGGCGCGCGGGCCGGGGGCGACACAGGTCGCCTGGCTCACCCTCGAGGCGGCCGACCGCGCGCCGACCGCCTTCTGGGCCGACGTCCTGGTGGCCCTGCGCCGCTCGGGTGCCGTCCCGGCCGGCCATCCGCTCCGCGCGATCTCCGTGCCGTCGAGGCTCTCCCCCGACCTGGTGCGCCGGATCTTGCTCGCCGTGGACCTGCTGCCCGAGCCGGCCGTCCTCGTGCTGGACGATTTCCACCTCGCGGGGCCGAAGGTGCTCGAGACGGTCGACGACCTGCTGCGCTACCCGCTGCCCCTGCACCTCGTGATCCTCACCCGCTTCGACCCCGCACTGAGCCTGCAGCGGCTGCGCGCCCAGGGCGAGGTCACCGAGCTCGGCGCGGGAGACCTCGCCCTCGATCCCACCGAGACCGGGTCGCTCGCCGCCGTCGCGGGGCAGGCCCTCGGCGCCGAGGACGTCGACAGGCTGCTCGCCGAGACCGGCGGGTGGCCCGTCGGCGTCCGGCTGCACCTCGACGCCTCCGACGACCCCGTCCGCCGCGACCGGGCGCAACGGTCGGCCGCCGAGTTCCTCCTCGCGGAGGTGCTGCAGCGCCTCGACCCGACGGCGCGGGCCTTCCTGCTGCGCACGAGCGTGACGCCGACCCTGTGCGCGGACCTCGCCGCCGTGCTCGCCCCTGGCGCCCCCGCGCCCCGGCTGCTGCGCGAGCTCGCGGCGTCGAACGGGTTCGTGGCGCGCGTCGACGCCGAGGGGTCGTGGTTCCGGTACCACCCGCTGCTGCGGGAGATGCTGCAGCAGGAGCTGCGGTTGGAGGACCCGGCCGCCAGCGCCGAGGCGCACCGCGCCGCCGCGCGCTGGTTCGCACGGCACGGCGAGGCCGTGCGCGCCCTCGACCACGCCGTCGCGTCCGCCGACTGGGCGCTCGTGGGCGACGTCTTCGTCGACGTGGCGGCGGCGCAGCTCGTCGGGCCGCGGCGTCAGGCCGTGGTCGACGCGCTCGACCGGGTGCCCTACGCGTCGCTGACGCCCACCGTCGCCCTGCACCTGTGCACCGCGACGCTGGCCCTCGTCGACGGCCGCCCCGACGGCGCGCTCCACCACCTCGGGCGCGCGCGCAAGCTGCTCGGCGACCCGGCGCAGGAGCCCGGCGCGGCAGTACTCCTGGAGGACCTCGAGGCCACCGCGGCGCGCGCCGTCGGCGACGTCGGCCGCCTCTACCGCGCCGCGGGCGCCGCGCTCGCCGCCGCCGACCGCGTGCCGCTCCCCTTCCCCGCGCTCGCGACCTACCGGTCGCTCGCGCGCGCCCACCACGAGGCCGGGCGGGCGTGGTGCGCCGTCCCGCGCCGGGACGGCGTCGCAGGCCCTGCCGGCCTGCCGGACACTCCCGAGGACGACCGGCAGGCCGCCGCCCTCGTCACCCTCGGCGCGCACGCCGCCCGGGCTCTGCAGGACGTCGCGGACGGGCGCCTCACCGGCGGCACCGACCGGGCGCGGGCCGTGGTCGACCGCGCGTCCGCGCGCGGCTGGGTCGGCCACGTGCAGACCGCGCCCGCGCTCGCCGCGCTCGCCTGGGTCGCGCTGCAGCGCGCGGAGGAGACGCGGGCCGGCACTCTGCTCGCCCAGGCCCGGGCCGCGACGTCCGGCCTGCCCGACCCGGCGCCGCAGGCCGCGGTGCACCTGCTCGAGTCGCTCCTCGCCGCGCGGCAGAGCGACGCCCGGCGGGCGCGGCGGGAGCTCGCCGCGGCCGCGGAGCCGACCGCGCCCCACCCGGTACCGCCGCTCCTCGCGGACCTCCGCGCCCGCGCCGCGACCGACGCCGCGCTGGCCGCCGGGGTGGTGCCCGGAACCCTCGGCGGCACGGCGGCCGGGGGCGCCGTCGTGCGGCCCACCCCCGTCGCCCGGGTGTGCCGCGCCCGCCTGCTGCTCGCCGCGGGGCGCAGCGGCGAGGCCCTGCGCGCCGTGCACGGGCTGGCGGCCGCCGACCCGGCCGAGGCCGACGACCTCACGCGCGTCGAGGCGGCCCTCGTCGAGGCGACCGTCCTCGTGCGGACCGGAGCCCGCCACGCCGAGCCCGCCGTCGAGCGCGCCCTGCGCGCCGCGGCCCCCGAGGTGCTCGTCGCGCCGTTCCTCACCGTCGCCGGAGCCACCCTGCGCCCGGTCGTGGCCGCGGCCGTCGCCGGCCGGGACGACCCCCTCGCCGAGCGGCTCCGCGGGGTGCTGCCCGACACCGGTGCCGGTGGGCCCCCGGCCCCGCTCGAGCCGCTCACCGCCCGCGAGCTCGCCGTCCTGGCCACGCTGCCCACGATGGCGAGCAACGTCGAGATCGCCGAGGAGCTGTTCGTCTCCGTCAACACGGTCAAGGCGCACCTCAAGGCGCTCTACCGCAAGCTCGGCGTCGGCTCGCGGCGCGACGCCGTGCGGCAGGGCCGCCGGCTGGGACTCCTGCCCTAGCCGCGCCGGTCCAGGGCGCGCAGCACCGCCTTGCCCGCCTCGACGAGGAGCAGGTACCCGAGCGCCACGAGGGCGCACACGCCCCACTGCCCGCCGTCGAGCGGCGTCGTGCCGAAGATGCGCTCCAGCCCGTCGAGCGTCGTCACGAGGAAGGTCAGCCCCAGCGCGGTGAGCATCAGCATCACGAACCGGCCGTTCGCGAGCGTGTCGTGCGACAGGACGCCGGCGCGCTGGTCTCGCCACTCCAGCGCGGCCACGACGTGCAGCAGCGACATGGCGGTCAGGCCCATCGTCGTTGCGACGGTCAGGTCGAACCGGGCCTCGCCGTAGCCCACGACGATCAGGGTGCCCGTGGCGATGAGCACCCCGCCGACCGCGAGCCGCGCCGCGAGCCCGCGCCCGATCACCGGCGCGGACGGGGAGCGCGGGCGTCGTGCCATGAGGCCCGGGGTGGGCGCGTCGAACCCGAGCCCGATCGCCAGCAGCACGTCGATCGCGAAGTTGATCCACAGGATCTGCAGCGGCGTCAGCGGCGTGCCGGCCGCCACGACGAACACGCCCGCCCCGACGAACGTGAGGATGAAGCCGATCAGCACCACCATCTGGAAGCGGATGTACTTCATGAGGTTGTCGTAGAGGCCGCGCCCGCCCTCGACGGCGGTGACGATCGTGGCGAAGTTGTCGTCGGTGAGGATCATCTCCGCGGCGTCTTTGGTGACCTCCGTGCCGGTGATCCCCATCGCGACGCCGATGTCGGCCCGCGCCAGCGCCGGAGCGTCGTTGACTCCGTCGCCCGTCATCGCGACGATCTCCCCGCGCCGCTTGAGGACGTCGACCAGGCGCACCTTGTCCTCCGGCGCGACGCGCGCCACGACGCCGATCTCGTCCACGTGCGCGTCGAGCTCGCCGTCGGACAGGGCCGCGAACTCGGCGCCCGTGAGCGCCCGGCCCGTGATGCCGAGCTGGGCGGCGATCGCGCCCGCCGTGGTCACATGGTCGCCCGTGATCATCCGCACGCGGATCCCCGCGCTCGCGCACGCGGCGATCGCGTCGCGCGCCTCGCGGCGCGGCGGGTCCACGATCCCCACGAGGGCGACCAGCTCCAACCCCCGCACGACGTCGAGCAGGTCGCCGCGCAGGGTGTCAGGGGCCACCGTGGTCCGGGCCACGGCCAGCACGCGCATGCCCTCGCCCGCCAGGGCGTCGTTCGCCTCGAGGACGCGCGCGCGGCCCTCGTCGTCGAGCAGGGCGCTGCCGCCGTCCGCCGTGAGGTAGCGGTCGGAGCGTGCGAGCAGGACGTCGGGCGCGCCCTTGACGAAGCATCGCGTCGCGCCGTCGATCTCGTGGAAGGTGGCCATGAACTTGTACTCGGCGTCGAACGGCACCTCCGCGACCCGCGGGTGCTCCCGGCGCGTCTCCTCGACGTCCAGCCCCGCCTTCGCAGCCAGCACCACCAGCGCGCCCTCGGTCGGGTCGCCGACGCACGCGCCGTCGGCCACGACGGCGTCGCTCGCGAGCGCCATCGGGAGCGCCACCTGGTCCAGCGGCGCGCCCTCGTCGCCCGCCGCCGCGAGGATCCGGCCCGTCGTCGAGTAGCCCTCCCCCTCGACGGTGAAGCGTCGGCCGGCGAGGACGAGGCGCCGCGCGGTCATCTGGTTCAGCGTGAGCGTGCCGGTCTTGTCGGAGCAGATGGCCGACGTCGAGCCGAGCGTCTCGACCGACTTGAGCCGCTTCACGATGGCGCCCGCGTCGGCGAGGTTCCGCGTGCCGAGGGACAGCAGCATCGTCACGACGGCGGGCAGGCCGGTCGGGATGGCGGCGATCGCCAGGCTGATGCCGACCACGAACAGGCTGTCGAAGTCTTCACCGCGCGTGAGGCCGAGGACCACGACCACCACCAGCGCCACGGCCGCCATCACGGTGATGATCACCGTGATCCGGTCGAGCTGACGGGTCAGCGGCGTCTTGTCCTGCTCGACGCCGCTGAGCATCCCGGAGATCCGGCCCACCTCGGTGTCCATGCCGGTGGCCGTGACGACCATCTCGCCGCGCCCGCGGGTGACCTGCGAGTTCATGTACGCCATGCCGGTGCGGTCGCCGAGCGGCGCATCGACGGCACCCACGGGGTCGATCGTCTTCGGCACGGGCGTGCTCTCCCCCGTCAGGCCCGCCTCCTCGATCTCCAGGGAGGCGGCGACCAGCAGACGCCCGTCGGCGGGCACCTTGCCGCCCGCCTCGAAGCCCACGACATCGCCGGGCACGAGCTCCTCGGCGGGCACCTGCACCTGCCGGCCGTCACGCCGCACGGTGGCCGTCATCACGAGCATCTCGCGCAGCGCCGCCACGCTCTGGGCGGCCTTGCCCTCCTGGTGCAGCCCCATGAGGGCGTTGAGCACGGTGAGGGAGAAGACGACGACGCCGGTCGTGACGTCGCCGAGCGCGACGATGCTCACCACCGCGGCGGCCACCAGCACCAGCTGCATGAGGTCGCGGTACTGGCGCAGGAACGCCTGCCAGGGCCGCTCGCGGCGCTCCTCGGCCAACGCGTTGGGGCCGTACCGGGCGCGCCGTTCGACGGCCTCCGCGGAAGTGAGCCCGCGCGCCGGGTCGACGCCGAGCTGCGCGCACACCTCCGGCCCGGTCGCGGTGTGCCAGCCGGCGGCGTGCCGGGGGATCTGCGCAGCGGTCATCGCGCCTCCTCACGGTGCGCGTCCACCCTCACAGCGACCCGGCGCGGCTGCCTCACCCGCCCCGGGTGAGCGTGCCGGCATGCCCTCCGGCCTGCGGGGACGCGACTACCCCCGGCGGGTGAGGCCGCGGCCGTCGCCCGCCCCGACAGTAGGGGTGGCCGCCACGCCGGGCGGCCGCCCCTCCGACCTGAGGAGCCCCGCGATGGACACCTTCTGGGACTGGTTCTGGCTGATGCTCTGGTGGTTCTTCCTGTTCGCCTACCTGATCATGCTGTTCCAGATCGTCGCCGACCTGTTCCGCGACCGGTCGCTCAACGGCTGGTGGAAGGCGCTGTGGGTCGTCTTCCTCATCGTGCTGCCCCTGCTGTCCGCGCTGGTCTACCTCATCGCGCGCGGCCGCGGGATGGCCGAGCGGCACCACGAGGAGCGCGTGGCGCAGAGGCAGATGACCGACGAGTACATCCGGTCGACGGTCGGCACGTCACGGTCCGCCGCCGACGACATCGCGCAGGCGAAGGCGCTGCTCGACTCCGGTGCGATCGACGCGACCGAGTTCGCACAGCTCAAGACGAAGGCCCTCGCCTGACGACGAGGAGGTCGGCGGCCTTCGAGGCGTCGACGACGACGTCGGACGCTTGCCCCTCGACGACGTCGGCGCTCACGGTCGGGTCGTCGTGCGCCGTCCGGGGGCGGTCGACCTGCTGGTCGAGCTCCAGCCGCAGGTCAGACCGTATGAAGCGGACGAGCCGGTCTGTACGCCGGGTTCTGTTCCCGCGCCCGGTTACCCGGGCGCGGGCGACGGTCATCCATCTAGGCCCTGCGTTGCCGCAGGGCTCGAGCGGTCTACCCGACTGTGCTTCTCACCAGAGAATCGGGCGGGCAACCCTCAAACACAATCTGTCTGACCTTGCTCCAGGTGGGGTTTACCGAGCCACGACCGTCACCGGCCGCGCTGGTGGTCTCTTACACCACCGTTTCACCCTTACCTACGCCGGTCGCCCGGCGTCGGCGGTCTGTTCTCTGTGGCACTGTCCCGCGGGTCACCCCGGGTGGCCGTTAGCCACCACCTCGCCCTTCGGAGCCCGGACGTTCCTCGGCGACGACGCCCGAGGGCACCGCCGACGCGACCGTCCGACCGACTCGTCCGCGTGACACAGTCTATGCGGTCCTGCCTGCGGGTTCAGACGTCGACTTCAGACGTCGACCTTGTAGCTCAGCGAGAGCTCGTCCCCCGACCGGCCACGGATGCCCCAGCTCTCGGCGGGCGACTCGATGACGACGAGCTCGACGTCGTCGGCGGCCACGCCCAGCGCGGGGGCGACGTCGTCGTAGACGCGGCGGATCAGCTCGCGCTTCGCCTCCCGCGAGCGCCCGGCGAACGCGACGATCTCGATCATCAGGTACTCGTCGGAGCGCGGGGCGACGAGGTCGCCGTCGTCCAGCAGCAGGAACCGGTGGAACCGCTTGTCCTCGGGGATCTGCCAGGCCCCGACCAGCGCCGCGTGCAGCGCGTCGGAGACCTCCGCGCGCCGCTGACCCCACACCGACCGGTTGCCGTAGACCTTCACCTGGACCATGCCCGGCGACGCTAGCCGACGGCGTCGGGACTGTCCCGGGGGCATCCCACCTGTCGGACCGGCCCGGTCAGTCGGCGCTCTCGTGGGCGGCGCTGGTGGCGCGCATCTGGTCGGCGTCCCAGGAGAGCGCGCCGGAGCGCAGGTCGGCGACGACGGCGCGCACCCACGCCAGCTCGGCGGCGGTCACGGCCACGAGGTGCTCGTTCTCCAGCATGAGCACGCGCGGCAGCCCCATCTGCGTCATGGCCTCGTCCTCGCCGGCCGCCTTCTCGAGGATCTCCTCGAGCCTCGCCGCGCGCTCCTCGAGCCGGTCGGCGACCAGCTCGGGGGCATGGAGCGAGACCACCGCGAGCACGGCGCGGAACTCGGGGAACTCCCGCGCGGGCGCCGCGAGCGCCGCGTCCATCCACCGCCAGAGCACCTCGCGGCCGGCGTCCGTGAGCGCGTACACCACGCGGGCCGGCGCGGAGTCCGCCGCGACCTTCTCCCCCGCGGTGACGTACCCGTCGCGCTCGAGGCGGTCGAGCGCCTGGTAGACGCTGTTGCTGCGCGCCACGTTGACGACGGCGTCCTTCTGGCGGGTCTTGAGCAGACGCTGCATCCGGTAGGCGTGCATCGGCTCCTCGGCCAGGAGGGCGAGCAGCACCATCGCGAGCGGCGAGCGCGGTCGATCGGTCACGGGCACAGCCTAGGGCGACGATCGACCCCCTTGCCAATTTATGGCTAGCCATTTTATGGTGTCAGCATGGAAGCACTCGTGATCGGAGGGGGCGTCGCCGGGCCGGCGACCGCCATGGCCCTCCAGAAGGCAGGCCTCGACGTCCGCGTCGTCGAGGCGTACGACCGTTCCGCGGACGACGCCGGCTCGTTCCTCACCGTGGCCCCCAACGGGCTGCACGCGCTCGAGGTGCTCGGCGTGGACCACGGCGACCTCGGGGGTTTCGACACCCCCACCATGCAGATGCGCAACGAGACCGGTCGGCTGGTGGCCACCGTCCCCCAGTCCGCACCCGGCGGCGGGGTGCGCAGCCAGACGGTGCGTCGGGCAGACCTCTACGCCGCCCTGCGCGACGCGGCGGAGCGGCGCGGCATCGCGGTCGAGCACGGTCGTCGCCTCGTCGACGCCGAGGTCCGTGCCGACGGCCGGGTCACCGCCGCGTTCGCCGACGGCAGCACGACCACGGCCGACCTGCTCGTCGGCGCCGACGGCATCCGCTCCCGCACGCGACAGATCCTCGACCCGTCAGCCCCCGCCCCGCGCTACACCGGCCTGCTCAACACCGGTGGTTACGCGCGCGGCGTGGACGTCGACGGCCCCGACGGCGTCTTCACGATGGTCTTCGGGAAGCGCGCGTTCTTCGCGTACGTCCGGCGCGGTCCGGGCGACGTGTGGTGGTTCGCCAACCTGCCCGAGCCCGCGGAGCCGTCCGACGCCGACCTCGCCGCGTGGACCCCGGACGCGTGGCGCGCCGAGCTGCGGCGCCTGTTCGCCGACGACGACTCCCCCGCGCTCGCGCTCGTCGACGCCAGCCCGACGATCGACGGCCCCTGGGCCACCCGCGACCTCCCGCAGGTGCCGGTGTGGCACCGCGGCCCGGTCGGGCTCGTCGGCGACGCCGCGCACGCGATCTCCCCGACGTCGGGGCAGGGCGCGTCGCTGGCGCTCGAGGACGGCCTCGTCCTGGCGCGCTGTCTGCGCGACCTCGGCGAGCCCGCCGCCGCGTTCGCCGCCTTCGAAGGGCTGCGCCGCCGTCGGGTGGAGCGGCTCGTCGCGCAGGCGAAGCGCACGTCGAACCTCAAGATCCCCGGCCTCGTCACCAGGACACTGCGCGACCGCGTCATCCTGCCGCTCGTGGGTCGGGCCGCCGCGCGCAGGACGCACGACTGGGTCACGGACTACCGCGTCGACTGGGACGAGCCGGTCGCCGTCCCCCGGTGACGACCCGCCGGACGCGCCCGCTTAAGGTGTCCGGGTGCTGATCTGCCTGCCGCCCTCCGAGGGCAAGACCCCCGCGCCCGTCGGCGCCGCCCCGGTCGACCTGGCCCGCCTCACGGCGGCGGAGCACCTCACCGACCAGCGGCGCGCCGTCCTCGACGCGCTCGCCGCCACGAGCGCGCGGCCGGACGCCACCGCCCTCCTGGGCGTGGGCGCGTCGCTCGTCGACGTGGTCGCGCGCAACACCGAGCTCAAGGCCGCGCCCACCGCGCCCGCGTCCCGTGTGTACACGGGCGTCCTGTACGCGGCGGCGGGCCTGGCCGACCTCCCCGACGACGTCGCGGACGTCGCCGCCCGCGACGTGCGCGTGTTCTCCGGCCTGTGGGGCGCCGTCTCCCCCGCCGACCTCATCCCCGCCTACCGCCTCTCGATGGCCGTGGACCTGCCGGGCGTCGGCAAGCTCGCCACCGCATGGCGCCCGCACCTGGCCGCCGCGCTCGACGCGCGGGCCGCGGGCGACGTCGTCGTCGACTGCCGGTCGGCCGCCTACCTCGCCGCATGGAAGCCCGCCACTACCGGCGACGACGCGACGGACTGGGTCACGGTGCGGGTCGTGCGCGAGGCCGACGGCAAGCGCACGGTCGTGTCGCACAACGCCAAGCACACGCGCGGCGTGCTCACCGGGCACCTGCTGCGCCGCTCCGGCCCCGCGCCGACCAGCGCCGACCAGCTCCTCGACGCCGCCCGCGAGCTCGACGGCCAGGTCATCGGCACGGAGGTGGGCACCGGCCTGTCGTACCGGATGGTCGAGGCGACGCTGCACGACGCCACCACGCGGCGCGGGCCGCGCACGCTCGAGGTCGTCATCGCCTGACCGCACGGGGCTACGGCGCCGGTGCGGGTACCGGTGCCGGCGGGCGGGACGTCGGGCACCCGGCGCACACTGGCCGCATGGCCTACGACGAGGACCTCGCCGCCCGCGTGCGCGACGCCGTCGGCGAGCGCGCCGACTTCACCGAGCAGAAGATGTTCGGCGGCCTGGCGTTCCTGGTGCACACGCACATGGCCGTCGGGATCACGCGCGACGAGCTGATGGTCCATGTCGGCACGGACGGCTATGACGACGCCCTCGCCGACGGCAGTCACGAGCTGCGGATGGGCGAGCGCGTCATGCGCGGCATGGTGGGGGTGCCCGCGTCGGTCACGGCCGACGAGGCAGCCCTGCACGCCTGGGTGGCGCGCGGTGTCGACCTCGCGCTCGCGACGCCGCCGAAGCCCCCGAAACGCTGACGACGGGACGGTTCTCGTGCGGCCGGTCCGGGCCCGGGATCAGACGTCGGTCGGGAACCCGGTCGCGGTGACCTCCGCGAGGGCCGGCTCGCCGTCGTCGACCGCGAACCGCAGCACGGTGAGCGAGCACGGCGGCACCCGCAGCCGCGGCCACGACGCGGGCGGGGCGCCGAGCGCGCGGCCGACGAGGGCGCGGATCGTCACGGTGTGCGCGACGACGACGCTGGTGGCGGCCGGGTCGGCCGCCGCGACCACGTCGCGCAGCCCGCCCCAGGCCCGCTCGCCCACGGCCGCGTACGACTCGCCGCCCGGCGCGGGGGTGGTGCCGGTCGCCGTCCACGCCGCGAGCTCGTCCGGCCAGCCGGCGGCGATCTCCTCCGGCGTCAGCCCCTCCCAGGCGCCGAAGTCGCCCTCGGCGAACCGCTCGTCGGTGCGCACGTGCTGCCCGGTCCGGCGCCCGATCGCGGCGGCCGTCTCCACCGCGCGCACGATCGGCGACGCGACGAGGGCGCCAGCGCGCGGCAGGTCCGGCCACAGGTCCTTGCCGATCCGGAAGACGGCGTCCGCGGCGCGCGCCGCCTGGGTGCGCCCGCGCGGGGTGAGCGGCGGGCCGGGCACGCTGCCGCCCGAGTAGGCGCGCGCCTCCGTCAGGGCGGTGACGCCGTGCCGCACCAGGACGACCGTCCGGGAGGCGGCGGGGTCCAGCGGGCTCGCCCCGGACGGGCGGGCCATCAGGCCGCCGCGCCCTCGTCGGGCAGGCGCACGAGGATGCGGCCGCACTCCTCGCAGCGCACGATCTGGTCGGCCGGGGCGCCCTTGGCGGCCGCGAGGTCGCCCGGGTTGAGCTCCAGCCGGCAGCCCTCGCACCGGCCGCCGCGCAGCGCCGCGGCGCCCACGCCGCCGAGCTGCGCCCGCAGCTTGTCGTACAGGGCGAGGAGGCCGGCGTCGAGGCCCGCCGCGGCAGCCTCGCGCTCCGCCTTGACCTTCGACCCCGTCGCGTTGATCTCCGCCCAGGCCGCGTCGCGCTCGGCGGCCGCGGCGTCCTTGGCGGCCTGGAGCTCCGCGTGGGCGGACTCGACCTCGGCGAGCGCGGCCTGGTGCGCCTCGAGGCGCTCCATGACCTCGAGCTCCGTGTCCTCCAGCACCGACTGCCGTCGCGCGAGGGACTCGAGCTCGCTGACGAGCGCCTGGGAGTCCTTCGCGGACAGGGCGCCGGAGTCGAGCTTCTGCTGGTCCTTCGTCGCGCGCGTGCGCACCTGCGCGACGTCGGCCTCCGCCTTCGCGACCTCGCGCTCGAGGTCGCCCACCGCGGTGCGGGAGTCGACGAGCGACGTGTGCAGGTCGCCCATACGACCGTCGAGCTCGGCGATCGTGGCCAGCGACGGGTGGTTCCGGCGCTGGTGGACGAGCTGCTGCAGCCGCGTGTCGAGGGCCTGGACCTCGAGCAGTCGGCGCTGGTCCTCGGACGGTGCAGTGGCCACGGGTGGGTCCTCTCGCGTGTGTTCAGCTGGTGGGGCGCCCGGCGGCGTCAACGAGCCGTGCTCGCCACCCGCGCGGTCCACGGGTCGGTGCCGATCGTGCTCACCCTGGTGGTCACCGTACCCTCTGGCAGCCGCGCCAGAAGATCCTCGGAGGCGTACCGCAGCCATGGCCACTCGCTCGCGAAGTGCGCCACGTCCACGAGGTACGGCGTCGCCGCCGCGCCGCCCGTGCCGCGGGCCTCGAAGACGGCGCGCTCGCGCAGCTCGGAGGCCGGGTGGTGGCGCAGGTCCGCGGTCACGTACACGTCGACGGCGGCCGCGCGGACGGCGTCGAACAGCGAGTCCCCCGACCCGCCCACGACGGCGGCCGTCGCGACCGGGGCGTCCGGGTCGCCCGCCACCCGCACGCCCTGCGCCGTGGCGGGCAGCACGGAGGCGACACGCTCGGCGAACGCCCCCAGCGTCGTCGGCTCGGCGAGCCGCCCCACGCGCCCGATCCCGCGCTCGACTCCGTCGGCGTCGTCGCCCACCACGAGGGGGCGCCGGTCGGCGATGCCGACGAGGTCGGCCAGCGCGTCCGCGACCCCGCGCGGCGCGGCGTCGGCGTTGGTGTGCGCGACGTACAGGCCGCAACCGGCCGTCAGCAGCCGGTGCACGACGTCGCCCTTGAAGGTCGTGGCCGCCACCGAGTGCACCGGCCGCAGGAACAGCGGGTGGTGGGTGATCAGCAGGTCCGCGCCCCACGCGATCGCCTCGTCGACGACGTCGGCCACGGGGTCGACGGCGAGCAGCACCTTGCGCACCGGCGCGGCCGGGTCGCCCAGGGCCAGCCCGACGGCGTCCCAGCCCTCCGCCGTCGCCGGCGGGTACAGGTCCTCCAGGACGGCGACGACGTCGCGCAGGGCCGGGGTGCTGGGTGCGGTGCTGTCTGCGGTGCCGGTGGCCATGGCCCGACCCTAAAGCCGGGGACGGCTACTTGGCCTCCGCGTACGAGTCGACCGTCGCGACCGTCAGCGGGAAGTCGACCGGGAAGTCGCCGAACAGCAGCCGTCCGGCCTCCTCGGCCGCGGCCCGCACCTCGGCGGCGACGGCGTCGGCGAGCTCGAGCGGCGCGTGCACCACGACCTCGTCGTGCAGGAAGAACGCGAGGTGGGGCCGGTCGGCGAACGGCGCGGGTGCCAGGCCCGCCCGGGCCCCCGGCGCCGTGCCGAGCGCCCACAGCCGACGCCGGATCGACGCCATCCAGCACAGCGCCCACTCCGCCGCCGTGCCCTGCACCACGAAGTTGCGGGTGAACCTGCCCCACGAGCGCGTGACCGACCGGGCGCGGGCCGCCGCATCCGCGCCGGCGTCGTCCGCGAACGCGCCGGCCTGCGCCTCGTCCCACGCCGAGCCGGGGGCCGGCGACGACCGCCCGAGCCACGTCGAGACCACGCCGCCGCGCTCGCCGGTGCGCGCGGCCTCCTCCACCAGCGCGATCGCGCGCGGGTACTCCCGCCCGAGCCGCGGCAGCACCTGCGCGCTGGCCCCGGTGGTTCCCCCGTACATCGCGCCGAGCATGCCCACCTTGGCGAGCTCCCGGGTGGGCACGGCCCCCGAGGCGACGATGCCGGCGTACAGGTCGCCCGCCCGGCCCGCGCCGGCCATGGCCTCGTCGCCCGCCATGCCTGCGAGCACGCGCGGCTCGAGCTGGGCGACGTCCGCCACGACGAGGCACCAGCCCGGATCCGCCACGACCGCGCGGCGCACGCCCTTCGGCAGCTGCAGCGCGCCGCCGCCCGTCGACGCCCAGCGGCCCGTGACCACGCCGCCCACCACGTACTCCGTGCGGAACCGGCCGTCGGTCACCCACTCGTCGAGCCAGTGCCAGCCGTTGGCCGTGAGCAGGCGGTAGAGGTTCTTGTACTCCAGCAGCGGCGCGACCACCGGGTGGTCGATCGTCTCCAGCTCCCACTTGCGCAGGCTGCGCGCCCCCACACCGGCGTACTGCATCGCCTTGAGCAGGTCGGGGTGGGAGTCCGGGTTGAGGGACGGCGGCGCGTCCAGGGCCGCGCGGATCTGCCGCGCGAGCTCCTCGAGCCGAGCGGGCCGCTGCCCCTCCGAGGGTCGCGGCCCCAGGGCCTCGGTGAGGATCGCGTCGTGCACGTCGCCGCGCCACGGCAGCCCGGCGTGGTGCATCTCCGCGGCCACCAGCGCGCCCGCCGACTCCCCCGCCGCGAGCAGGCGCAGCCGTCCGGGCGCCGCCGACCCGCGCACCGCGTCCTCCTGGAGCCCCAGCTCGGCGGCCGGGTCCAGCCCCTCCGCCGGGGCCGACGTCGCGGTCGTGGTCAGGGGCCCGGCGAGGTCGAAGAGGGCGTCGTCCTGCGGTGCGCGGCGAGCGCCCACCGGCAGCGCGGTGCCCGCGGGCGTCGGGGCCATCGCGTCCCAGGCCCCGGCCGGGGCGGCCGCGAGCGCCGACCCGGCGGTGGACGCGGAGTGCCGCAGGATCCGGTGCACCAGCCGCAGGTCGTGCGCGCGCTCCACGCGCACGCCCGCGCGCAGCAGGTCGGGGTACCAGCGGTTCGTGTCGTCCCACGTCCAGCGCGGGAGGGGCCCGCCACCCTGGGCGGCCTCCCCCGCCGCGACGAACTCGGGCAGGTCGGCAGCGGGCAGACCGGAGGCAGGCACGGCGCGGGGCGCACCGTCGTGCACGCGGACCGTGCCGCCGGGCCCTCGGGTCAGGACGACGTGCACGACGCCATCCTGCCGTGCGCCACCGACGCACCACGGCCGCACCACCGACGCGGTCCTCGCCGCGCGACGAGCGCGCCGATGTGGTGCGCTGGCCGAGGTCGGCGCACCCGGCCACTCACCCGCGCGCGAGGAGGTTCGCATGACGACCGAGCAGCCCGTCGAGACCGTCGACGTCGTGGTGATCGGCACCGGCCCGGGCGGGGAGGACGCGACCGGCCGGCTGGCGCGCGCGGGCCTCGACGTCGTCGCGGTCGAGGCGCGCCTGGTCGGCGGCGAGTGCCCGTACTTCGGCTGCATCCCGACCAAGATGATGGTGCGCGCGTCGGACGCGCTCGCCGAGGCCCGGCGCGCGGCCACGCTCGCCGGGAGCGTGGAGGTCACGCCGGACTGGGCGCCGGTGGCGCGGCGCGTGCGCGACGAGGCCACCGCCGACTGGGACGACACCGCCGCCGTCGAGCGGCTGGAGAAGGCGGGGGCGCGCGTCGTGCGCGGCCGCGGGCGCCTCGTCGGCCCGCGCGAGGTGGCGGTCGCCACCGCCGACGGCGAGCGCCGGTTCCGCGCGACGCGGGGCGTCGTGCTCAACCCGGGCACCGAGCCCGCCGTGCCGCCCGTCGAGGGCCTGGCCGGCACGCCGTACTGGACCAACCGGGACGCGGTGCGCGCCACCGCGGCGCCCACGTCGCTCACGGTGCTCGGCGGCGGGGCCATCGGCTGCGAGCTGGCGCAGGTCTTCGCGCGGTTCGGCACCGCCGTCGAGGTGGTCGAGGCCGGTCCGCGCCTGCTCGGCCCCGACGAGCCCGAGGCGAGCGAGCTGCTGGCCGGCCGGTTCGCCGCCGAGGGCATCGGCGTGCGCACGGACGCGAGGGCCGCCGGTGTGGGACACGACGGCTCCACGTTCACGCTCACCCTCGGCGACGGCACGCAGCTGGTCTCCGAGCGCCTGCTCGTCGCCGCCGGGCGCCGCACCGACCTGCGGGCGCTCGGGGTCGCCGCGGCCGGGATCGACGACACCGGCCGCACGATCGCCGTCGACGACCGCCTCCGCGCCGCCGACGGCGTCTGGGTGATCGGCGACGTCACGGGCAAGGGCGCGTTCACGCACGTCTCGATGTACCAGGCGCGCATCGCCGTCGCGGACATCCTCGGCACGGACGGGGACGACGCCGAGCGGGCAGACTACCGCGCCGTGCCGCACGTGACGTTCACTGACCCGGAGATCGGCGGCGTCGGGCTCACCGAGGCCGCGGCCCGCGAGGCCGGGCTCGACGTCCGCACCGGCAGCACCGACCTGGCCGCCTCCTCGCGCGGCTTCGTGCACGGGCCGGGCAACGCGGGCCTGGTGAAGCTGGTCGAGGACGCCGACGCCGGCGTGCTGGTCGGCGCGACCGTCGCCGGCCCGGCGGGCGGCGAGATCCTCGCCGTGCTCACGCTCGCCGTGCAGGCCCGGGTGCCCGTGGCCGGGCTGCGCCACATGATCTACGCCTACCCCACGTTCCACCGCGCGATCGAGAGCGCGCTGGCCGACCTCGCCGAGGCGTGACCTCGACTCGTGGCGCACCTGTCGGTACCCGCCCGTAGCGTCGCGGCGTGACCTCGCACGACAGCCCGCACGTCGCCGCCGGGACATCGGCCTCCGACCACCGCACCACCGACCGCCTCGACCTCGCGCCCGTCGCCCCCGCCGACCTGGACGCGCTGCACGACCTGCACGCCGACCCGCGCGTCTGGGTGCACTTCCCCGTCGGGCGGCACACCAGCCGCGAGCAGACCGCCGCCCAGCTGGAGGACTTCGCGGCCGACTGGGCGCGCGACGGCATCGGCTACTGGACGACGCGGCGACGCGACGACGGCGCGTTCGTCGGGATCGGCGGCGTGCGGCTGCGGCCCACCGGGGCGCTCAACCTCTACTACCGCCTGTCCCCCGAGCAGCAGGGCCACGGGTTCGCCGTCGAGCTCTCCCGCGCGGCCCTCGACCTCGCCGCGGAGCGTCTGCCCGACGTCCCCGTCGTCGCATTCCTGCTGGAGCACAACGCCGCGTCGCGCGCGACGGCGCAGCGGGCGGGGCTGCGGCTCGTGTGGCGCGGGCCCGATGCCGGCAACCCCGACCCCGACGCCGTACGGCTCGTCCTCGCCGACCGCGACCTCGACGACGCCGTGCTCGCGGCGGTCGCCCGGACCTGAGCGCCGCGCGCCCGGCAAGGTGCCCGGCCCGGGCACTCCCGCACTTCCGCTCCTAGACTGGTCGGCGCCAGCCGGCCGACGGGGGGGTGGGCACGTGCGCGGCGAGCGCGATGACGCCTGGCCGGGGATGCGGGACGACCTGACGCGGTTCGTCGGCAGGGCGGCGGAGATCACGGACACCGTCCAGCTGCTGCGCGAGCACCGTCTCGTCACGATGGTCGGGGCCCCGGGCGCCGGCAAGACGCGGCTCGCGCTCCAGGTCGCGCGGGCGGCGGGCGGCGCGTTCCGCGACGGTGTCCGGACGATCGGCCTCGCGGCCGTGACCGGCCCGGACGACCTCGCGCCCGCGGTCGCGGCGGCCCTGGGGGTCGGGGACGACGGCGACGCGGCCGTGGAGGACGCGCTGGTCGACGCCCTCGGGCCCGCCGAGCTGCTCCTGCTGCTCGACAACGGCGAGCACGTGGCGGGCCGGCTCGCGGGCCTGATCGGCCGCGTCCTCGTGGCCGCGCCCCGCGTCCGCGTCCTGGTCACCAGCCGGGTCCCGCTGGCCGTGCCCGGCGAGCGGCTGAGCCAGGTGCCGCCCCTGTCCCCCGGCGAGGCCGCCGAGCTCTTCACCGACCGCGCAGCCCTCGTGACCGACCTCGTGCTCGACGACGACGGCCAGGACCACGTCCGGCGGATCTGCGAGCGGCTGGACGGTCTCCCCCTCGCGATCGAGCTCGTGGCCCGGCGGGCCCGGGCCCTGTCCCTGCCCGACCTGCTGCACGAGCTCGACGGCGGGCTCGCGGCGCCACGCGCCGAGAATGCCCGCGGGCGACCGCTCGGCACGATGACCGCCACCGTCGCGTGGAGCCTCCGGCTCCTCACTCCGCCCCAGGCCGCGCTCTTCGAGGAGCTCTCGGTGCTCGTCGGCGACTTCGACGCCGCCGCGGCCCAGGCGGTCGCGGGGTCGATCGGGCCCTCGCTCGACGACCTCGCCGCGCTGGTGGACCACTCGCTCGTGCGGGCCCTCCCCTCCGCGGCGGGAGGGCTGCGGTACCGCGTGCTGGAACCCCTGCGCCAGCACGGCGCGGCGCTGCTCGCCGCGCGCGGCGACGCCGACGTCGTCCGTCGCCGGCACGCCGAGCACTTCCTGGCGCTCGCGCGGCGCGCGGACCGCGCCCTGATGCGGGAGGACGGCCACCTCTGGTACCCGGAGCTGGCGCGCGCCGAGCGGAACGTCCTCGCCGCCGTGGGCTGGGCTCGCGAGCTGCCCACCGACCTCGCGCTGCAGCTCGTGACCCCGCTGGTGGGCTTCTGGGACCACCGCGGTTCGGTCAACGAGGGCCGGGCGCGCGTCGACGACCTGCTGCACCGCGGCGCGCCGTCGCCCCGCACCCGGGCCGAGGCGCTCCTCGCGCTCGCCCACCTCGGGTACCGGCAGGGCCGCTACGCCGAGGCGCTGGGCCACGCGCGCGAGGTCGTCGACCTCATGCGCGGGCTCGACGACGACGACGGCGTCGCGCGCGGGCTCCGCGCCCTGGCCATGGCCGCGGCGGGGGCCGAGGACGCCCCCCTCGCCGTCCGGGCAGGCGAGGAGAGCGTCGCGCTCTTCCGTGCGCTCGGCGACCGGCAGGCCGAGGCGTGGTCGGACACCGTGCTCGGGCTGGCCCGCTTCGTCGCCGGCGACGTCGACGGGGGCGCCGAGGCGGACGCCGACGCGCTCCGGGTGCTCGAGTCCTGCGGGCCGGTGCCGGCCGTGTCGCGCCGCACCCACATGGGGCTGACGTACGCCGCCGACCGGCGGCACGACGTCGCAGGTCACCGGCGGCACCTCGCGGCGACCATCGCCGACCTGCGGCTCATGGGCGCCCTCGACGGCGACACCGAGTGGATGTGGTCGGCCGCGACGCTCGCGCAGCGCGAGGGCCGCCCGGCCGCCACCCTGCGGGTCGCCGGGGCCGCGCGCGCCCGCGGCCGGCACGGCAGCCTCCTGCCTCCGGTCGCCGCGACCGTCGCGCGCGAGGCGCTCGAGGCCGCCCAGGCCCGCGTGGGGCAACGCGAGGCGGACCGTCTGCTCGCCGCCGGCGAGGAGCTGCCGGTCGAGGACGTCGTCGCGGAGGCGCTCGCCGAGCCGCCCGTCCCCGCCTCCCCGCTGTCGGACCGCGAGCTCGAGATCGCCCGGCTGACGGGGCACGGGCTCAGCAACGTCGAGATCGCCGCGGCGCTCGTCATCTCGCGGCGGACGGTCGAGACGCACCAGGAGCACGTGCGCCGCAAGCTGGGCCTGACCACCCGGTTCGAGGTCATGGCCTGGGCGATGGCCCGCGAGGAGGCCGGCGGCGGCACCCGATGATCCGTGCGTTTACGGATGGTGCGCGCCCCGCACGCCGCCGCACGCTCGCGGCATGACCACCACGCAGACGAACCTCGACGCACAGACGAACCTCGACGCCGCCGACTACCTCTTCGACACCGGGTCGGCCCTCGGCCGCCGCCACATGGACCTCCTGGCCCAGATCTTCGACCGCTGGACGTTCGGCGCCCTCGACGCCGCCGGGGTCTCCCCCGGGATGCGCTGCCTCGACGTCGGAGCCGGGGGCGGCTCCGTGGCGCGCTGGCTGGCCGACCGCGTCGGCCCGACCGGTGAGGTCGTCGCCGTCGACCTCGACACCACCCACCTCACCGGGCACGACGGCATCGTCGTGCACCGCCACGACATCGGCGACGGCCTCCCGGGCGGGCTCGCCGGCCCGTACGACCTGATCCACGCCCGCCTCACCCTCATGCACCTGCCACGCAAGGACGAGGTCTTCGCGGAGCTCGCGGCCGCTCTCGCCCCGGGCGGGCGGATCGTCGTGGGAGATCTCACCGGTCGGCCGCTGTCCGTGATCAGCGCCCCCGAGGCCCGTGACGTCGTCGTGTGGGACCAGGTCCAGCACCTCTCGCACGACGTGGTGAGCCCCGCGGCGGGCATCGACTTCGGCTGGGCGTCGCGCATCGACGCCGCGATGACGGACCACGGCCTCGTCGACGTGCAGGGCATCGAGGTGTCGCAGACCGTCGCCGGAGGGTCCCCCGGGGCGCTGCTCCACGCCGTCCTCAACGCGCAGGCGTACGAGCACATCCTCGCCGCCGGCGCCGCCCCCTGGGAGCTCGAGCGCTACCAGGAGCTGACCCGTGACCCGGCGTTCCGCTCGTGGTTCTACCAGTTCGTCTGCGTGTGGGGCCGCCGGGCCCTCTGACGCACGACCTGACGCGCGGCGCGGCGCGAGCGCGGAGTGCCGCGGGTCACCGCGAGGTGCCGTGCGTCGTGTGCACTCACCACCTATCCTGTGAGTGCCCATGACTGAAATGACCGAGTTCGCCGCGCCGACGACACCGCTGGGCGCGGCCGTCCGCCGCGGCATGCAGCCCTGGCAGCGGTGACCGGATGACTCCTGAGGAACCGACCGAGGAGTCGGCCGGCGGGCACGTGGTGCTCGGCGGGAAGTACGTGCTCGGCGACATCCTCGGCACGGGCGGCACCTACACCGTCTACGAGGCCTCGCGGCTCCCGCGCGAGGAGCAGGCCGAGGAGCAGCCCGAGGGCACCGAGCCGGCAGAAGGGGACGAGCCGGCCGAGGGCACCGAGCCCGAGCTGCTCGTCAAGGTCCTCCATCCGCACCTGGTCGACGACGAGGTGGCACGCACGGCGCTCGCCAGCGAGATCGCGGCGTCCGCCGAGGTGGACCATCCGGGCGTCGCGAAGGTCCTCGACACCGGCGAGGACGAGGTCGCGGGCGCGAACGTGCCCTGGCTCCTGATGCGCCACCTGCCGGGCGTCCCCCTCTCGGAGCTCGCGGCCGGCACCGGACTGCCCTGGAAGGACGCGCTCGCCGTGGAGGCCGGGCTGCTCGACGCGCTCGCGGCGGTGCACGCCGCCGGGCTGGTGCACCGCGACGTCGGGCCGCGCAACGTCGTCGTCGACCGGCACGAGGACGGCACGATGGCCGTCGGGCTGCTCGACCTCGGCCTCGCCGGTCCTGGCGGCGGCGACGGCGACGGCGACCTCGTCACCGGCTCGGCGGCGTACATGTCGCCCGAGCAGGCGCAGGGCAAGCCGCTCGACGCCCGCAGCGACCTGTACTCCGCGGGCGCGCTGGCGTACTTCGCCCTCACGGGGCACCCGCCGTACGAGCGGGCGCGGCCCGCCGACGTCCTGCGCGCCCACGTCGAGGCGCCGGTGCCGGCGCCGTCGGCCCGCCGCCCCGCGGTCCCCGCGGCGGTGGACCGGTTCGTGGCCCGGGCGATGGCGAAGAACCCGGCGCGCCGCTACGCGACGACCGTCGCGATGGAGGGCGCCGTCGTGACGCTCCTTGGCACGGGCGGCACCGCCGTCCTGGGGGCCGGGGCAGCGCCCACCGCCCCCAGCGCACCCGCCGCGCCCGACGGCGACCAGACCCAGACGCTCGGCCAGATCGTCGAGGACGACCCGCACCGCACCGCGGTGATCGGGATGGCCGCCGCCGCGGGCGCCGCCGCGGCCGCGGACGCCGAGGTCCAGCGCACGCGGCAGTTCGGCGCGGTGCCGCCGTCCGAGCTGCCGCCCGAGACACCCGCCGACGAGACCTCCGACGGGGGCACCCCGGCCGCCGTCCCTCCCGCGCCGGGCGCCGGCGGGGCGGCCGCCGACGAGGCTGCCGAAGAGCCCCGGCGACGGGGCCGCCGCATCGCGATCATCGTCGTGCTCGCGCTCCTCCTGGCGTCCGCGGGAGCGTTCGCGTTCTGGTCGCTACGCGACCCGGACGACGGGCGCCCCGTCGTCCCCGCGACCCACAGCCCGTCGCCGTCGCCCACCACGACGCCCACGGACGAGCCCACCACCACGACCACGCAGCCGGGCACGGGGCAGACGTCGCGGCCGCGCCCGACCTCGACCAGCACACCGTCCCCCACCCCCACGCCGACCGAGACGCCGACGCCCACCTCGACGCCGACGCCCACCTCGAAGCCCACGCCGACGAGCACCCCGACGCCCACGTCGACGCCGACGCCCACGGACGAGCCGACCGAGCCGGACCCCACGCCCACCGACGTCGAGCCCACCCCGGACCCGACCACCACCGCCCCCGCGGAGCCCGACCCCACGCCGACCGGCGACGCCGGCGGCACGGGGGGCACCGACGGCACGGGCGGCGACCCCGGCACCACGTCCTGAGGACGGGCGTCGCGCGGACCTACCGCGCCACGCCCACCACGCAACGGAACCCGAGGTGCGAGGTGGCGGAGTCGTCGGTCTGCGACGACCGCGCCGCCGGCCGGTACCGGCGGCAGTACTCGGGCGCGCACAGGTGCGAGCCGCCCTTGGTGACCCGGCTGACGCGCGGCGACGTCGTGGGTTCCGGCGACGACGCGAGGAGGTCGGTCCGCGCCCCGCGGCTCGGCGCGGCGCTCCCCGGGACGGCGTGCCGCGGCGCGTAGGCGTCGCTGGTCCACTCCCAGACGTTGCCGATCATGTCCACCAGCCCGTAGCCGTTGGGCGGGAAGCTGCCCACGGGTGACGTGCCGCCCCAGCCGTCGTTGCGGTGCGGGAAGGCGCCCTGCCAGGTGTTGGCCATCACGCGGCCGTCGGGCGTGCGCTCGTCGCCCCAGGCGTACTCCGCGCCGTCGAGGCCGCCCCGGGCGGCGAGCTCCCACTCGGCCTCGGTGGGCAGGCGGCGCCCCGCCCACGCGGCGTAGGCCGCGGCGTCGGCGTAGGCGACGTGGACGACGGGGTGGTCCGGCCGGTCGAGCGCGTCCGACCCCCGCCCCGCGGGGTGCCGCCACGAGGCGCCCGGCCGCCACCGCCACCAGTGCCGCCAGTCGCGCAGGTCGACGGGGCCCGTCGTGGGCGTGAAGACGAGCGAGCCCGGGACGAGCTCCGCCGGGTCCGCGCCGGGGAAGTCCGCCGGGTCGATCTCCCGCTCGGCCACCGTGACATGACCGGTGGCGGCGACGAAGGCCGCGAACTGCGCCGCCGTCACCGGGTGCCGCTCGACGGCGAACCCCTCGACGGTCCGCACGTGGGCCGGACCCTCCTCCGCGTAGTGCCGGTCCGATCCCATCAGGAACGTGGCGGCGGGCACGGCGACGAGCTCGGTGAGATCCACGCCGCCAGCATAGGAAAGTCGGACGAGCCGACGTCGTGCGGTCGACGCAGCAGAAGCATGGTGGGCCCGGAGGGACTCGAACCCCCGACATCCACGGTGTAAGGCTCGGAATCCACGCTGACCTGCAACTTTGCTCCCCAAGAGGTGTCCGCGGGGGTCCAGCGGGGGTACGACGGTGCGCAATGCTGCATCCCTCTACCGTGCCACGCCATGGAGTGGGAAACGCAGTGTGCAGCGAAAGCGACGGACTGCCGGACTCGGGAGAACGGCGCGTCAGTTCAGGTTGTCCGCGATCCAGTCCTCGGTGAGATCTCCGGCCTTCATCACGTCGAAGCAGACGTCGGCCTTCAGGGAGTTACCCCTCACCGAGGCATGCGCGACCGCGAGCTTCCCCGATGCCTCGAGTCGGTCGATCACCGGCAGGAGGTCGCTCGACGTGACAGGTGACAGGGCTCCGCAGCGTTGGCCGTCGATGCGGACCTCGACGACGCGCTGGCCACTCCTCGATCCCGGCTTGTCGATGCCGTGCAGTGACACCCACACGCTCGTGCGTTCACCCCGCGCGTAGGGGGCGAGCACGTCCGCATGCTGCTCCTCCCCAGTCACCTGCACGGTGCGGGAGTTGGGCGGGATCTCGACGACATCTCCGCCGGGCGGCTCGTTCACCGGGACGATCTCACCCGGATCACCCAGGGCGATCGTCACCCGTGCGCGCCACGTCCCGTCAGCGTTGGTCGCCCAGACCCGGACGGGGGTCACCGCGACACGGCCTCGCTCAAACAGGTCGTCGAGGATCGGGCGATATCGCGCGGCGTCCTCCCGAGGCAGGTAGCCAACCGCCACGTCGTCGACGTCGACACGCACTGCGTTGGCGTCATGCACGTTGCCCCGCTCCGGGATCAACACCGCCTCACCGTAGAACTCCTGGCCTGGTGCGAGTGACCGCTTCTTGTAGATCTTCCGGAACGCGTCGCGGCGGTAGGCCTCTCCGACAACCTCGAAGTCGGGACGGCGAGAACCCCACAGCTCGAACGTCCGGAGCGTGACGGTCCCCTGTGCGGCGACAGGCGTCGGCGCCGACTGCGGGGCGTCGGGGGCCGCAGGCGCAGGTGCCGGTCCGGGCGCAGGTCCCGACGACTTGTTCTGCTCCTGCTTGCGGCGCCGTGACGACCGGTTGGCAAGCCAGAACAGAACGATCGCGACGATGATCAGTCCGACAACGATCTCCATGTCGACCGAGGCTATCGGCGCCGGAGAGTGCCGCAACGGGTGGTCTGGGTGAACTCAGAAGCCATCGCGCAGGTCAGCAACGATGACGTGCCGTTCCGCCGCCAGGCGCCACCGCGTCGACGGTCACGCCTACGATCCGGCACGCTCTACCGGGGCACCGTCGCCTCGGACGCCCCGGGTACGTCTCGACTGTGCCGCGGCCAGGCCTGGCTGACGCGCAAGCGACGCGGCGCGACGCCAGGCGTCACGAGCCATACGCAGGCCGGCCGGCGCCGCGGTCGTGTCGCTCCGGTGCACTATCGGCCACGGCCCACGGACGCCGTAGACCTCTCGGTATGCGGTGACCACCGTCAGGTCCCCCAGCCATCGTTCTCGATCGCGCGCATCGGTGGGACATTCACCTATCCCCCTCACCCATCTCGCTCCCTGGTCTACTGCGACCTCGGCGAGAGCGCGAGCGCGTTGCTCGATGAGGTGACGCCTCTCCTCGAGCGCGCGGGCGACCTCGGCCGACAGCGGTCCTCGGGCCGCCGGGAGGAGGCCCGCGATGAGATCTGGTGTGGTGCCACGAACGGGACGGCCCGAGCTTCGCGCCAGGCGGGCGCACAACACGGCCGCGACGTCTTCGGCGTCGTGCAGGCCACGCTGAGAGACGAGGCGGGGGAGCAATGTGTCGACGTCTTGGCCGAACGCCTCGGCTCGGCGCAGCCCTGCGGTCAGGACGTCGAACGCTTCAGAGCGGATCGCCTGGTCGGCCTCTTCCCGAGTGAGTCCGCCGGCTTGCCGCAGCGCGTCCCCCAGAAGGCGGGTCCGGCGCCCTCGCTGTGCGTTGGTGGCGATGGCCTCGTACTCGGCGACGAGCTCGCGGATGCCGGCCCACCGGGTCTGCTCGGACTCGACCTCCTGATGTGCCGAGTTCTCGACGCCGGAGTGGTTCAGCACGCCCAACAGCACGCTGCGCGCGGTCACGTCCGGGTCGGCCGGCGTGGCGTGGAGCGGGTCGGGCTTGTCCAAGGCGACGTAGGCGGTGTTGGCATCTCGGCCGCGGGTCATGGACACGTAGAGGTTCTCTCGCGTGCTCGACGGCGCGACGACCACATGCGCCGTGTCCACCGTCAGGCCCTGCGCACGGTGGGCCGTGACCGCGTAGCCGAGGTCGACGTGCACTGCTACGTAACCCGCGGGCAGGATCACGCTCCCTCGGCGTCGGCCCTCGGGGCGGACTTCGAGGCCGCCGTCCAGGCGCACGTGGGTCACCGTCCAGCGGTCGCCGTTGCGGACCCAGCCCGTTGCGCCGGTGCGTAGGCGGCGGTCGTTGCGGCGCGTGATGATCACGTCGCCTGCTGACACGCGGGTGTCGTCCTTTAGCGCGACGTCGCGTCCGGTGGAGGTCAGCCCGAGGCCGATGCGTTCGGCGCGGGCGCGGTCGTTGAGCTGCCGGACGGTTGCGGCGGCCTCCGTGACCAGGATGCTCGCCCGTCCGGCATCGACGTCGTGTCGCCAGGCGGTGTAGGCGGCGTCGACCATCTCGTCGGTGCTGCCTTCGCGGAGTCGGCCGTGCGCCTCGTACTCGTCGATGACGGTGGGGTCGCCGTCGCGCAACCCCAGCGAGGCGGTCTTCTCCCAGTCATGGATGAACCGGTGCACCTCGGTCAGCCGCGGCGCGTCCTCGCCTCGTGCCGCGACCAGCATGGCGAAGGCGCCGCCGGCATCGACGGACTGCAGCTGAGCGGGGTCGCCGACGAGGACGACCTTGGCTCCGACCTGAGCGGCGCGGGCTGTGATCGTGTCCAGGGCGCGGGTGGATGCGAGTGTCGCTTCGTCGAGGATCACCAGCCGGCCCGGTGCAAGGTCTGTGCGGCCGCGGCGGTGGTCGTAGATCCATTTCGCGGTGTTGTCGCAGGGGATCTGGAGGTCGTGGGCGAGCACCTGAGCGGCTGCGGCCGATGGCGCCATCCCCACCACGCTCCCCTGACCGTGCGTCGCGATCCAGCCGGCGGCCAGCGCGCGCATCGCCGTCGTCTTGCCCGTGCCAGCCGGGCCGACGAGCAGGTCCAGCCGCCTTCCGGAGATGAGCAGCTGCGCGACGGCGCGGGCCTGCTCGGCGTCGAGCCGGACGCCGTCGGGCGTGCAGCCAGCGACGACGCGCGACGCCGTTGCCTGGTCGACAAGCGGCCCACCAGCGTCGTCGGCGAGGTACAGGAGCCGGTCCTCCATCGCGAGCAGTTCATCGCTGGTGAACTTCTCGCTGTGCAGCGGACGCAGCGTGCTCGTCCCGTCGGGCCGGCGCATCGCCGCCGGAGTGCTGGCCAGTTCGCCGGGCGTGAGCTGGACGGATTGGCGAGTGGCGGCGTCGGTGATCATGGCGACGACCCGCTCGCGATCCTCTGCCGTCACGAATCGCAGATGCATCGTGCGGCGCGACGCCTCGGCCCACAGGTTCCAGTGCTGCCAGGTCGACCGCTTCTGCGAGACGTTCGCCACCACCTCGGCCGCGACCTGCTCGACGACGCCGAGAGGCACGGCGTCAGCGGTGAGGGACCGGACGGTTCCTCCGACGGTCCGGTCGCGCGCCCACTCGGTCGGATCACACCGCATCAGGCGTGCTGCCCGACGTCGCCAGCCGGCGGTGAGGTCCGCCAGGGAGTGGATCGACTTCTCCGGCCGCGTGGCGAGGGTCGCCTGGGCGCGCAGCCTCACGATCGCCCGCGGCGAGGGTCGGCGGCCATGCGCTGCCTCGTAGTCGGCGATCAGGCGATCGGTGGCGACGTCGATGTGCCGAGACCGGGAGGAGAACTCCGCCAACAGCTCGTCCGGGACGCCGGCGATCTCCCACTGCGTCGACCTGTCGGGCCCGCGGTCGCGCCGCTCCCATCCGATGCCGAACGTGTTGGTGAGCCGGTCGGCCAGGACGGCGTTGTAGTGCTCGGACAGTGCGACCACGGCATGGTGCAGGGCGCGCGAGTCCAGGGTGCGCCACTTGCCGTCGTGGGCGGCCTTGACCTTGTTCGAGATCACGAGATGCGTGTGCAGCTGCGGGTCGTTCGCCCGCGAGTCCCAGTGGTCGTACGCCGTCGCCGCCACCCCGACCACCGGGACCTGTGCCACTCCCCCATGCCCCGTCCGGGTGGCGGCAACCTCCCGCTCCAGGAAGTCCAGCACCTGCGCGACGGCGTCATGGTGCGCCGCGACGATCAGCTCCTGCGTCGTCGCGTCCGCCAACCCCCACAGCACCGACACCGACTTCGGCACCGAGAACGTCAGATCGAACCCCGCCGTCGCCGTTTGGCTGCCGCGAGCGGCCTCCTGCGTCCGGACCCGCGCCACCTGGGTATCGAACTCCGCCGCGGGCAACGTCCGATCGATGCCACGGACCCGTCGCGACGCACGCTCATGCGCCGTCGGATACTCCCGAAACGTGCGCCCCAGCGGCTCACCTGTTACCGGATCCTCGCCATGCCCCAGCAGCGCCTGCAGCTGCGCCGGCGTCACCGCCATCCCAGATCGCAGTACGCCGTCACCGAGGTGCTCGACCCCGCGGCCCATCCACACACCCGGCGGCGTACCTGCCTCGGTGAAGTACCTCGTGAACGCGGATGATCGCGGCTCGTGCCCGTCACCGGTCACGACCGACCGCAGCAGGTACGCGTAGCCCTGCCCAGCCGAGATCACTCGCAGCGAGACGGTCACACCTGACAGGTGTGCGCCCTACCCCCGCTCCGCCGTCAGGTCGAGATTGCGTCGAGCGCCGGACCGACCCGCTGGAGAGTCCTCACGACCAAATGTCGTGGTCGCCGTCGACCAGATCACTCCAGAACGGGATGCGGCGATGGTTCGCCGGAACAGAGGCCTCGCCGAGGAACTCGTGTGCGCAGTAGTCGGCCAGATCTGTGCCGTAGTAGATGACGTCGGTCTGGTAGGCAGAGAACACCGGCGCACCGGAACCCTCTGGAGCTGCGGGTATGTAGCGGTGTCCGTAGATGGGCACCAGCCTCGGAGCCCGCGCGAGATGCTGGCGCCCGAGATCTAGGGCAATCTCCGTCGATGCTGGCCGCTCGCCCCACGCCGAGAACCAGAAGCCGTTCTCCACGTCGAAGAGGACACCCTCGGTCGGCCACTCAAGCGCGCGGCGAACGCGCGTGGAGTCTCCCCGCCAGTCGATCCAGCCCTCGGGCGTCACCTCGCGCAGGACGTCAGCGTGGTCGCGATGGAAGGTGAACCCGTACTCTCCCTGGATGTCGTCGAGCTCGCGCTCTGTGTAGCCAAGTCCCAGCTCGAGGCTTGAACGGCGCAATGCTCGTACCGCGAGATCGGCGACCGGACTTATGACGGCGATGATGCCATCTAGCGGGCCGCTCAGTGATTCCGCTACGACACTCGGCCGACCTCGAGCGCGAGAGGTGTGAACAGGTGTGAACGCCTTAGCCCCAACTCGCGGGCCGACAAGCTGCGAGCACCTGCCCGCCGCCCACGCCGTACGGGAGGAGTCCGCACGGTCGGTGGACTGGCCGGCGCCGACCGCACACCTGGCTGTCAAGGCAGGCTCTGGGCACGTGGGCAGTCCGCATCCGGGCCCGAAGCGAAAACGCTGTTCCAGGGTTCTGAACCAGCAGGGGTTTGAACCAGGTTTCTGAGCGGCGTGTCGACGGCGTGTCGAGCGCGCGGTCCGGCCGTGTCAGAAACGGTCGGTTCTGGAGGTGCTCGTCGAGCGCGATCGTGGATCGCTTGCGACAGTGAGCCCGAGCCCCGGGACGCCCCCGGGCACAGACGGCAGAGAGGCACCGCTGTGGCACTGGACTACACCGACCGCACCGACTTCGACAACGCCGAGCGCGGGCTGGTCGACCGCCTCGACCCGTGCACGATCACGGACGCGAAGGGTCATGTCGTGCTCGACATGGAGCAGTACGCGTTCCTGAAGGGCGACGCGCCCGAGACGGTGCACCCCAGCCTGTGGCGCCAGGCGCAGCTGGTCGCGATCCACGGCCTGTTCGAGTTGACCGAGGGGATCTACCAAGTGCGCGGCCTAGACATCTCCAACATGACGATCGTCGAGGGCGACACCGGCATCATCGTCATCGACCCGCTTCTGAGTGTGGAGACCGCGGCGGCGGCTCTCGCCCTGTATCGCCGTAACCGGGGCGAGCGTCCCGTGACCGGGCTGATCTACACCCATTCCCACGGCGATCACTTCGGCGGCGCGGGCGGCGTCCTGCCCGACGGCCCGGGCGACGTGCCGATCCTCGCGCCGGCAGGGTTCCTCGAGCACGCGGTGTCGGAGAACGTCTACGCCGGCACCGCGATGAACCGTCGTGCGTCGTACATGTACGCCCCTATCCTCGGCCCCGGGCCGAAGGGGCAGATGAGCACCGGGCTCGGCATCGGAACGTCGACCGGCACGATCTCCCTGATCCCGCCCACCGTGGACATCACGCACACCGGTCAGGAGGAGGTCCTCGACGGGGTCCGCATCGTCTTCCAGATGACGCCCGGAACCGAGGCCCCGTCGGAGATGAACTTCCACTTCCCCGACCTGCGGGCGCTGTGCATGGCCGAGAACGCGACCCACAACCTGCACAACCTGCTGACGCTGCGCGGCGCGCTCGTGCGCGACCCGCGCATCTGGGCCCGCTACCTGAACGAGTCGATCGAGCTCTATGCCGACCAGACCGACGTCCTGTTCGCGTCCCACCACTGGCCCACCTGGGGGCAGGACGAGATCGTCACCTTCCTGTCCGAGCAGCGCGACCTGTACGCCTACCTGCACGACCAGACGCTGCGCCTGCTCAACTCCGGGCACACCGGCGCCGAGATCGCCGAGGAAATCCAGCTCCCGCCCGCGCTCGACGACGCCTGGCACGCTCGCGGCTACTACGGCTCGGTCAGTCACAACGTCAAGGCGATCTACCAGCGCTACATGGGCTGGTTCGACGGCAACCCTTCCTCGCTGTGGGCGCACCCTCCGGTGGAGGCCGCGACCCGCTACGTCGAGGTCATCGGCGGCCCGGACGCCGTCAAGGCCAAGGCCGCCGACTTCGCCGACCGCGGCGACCTGCGGTTCGCCGCCGAGCTGCTCAAGCACGCCGTCTTCGCCGACCCCGACGACACCGAGGCGACCGAGGCCCTCGCCGCGGTCTACGAGAAGCTCGGCTATGGGTCTGAGAACGCGACCTGGCGCGGCTTCTACCTGGCAGGGGCCGAGGAGCTGCGCCACGGCATTATCGGGCCCGCCATGGGCGACATCACGGGCGGCATGGCTGCGGGGCTGTCCGTCGACCAACTCTTCGACACTCTCGCCATCCGCGTGGACGGGCTCAAGGCCGCGCAGCAACCGCTGGTCATCGACTGGGTGTTCACCGACTCGGGCGACACCGTCCGCACCGCCCTGTCGAACGGCGTCCTGATCCAGACGACCAACCCCACCCGCGCAGCCGATGTCGACCTCACCCTGCGACTCACCAAGCAGCAGCTGCTCGGCATCATCGCCGGACACGGACTCGACGGAATCGACCAGGACGGCGACCCCGACATTCTCAGCCGCCTCCTCGGCGTGCTGACCGCACCCGACCCAGCCTTCGCCATCGTTACGCCCTGAGCCGACAGCCGAACCGGCGAACGACACGGAGTCCCCGCACGATCCTCGTGCGGGGACTCCGTGATTCGTGCGGCGAGGGAGCGGAGGGTTCCGAAACTTCCAGAACCCGATTCTGGCGCGCCTCAGAATCGGTCGGTTGTGACGCATCGATTGGTCCCGAGGGCTTGTCCCTGAGTGCGAGTCTGCGCCTCCGACCCTTCCGCTTGCGGTTCGCGCGGCAGCGGTGACGATGAGGGCGGGCCTCTCGAGATGCCTCCCAAGAGCGGACGGAGCGTTCCCCATGGTCGACAAGTACTGGCTGGGTGCGGATGAGGGCATCACCTTCACCCCGACTGGCGTGAACCTCGCCTGCACGGAGGACGCCGGCACGGTGCCCGCTGCGTTGACGGCGCATTCGCGCATGATGGACCAAGGCGGGTTCGAGGTCGTCGGCAAGGGCGTCTACCAGGTCTTCGTGTACGTGCTCGGCGCGCTGACCGTCGTCGAGGGCGACGACGGGGTGATCAACATCGACCCTCCGGAGTCGGTCGAGAAGGGTGAGAAGCAGCGCGAGGCGCTGCGCCGGATCACCGACAAGCCGATCAAGGCGGCGATCTACTCCCACTGGCACCCCGACCACTACGCCGGCGTCAAGGCATTCATCACCCCGGAGCAGGCGGACTCGGGCGAGGTCAAGGTCATCGCGCACCGCGACTTCGTGTCCAACGTCCTCGCGGGCTCCATCGCCGGCGACGGGCCGATCCTGACGACCGGCGCCCTCGACGATGCCAAGACATTCTTCGACTCGTTCGACCCAATGTTCACCAGCCACATCACCCTGACGGACCGCTGAGAGGACCACCGATGAGCACGATCGACAACCTGAGCTCCGTCGCCGACTGGGAGTCCTACTTCGACTCGTTCAAGGACCACCTCGCGCCACTCGTGCACGACACCGGCGAAAACCTGGCGGTGACGGGCGAGTTTCCCACGGTCCACCCGGAGCAGACTGCCTGGGCGCGGCAGATGCGCAAGGGCATCTACATGCCCGTCGACGGCAAGGTGTACGTCGCCGTCGGCTACGAGCTGTGCTCGCCCACGATGATCGTCGGCGATGACGGCGTCATCGTCATCGACCCGGGCGAGAACGACGACGCCGCCGCCGCGGCGATGGCGGACCTGCGCCGGTTCTCCGACCTGCCCGTCCGGGCGGTGATCTACACCCACCGGCACCCCGACCACGCCTTCGCCACCGACGGCCTGGGCGTGACGGCCGACGACGTGCGCGATGGCCGGGTCGACATCATCGCCCACGAGTCGTTCGAGCACTGGCTGGTCAACGACTCGTCAGTCGTCGGCCCGATCCTCACCGCCCGCAGCTCGCAGGCGATGCACTCGGAGTCAGAGCCGCCCGGCAAGGGGCCGATCACCGGGGCGCTCGGGCCCTCCATGGCCTTCGGCCCGATGTCGACCTACCTGCCGACGATCACGACGGGCGATTCGACAGACCTCACGATCGCGGGCGTGCGGATGACGGTGTTCCACGCCTACGGGGACGCGCAGGACGAGATCGACGTCTGGTTCCCCGACCTCAAGCACGTGCACGGCTCGGAGACCATCCAGGGCGAGACCTTCCCCAACCTGTACACGCTGCGCGGCACCTCCTACCGCGACCCCGAGCAGTGGTACCAGGGCGTGGACCACCTACGGCGCCACGCCCTGCAGGCGGACTCCTACTCCGGGTCGCACATGCGCCCCTGGGTTGGCAACGCCTTCATCGTCGAGCGCATCACCAACTACCGGGACGCGATCCAGTTCGTCTACGACCAGTCGATCCGGCAGATGAACAAGGGGGCCACCGGTCCGGAGCTGGTCGAGCTGGTGGCCAAACGGCTGCCCGACCACCTCCGCGACGACCCCTGGCTCCAGCCGTACTACGGCACACCGGAGCACTCCGTGCGCAACATCTACAACGGCATGCTCGGCTGGTTCCCTGGCGACGCCACGGAGCTCGCCGCCCCGCTGCACGTCGAGCGCGCGCAGCTGTACACCGAGGCCATGGGGGGGCGCCAGTCCGTGCTCGACCAGGCGCGCGCCGCAGTCGAGGCCGGGAAGTATGGCTGGGCGGCAGAGCTCACGACCCACCTCGTGCGCACGAATCTCGACGACACCGAGGCCCGGTCCGTCAAAGCCGAGGCGCTGCGCCGATGGGGCTACGACCAGAAGAACATCTACTGGCGCACGTTCGCACTCAGCGCCGCCATGGAGCTCGAGGACCGGATCACCTCCTCGCACCAGATGGTGTTCGCCCCGCCGGCCGTGGTGAACGCACTCCCAGTGACGAAGGTCGTCGAGGGTCTCAGAGTGCGCCTCGACGCCGAGAAGGCGGCCGACGTCGAGCTCCCGATCGGGTTCCGGTTCACCGACACGTCCGATCAGCGTGGGATGAGGATCCGCCGCGGTGTCATGGTCGTCGAGGAGGAGATCTCCGAGGACGCCCAGGCGACCGTCGTCACCACGGCCGCCGAGCTCCACCGCGTGATCGGCGGCTCGGCCACGCTCGCGCAAGCCCTCGAGGACGGCTCGATCACCGTTGAGGGCTCCGCCGAGGCGCTCCACGCCTTCCTCGGGTACCTCGACCCGCACCCGACCGAGCCGGTGCGCATCGCGCTGCGTTAGGGCGCGCTGGAGCCGAGGCGCGTCGGCTCGCTGGCGTGCCACCACCGGTGGCAATGCAGGGATCCGCCGCCGATAGTGAGCGCATGACCGACGACGAGCGGCGGGATGCCGCGACCCACGCACTGGCCGGGCTAGCCGACATCCGCTCCCGCCTCGAGGCGTTGTACAAGGACCTGCACGCCCATCCGGAGCTCTCGTTCGCGGAGACGCGGACGGCGGGCGTCGTGGCGGGCGAGCTGGAGCGGCTCGGGCTCGCCGTGACGACGGGCCTGGGCCGGACGGGCGTTGTCGGCGTGCTCGAGAACGGCCCGGGCCCGCGGGTGTACCTCCGCTCGGACTTCGACGCCCTACCGGTGCGGGAGGAGACCGGGCTGGACTACGCCAGCACGGCGGAGGGCGTCGACCCGGACGGCGCGCGGGTGCCCGTGATGCACGCCTGCGGGCACGACATGCACGTCACCTGCTTGCTCGGCGCCCTCGAGCTCCTCGTCGGGGCCCGGGAGACCTGGTCGGGCACGGTCGTGGCGGTGTTCCAGCCCGCGGAGGAGATTGGCCAGGGCGCGCAGGCGATGGTCGACGACGGCTTGTTCGAGAAGGCGGGGACGCCGGACGTGGTGCTCGGGCAGCACGTCGCGCCCCTCCCGGTCGGGCTGATCGGTTGCCACCCCGGGCCGGCGCTGGCGGCCACCGACGCGCTGCGGGTGCGCCTCTTCGGCCGCGGCGCGCACGCGTCGCGGCCGGAGACGGCGATCGACCCGGTGGTCATGGCCGCCTCCACAGTGATGCGGCTGCAGACCGTGGTCTCGCGCGAGGTCTCCGGCGGTGACACGGCGGTGGTTACCGTCGGGGCGAGCAACGCGGGGACCAAGGACAATGTCATCCCGGACGAAGCCGAGCTCAAGATCAACATCCGTACCTTCACGCCCGAGGTCCGGGCCACCGTGCTCGGCGCCGTGAAGCGGATCATCCGTGCCGAGGCGGCGGCCGCTGGCGCAGAGCGCGAGCCGGAGATCAGCCCGATCGACACGTTCCCGGTCCTGGTGAACGACCAGGACGCGGTGACGCGCACGACTGATGCCCTGCGCGCTCACTTTGGGGACGGGTCCGTCGTCGACCACGGCCCGGCCACCGGCAGTGAGGACTGCGGGATCTTCGCTACCGCATCCGGCGCCCCTCTGTGCTACTGGTACTTCGGCGGGTTCGACCCTGGCTTCTTCGCCACGGCCGAGAAGAACGGCACCTTGGCGCGGGACATCCCGTCGAACCACTCGCCGCGCTTCGCGCCGGTGATGGACCGCGCCATCGACGTCGGCGTGCAGGCCATGACCATCGCGGCGCTGACCTGGCTCGACCGCGCCTGACGTCGACGGCACATCGCTCCGCCGGGCGAGACCGTCCGCGACGCGCAGAATCCGTCCGCCCCACTTACTTTCGGATCGCCGGGCCGACGCCTGGTCGGCCCGGTCCAGGCGCGCTTGCGCGCCCACCGGTCCATCGAACGAAGGAGCACAACGGGAGCACAACGTGGCCATCTTGAGATGGTCTGGAAGTTCGACACCCCCGACGGCGCGCAGCAGGCGGAGGACGCCCTGCGCCCGAACCAGCGGGGCCGGCGTGGAGGCGTGGTGTGCGCGGTCATCCCGACACCCTTGCGGCGATGAGCATCGGTGGGCGGCTGCGGACGAGGAGCCACAGGGGCAGGACGGCGAGACACAGCACGGGCAGCACGGTGACGTCGGCGACCATCGCGACGCCCATGAAGAGGGCGAGCCAGCCGTCGCGGGCGACGACGAGCGTCGCGCCCATCACGGCGGCGGCGACGGCGAGGCCGAGGTGCAGGCCGGGCACGGCCGAGTGCAGGAAGAGCGCCACGGCGACGCCCACGAACACGGCCGGGAAGATGCGGCCACCGCGGAAGCCAGCGCTGGAGGCGACGACGAGGGCCGCCACCTTGACGACGGCGATGCCGAGGAGCGCCCAGGTGCCGTAGTCGGCGGCGTCGGCGGTGAGCTCCTTCATCTCGTCGAGGCCCTTGAACAGGGTGAGCGGGCCGCCGATCGCGCCGAGGACCCCCAGCACGAGGCCGCCGGCGCCGAGCATGAGCACGGGGTGGCCGATCCGGTGGAACGCCGCGTGCACGTGGGGGAACGCCCACACGCCCAGCAGGCAGACCAGCGCGGCCGCGGCGGCCACGATCGGGGCGGCGATCAGGTCGCCCCAGGCGGGGTCGCTGTAGCCGGGCACGTCCACCGACAGCTGCGGGGACCCGATCAGTGACATCGTCAGGGAACCCGTGCCTGCGGCGACCAGGGGGCCGAAGAGGCGGTCGAACAGCGGCCCGCGGCCCTTGTCACCAAGCGCCTCCGTCATCACGAGGGCGGCGCCGACGGGGGTGCCGAACATCGCGCCGATCGTGCCGGCCGACGCCATCAGCGTCACTGCCGGTGCCGGCACGCCCGCGCGTGACCGGGCCACCAGCCAGACGGCGATCGCCACGTTGACCGCAATGATCGGGTTCTCCGGGCCCAGGCTCACGCCGCCCGCCAGGCCGAGGATCAGCGCGGCGGCGAGGCCGGGCACGGTGCCGATCGGGAGCGGGGCCGCGACGAGGCCGGTGGTCGCCGGGTCGTCGCCGGCGTGCCCGGGCACCCACCGCACGATGGCGCCGACGGCGAGGCCGGTCGCGGTGAGTACGACGACGATCCACCAGGGGGAGTCGGCGCGCGCGCCGAACGACGCGGGCAACGAGTCCCAGAGCCAACCCTGCAGCTGGTTCGCGACCCACGACACCAGCACCAGGCCGAGCGCGGACAGGATGCCGACGACCGCGGCGGGGACGGCGAGGGCCGCGAGGCGGGTTGTCGTCATCGGCGCCGCGGCCGCGTGCTGGTCGGTCGTCACACCGGCGAACGTAGCCGCGCGTCGCCCTTTCGGCGCGCGGAACCGGAGGGCCGGTGTCACGATCGGCTCGACCGCCGTGCCGCAGAACAGCCGTGCCCGGAGAGGACCGTCGATGACCACGTTCACCGTCTGGAAGTTCGATGACCCCGCCGCTGCCGAGCGGGCCGCCGAGGTGCTCAAGGGTGCGGCGTCCGACGGCTTGATCACGGTGATCGACCACGCCGTCGTCTCGTGGCCCGTCGGCCAGGCCACGCCGACCACGCACCACAGCCACGAGGACCAGAAGCGTGGCACCGGCTGGGGTGCGTTCTGGGGGCTGCTGCTGGGGACGTTGTTCTTCATGCCCGTCCTGGGCGCGGCGGCCGGGGCGGCGATCGGAGCGGTCGCCAAGAGCACCACCGCCGTCGGCATCGGGCGCACGCAGCTCGAGACGATCCGCGAGCAGGTCACTACCGGCACGTCGGCGCTGTTCGCCGTCACCGAGGACGGCGACACCGACGCCGTCGGCGAGCGGTTCCACAAGCTGCGCGCCACCCTCATCGCGACCAACCTCACGGACGCGGAACGCGCCACGCTGCTCGAGACCTTCGGCTCCTGACGCGCGGCGCGACGACGGGAGGGAGGGGGTGACGTCGTGAGCTCGTGGTTCGAGAACTTGTTCGCCGGGATGGACCTGTCGGGCTGGCACGTGGTTCTCGCTCTGCTGTCGGTGGTGCTCGGCTGGCTGCTCGGCCGCTTCTCTGCCCGCGGCGTCTTCGCCCTGGTGGGCCGGGTGCAGGGGCTCGCGCCAGAGCTCCCACCGATCGCCGCCCGTGCCGTGCGGTACTTCTTCGTCCTCCTCGGCGTCGGGGTGGCGTTGGCCTTCCTCGGGGCGAACCTCCAGCCGCTGCTGGCCGGCGTGCTGATCGTCGGGGTAGTCGGCGTGCTCGCGCTGCGGGGCGTGGCCGACAACTTCGGCGCCAGCGTCGTGCTGCAGACCCGCATGCCGATCCGGCTCGGCGACGAGGTCGAGACGCAGGACTGGCACGGCATCGTCACCGAGATGAACGGCCGATCTGTCGTGCTGCGGACTTCGACGGCCGCACCGTGCACGTGCCGAACGCCGGCGTCCTGGCGACCCCCTGATCAATCACAGCGTGCACGGCGCACGTCGCGGCGAGGTCGAGGTACGCACCGCAGGGCCGGCGCCTGAGCTTTCCGCGGTCGTCGCAGCGACGACGGGCATGCTCGCCGATCCGTCACCCGTCGCGCTCACGGTGTCTGTCGAGAACGCGCGGACCATCATGGCGGTCCGCTTCTGGTACCGGCCGGCCGACGGCCCCGTCGTGACATCCGCCGTCGTCGACGCCCTCGGTACGGCACTGCGGGGCAGTGGCGACGCGTGGACCGTCGTCGCCCCGCCGCCGGCGCCGCCGCTCGTGCCTCGCGCGCAGGTCTGACCACCCGCAGCGCACCCCCACCACCCGAGGACCGACGACCGAACGAGGAAGACCTGCCATGAAACCCAGTCGCACGACCGCACCAGCAGCCGCTCCCGTCCGGGCCAAGGGGTGTTGGTGGTGGAAGACCCTGGTCGGCGGGACCCTGCTGTGGCTCGTCACCGCCGGGGTCACGCTCGCCACGCAGAACACCAACCTCCCCATCCACACGCCGGGCGGTGTACCCGCCTCGGTGAAGTACCTCGTGAACGCCGACGCCTGCGGCGCGCTCCCGTCACCGGTCACGACCGACCGCAGCAGGTAGGCGTTACCCTGCCCAGCCGAGACCACCCGCAGCGAGACCGTCACACCTGACAGGTGTGGAGCTCAATCCGCCTCAGGTGCCAGAGGTGTGAACCTCTCGTTCCGGTGCGTACGGGGGTCGGTCTGAGGCGCAGGCTAGGCGTGGCTGCGACGACGTACCTGCATCTTGCGGGTCGACATTCGTGCGCGAGACGCCCCTGCCGCGATCGCCTCGGCGCGGCGACCTTGAGAGCCCTCCTCTACGGCGGCGGACTGAGGCCAGGCGGTGCTACGGGACGCTGCTCTACACGCTCGCCCGCTCGGCGCGCAATCGGATCCCCCGGAGCATGCGTCGGGTCATCACCAGGGTCACCGGCTCGCCGAGACGTGTGGCAAGGCGTAGCGCGCGGCTGTCCGGCGTCTCGGTGCGCGAGCGCGCAAGGAGCCGGCTGGTCCCGTCGGGGCATGGGAGGATGTGGAAGGACCAGACACCGTTCCACGGATGCTCCGGGGGACTCTGCCGGAGCACGAGAGTCCGTGGCGGGTCGACGTGCGCGACGCGGAACGCGTAGCCGGATGGCATTCCTGCGTACCGTTCCGGCACGACGACGACCCGGTCCCCCGGCGACAGGTGCTGCCACTGCGGTCGCACCTCGTTCGTGCTGTGGATGTCGAGACCCACCAGGTTCTCGGCCCAGTCGTAGCTGTACATCCCCCCGCGGTCCTGCCCCATCTGGACGAGCCACGACCAGATCGTCGCCGCAGGCGCTGCGACCGTGGTCCCGAGTGTCGTGGACTCGGCCGGTTCGGGGACGAGGTCGTCACCGGGCAGGTCCCCCACGATCTCGTCGGCCGTGGCACCCCAGTGCCGGTGGGCGTGCAGCAGGCGCATGCCGAGGCCGACCGCGCCCACCACCACGAGCAGGCTGCTGAGTCGACGGCCCCGCGCCCTGACCGATCTCACCTCCACCCCGTTCCGAGGCGTTATCGCCGCAGCTGGACGTCGCGGTGCTCGATCTCCGCGATGTCGTCCTCGGTGGCGCTGAGGAGGCGGTCGGCCACGTCCCGCAGGGCACGGCTCACGGCGAGCTCCTCGCCGATCTCCGTCACGCCGACGTCCCGCGGGCTGCGGCGTGCGTAGCCACGCCCCTCGACCTGCGTCCCGGCCGACGTCGTCAGGAGGGCGTGGGCCGCCGTGACGACACCGTCGGCCCCCGGGTCGTCGGCGTCGAAGAGCTGGATCTCGGCCTTCCAGGTGTGCGTCATCACGATCTCCTTCGCGGCGCGGCCGACGAACCTCTGCCGCCGGCTCCCTGCCCCGATCGTCCAGCCCTCGGCGTAGCCGGGCACAGTGCCGTCCGACCGGACCGCACGAGGGAGTGCGGCCCACCCGGTAGTGACCAACGGCCCTGTCGCTCGACGTCGCACGGGGCGAGCGTGGAACTGTCGCGCACGACGGTGGCCACGGCAGGTGGCCGACAGCGCGTGAGCGAAGGGAGACGACGGTGGACGACCGAGAGATCAGGCTGATCGACCATCCCGAGCAGGCGGCCGTCGGGGTGCGGCGGATCGCCCACCCCGACGAGCTTTCCGCGGTGTTCTCCACCCTTCTCCCCCGCGTCGCCGAGCTCCTGGACCGGCTCGGCGCCCGGCCGGCGGGCCCGCCCTACGGGCGCTACCGCGACCGGACCGGGGACGGCCTCGACGTCGAGGTCGGGTTTCCCGTCGACAACGTCGTCGATCTCCCCGAGGTCCAGGACGTGCCGGGGCTCGGGCCCGAGGCCGGTGTCGTCGTCGCCGAGCCCCTGCCGGCCACCCGCGTAGTCGAGACGGTTCATGCCGGCCCCTACGACGGCCTCCCTGCGACGTACGCCCGGCTGGACTCGTGGATCACGCAGCACCACCTGCGCCCCCTCGGCGAGTCGTGGGAGCTGTACGAGGCCGGGCCGGAGTCCGACCCGGATCCCGCGACCTGGCGCACGCGCGTCGTCGTCGCCGTCACCGGCCCCGCCGTCGCCGCGGCCCGGTCGTCGTAGCACCAGGAAGGACGAGACCATGAGCACCACCGCACACCCCGCACCGGTCGTCGTGGCCGTGGACGGGACGGACCGCAGCGACGGCGCGGTCCGGTACGCGATCCACGAGGCGCGACGCCGCCGGACACGGCTGACGGTCGTGCACGTCGCGCCCGCGGCGCTGCCGGTCGGCGGCTCCATGCCGTACATGGACTACCCCCGCGACGCGCTCGTGGGCGTGGCGCGGAAGGTTCTCGACGAGGCGGTCGACCGCACCCGTGCCCTGGCACCGGACCTCACCGTCGACGGTGTGCTGCGCCAGGGACGCCGCGTCGTCGAGCTCACGGTGGCCGCGGCGGCGGGCAGCCTGATCGTGCTCGGCCGGGAGACCCGGCAGGGTCTGGAGCGGGTGTACGTCGGCACGACCACGGCCGGTGTGGCCGCCCGCGCCTCGGTCCCGGTCGCGGTGATCGACGGGGACTGGCAGCCCACGGAGCACGGCCGCGTCCTCGTCGGCGTCGAGCCCAGGTCGAGCGAAGTTCTCGCGTACGCGTTCCCGCTCGCTGCCGCCCGGCACGCGCTGCTGCAGGTGATGCACGTCTGGAAGGTGCCCGACCCGTACACGGCCCTCGACCACGAACGGTCCGTCACGGGCGAGTGGGTGATCGCCGCCACCAGGCTCCTCGAGCAGACGGTGGCCGACTGGCAGGCCAGCTTCCCGGACGTCGAGGTCGAGATCTCCGTGGTCCCGGGTCGGCCGGCGCAGGAGCTGGTGGACACCGCGGTGCGCGCTGATGTGCTCCTCCTGGCCCGGCGGCGACGCGACATCGAGCACCCCGGACGCCTCGGGCCCACCAGCCGGGCGATCCTCGGGCACCCCGGAGCACCTGTCGAGGTCGTGCCGCTGACCGGGGTCCCGAAGCACGCACCGCTCGTCCTCGAGCGGTTCGGCGAGGTGCTCAAGAGCTGAACCAGGACGCGAGCCAGGAGCGCATCAGCAGGATCTCGGCACGCTGCCCCTCCCGCACGTCGCGCGCCAGCACGGCGACCTGCGCGTGCTCGACGCCGTGCCGCAGCAGGTGCTGCGACATCATCACGGCGACCATGTGGTGGCCGATCATGTCCTGGAGGAACGCGCGATCCAGGTCGTCCCCGGACAGCCCCGACAGGTCACGCATCATCGGCCGGTAGCTCGCGGCGTCGTGGTCGGGATACCACTCGCGGAGCCACTCCAGCATCTGGCGGACCTGCGCCGTCTGCGTCGCCACGATCGATGCCCCGAGGGCGCGCATCTCCGGGCGGTCGGACCGAGCGAGCTCCCCGGCCGCGACGATCGCCTCCTGGTGATGGGCGACCATGTCCACCAGGTACGCGCTCTCCGGGTCACCGATCGCGGCGCCCGGCGCCCCGGCACCTCTCATCCCCGACATGCTGTCCCACCCGGGTGCGCTGTCCGACCACCCGGACATCATGGGCACTGGGCCTCCGCCGGACACACGAAGGATCGCACCCGTCATCAGACCGCCGACCGCGACCGCCAGGGCGACCACGACGCCCACGGCAACCCACGCGATGGGACGTCGCATCATGCGCCTCCTCGGACGCTTCCAGCGTGGTGGCCAGATCCCTCAGCTCGGAAGGGCCGAACGATCGACGGTACGGATCCGAAGGTCCCGCCCGCCGGCGACGCGCTCGCGCCGAGCGCGCACGCTACCCACCGGCGGTCCGGTCGACCGCCACCACCGCCCGCGCCCCCGGAACCACCTGGGCGAGCGACACCGCCAGCCGCCGGTCCGCTAGGGATCCGCCCGTGAGCCGCACCGTTCCCTCGCGGACGACGCACTCGCAGTCGTCGAGGCCCGCGCCCCGAAGCTGTGCCGTGACGTCGGCGGCGATCTGCGCGTCGGTGCGCGCCAGCGCCCGCACGACGTCGCTGCGGCTGAGCATGCCGACCACGCGCGCCCCGAGGACGACAGGGACGGAGTGGATGCCACGGGCGAGCATCGCACCGACGAGGCTCGCGACGTCCTGGTTCGGCACGGCCGTGACCACCGGTCGGGTCATGAGGTCGCCGACCCGTACGACGGGGAGCGGCAGTGCGGCGGCCACCCCGTCGTCCCGGCGCAGCGTCGACCGCGGATCACGGGCGACGCCTCCGGCCAGCAGGTCGCCCTCGCTGACGATCCCCACGAGGCGGCCGCGATCGTCGACGACGGGCAGCGCGGTGATCGCGTGCGTTCCCAGGATGCGCAGGGCATCGTCCGCCAGGGCGTCCGGACGAATCGTGTCTACGGCAGTGGTCATGATGTCGGCGGCCAGCACTCGGTCCTCCCTGGCGTCCGGGGACGGCGTCGCGAGGTGCCGTCCGTCTCGCCAGCATGGTCGCGCCCCGCGGGCCGCAGGCAGGGGCCACCGGCCCGGAGGCGTGGGGACCTTGGTCTCGCCCGCTCGGGACGACGGCCACTTCCGGGCATGCGCATCGGAGCGTTCTGCTGGGCACGGAAGAAGCACCCGATCGGAGGACCGTGATCACCATGTCTGCGCTCATCGTGTTCGAGACGAGCTTCGGCAACACCGAGGCCGTCGCCCGCGCCGTCGCCGACGGCGTCGCCCGCCACACCAGGGTGCGGGTCGTGTCCGTCGCGGACGCGCCGGTTGCGGCGTCGGACGACGTGACCCTGGTCGTCGTCGGCGGGCCTACCCACGCCTTCAGCATGAGCCGCGAACGCACCCGCCGCGACGCCCAGGAGCGCGGTGGTACCGCCCCGCACGAGTCGGTGGGCATCCGCGAGTGGATCTCCCTCCTGCCGGCCGACCACGCCGACCGGGTCTACGCGACCTTCGACACCCGGGCCAGGGCGGTCCAGCACCTGCCCGGATCCGCCGCCCATGCGGCCGCCCGAGCCCTGCACCGTCACGGCCACAGGACGATCGCCGAGCCCGAGTCCTTCTACGTCGCCGACACCGAAGGCCCGCTTCTGCCCGAGGAGCTGACGCGCGCCAAGGTCTGGGGCGAGGCCCTCGGACGAGCGGCGGCCGAGACCTGGAGCAGGACCTAGCCTGCCGATCAACCTGGCGTGACGACGAGCGAACCGGCGGCGGCGCCCGCCCGCAGGGCTCGGAGCGCCTGGTCCGCGCGAGAGAACGGGAAGGTCGTCACGACGGGGGCGATTCCCAGCGTGGTGGCAAGCCGCAGGAGTGCCGCGCCGTCGGCACGGGTGTTCGCCGTGACGGTCCGCAGGTCCCGCTCGTGGAAGAGGTTCTCCTGATAGGCCATCGTAGGGACGTCGCTCATGTGGATCCCGGCCAGCACGACCGTTCCCCCGGCCGCGGTGGCCTGCAGCGCGTGGGGTACCAGCTCCCCTGCGGGTGCGAAGACGATGGCGGCGTCGAGCTTCGTCGGTGGTGCGTCCGTGGCGCCGCCGACGAAGTCCGCGCCCAGGTCACGCGCGAGGTCCCGGCTGGCCTCGCCACGGGTCATGACCGACAACCGGGCGCCTTGGGCGAGCGCGATCTGCGCGGTGACGTGGCCACTGGAGCCGAAGCCGTAGACGCCCAGCCGGCCGCCGGGCGGCAGGTTCGCGCGGGCGAGCGCACGGTAGCCGATGATGCCCGCGCACAGGAGCGGGGCGGTCGCCACCGCGTCGACGGTCGGCGGCAGGGGGTACGCGTAGGCCTCCGGCACCGTGGTGTACTCGGCGAACCCGCCGTCGGCGTCCCAGCCGGTGTACTCGGAGTCGGGGCACAGGTTCTCCCGCCCCTCCCGGCACCATCGGCACACCCCGCAGGTGCGTCGGAGCCACGCGATGCCGACGCGGTCTCCCGGGGCCAGGGTCCGTACCGCGGGTCCGGACACCTCCACGGTGCCCACGACCTGGTGTCCCGGCACGACCCGACGGCGGTGCACGGGCAGGTCGCGGTCGACGACGTGCAGGTCGGTCCGACACACCCCGCACGCCTCGACCCGCACGAGGACCTCGTCCGGGGCGGGCCACGGCTTGTCGAGGTCGCACCGCAGGAGCTCTCCTGGTGCGTGGCCGGTCGTCCAGGCGTTCATGGGCGTCCGCGCCCTGTCGTGCTCACGACGGTTCCTCGTGCGGACCCGGGTCCAGCCTGGGCGCATGGGCGACGACGACCGCGCCGGTCGCGTCGGCGAGCAGGACGTCGGGGACCGAGCCCAGGAGCCTGCCCACGAGTCGCGAGTGGCGGCGTCCCCCGACGACGAGCATGTCGGCGGCGGTCACCTGGGCGAGCAGCAGCTCGGGGGCCTCACCGCCGCGGAGCTCGACCGTTGCGGTGACCGACGGGTACCGGGCCGTCCACCGGTCCAGGAGCGACTGGAGCTCTCGGTAGAGCTCCTCGGTCCCGGCCGAGCCGCTCTGGGAGGCGATCGGCGTCAGCGGCTGGACGGCGTGCACCAGCTTCACCGGGACAGCGCAATGCCGTGCTTCGGAGAACGCCAGGGTCAGGGCCGTGGTGAGGTCGTGCTCGAAGCTCACCCCGACGACGACACGCTTCGGTCGGGTGCCCACCGTGCTGGCGGGGATCACCGCGACGGACCCGCGGGCACGGGCGGCGGTCGCGGCGGACACCGATCCCAGCGCATGAGCCGACCCGCCCGACCCACGGCGTCCCACGACCACGAGGTCGACGTCCTCGGAGAGCGCCGTCAGCACGGCGGCGGGGGTACCGATGCTGACCGAGACCTCGACGTCCTTCGCCCCTGGTGGCCGGTTCCCCGCACGCGCGAGAGCGGTGCGCAGGATCTCGTCTCCCCTGTCGTGCAGGGGCGCGCGGTCGTAGGTCGGCAACGGCACGGTCGGCCCGACGGGGAGCGGCTCGGCGTGCGAGACGGTGAGCAGGGAGTGGTGCCGGTCCGCGACGGCCAGGGCCCAGTCGAAGGCGCGATAGCCCTCGGCCGAGCCGTCGACGCCGACGACCACGCCCCTCGTCCAGGTGTCGCGGCCGGCTCCGGCGTCGCCTCCCCCGGTGGTGTCGACCGTGCTGTCGTTCATGCCGGGCTCCTTTCGGCCGGCTGCTGTCCTCGGGCAGGAGTCGCGGCGTACCCGTCCCCGACCGGGGCCATTCCGGTCACCTCGTCGACGTCGCGGCGCGGTGTGGACGGCGCACCCGCGCCGTAGCGCAAGCGCAGCAGCATCTGCGCGCGGGACTCCAGATGGAAGGCGTCCTCCAGCTCCGAGCGCGTCGCGGGGTTCTCCAGCACCCGCGTCGCGAAGGAGGCCTGGACGCCACGGGTCGCGGCGACGAGGAGCATGCGCTCCAGCGCCTGCCCGGCGACGAGCCAGTGGCACGGCCCGTCGCCGAGCGTCGTGATGATCGCGGCTGTGACGTTGCCCTCGAAGGTCCGCGCGCCGTCGGCGTCGTCACGCACCACCGCGTGCGCGTCGACGATCGGCTCGTCGAACCATCCGCCCATCGCCGCGACGGGAACGCCGTCAGTGCGCTCGCGCGACACCCCGAGCCACGACCGCTCCTCGACCAGCGGCGCACGGTCGCGCACCGCGAGCGCCTCGGCCCGGCGCATGGTGGACACGAGATGACCGCGGGCCACGACCCGTGGGTCGAGGAAGACGACGCCGGCGCCCTCGAGGTCCACGGCCCGACGCAACAGCTCCAGGTCCGCACGGTCCAAGGGCCGCGTCGCTGCCGCTCCCCTCGCCGTGCGGCGCACCGTGATCGCGGCGTACAGGCTCGCGTCGAAGAAGCCCGGCGCGGCCAACGGATTCAGGATGACGCGAGCGGCCAGCCACGGGTCGCGCCGGTCCGGTGCGAGCTGGACGTGGGCGTCCAGTCCCTCGTGCGCCGCAGCCACCCGAAGGTTCATCAGGAACGCTCCGCAGCTGATGAACATCTCCCGGCCCTGCGGGTCGCCGTGGCGCAGCTGCCGCGACGGGTCGGCACGCACCGTCAGGTGCCGCTCGTCGTCGACCTGGACCGACCACGGCTGCGTGTTGTGCACGCTCGGCGCTCGGGTGCCCGCGCCGATGATCCGCGCGATGCGCTCGTTCGTCGTCCCCACGGGGAATCACCTCCGGAATCGTCCCTGGCACGCGTCGACCGTGCGATCACGTCCCCGTGCCCACCGTGCGGGGGCGTGCGCGTGGCTGGCCAGAGGCGAAGGTCCAGGACCGATGGACCCGGTGAGGGAGGACGTCCTGCCCTACCCGGCCACGTGCTGCTCGCGGTCTACTGTGGACGTGGCGCCGCTGCTCCCCGTCGGCCCCGCTGCAGGGAGGTGAGCTCATGGAGCTCCTGGATGCCCGGATCGAGCGGATCCTCAGGGCGGCCGATCGTGCACCGAGCGTGCACAACACGCAGCCATGGCAGGTGCGCGTGCGCGGCAACCGCGTCGTCGTGCGCGCCGACCCGTCCCGGCAGCTGCGCCACTCCGACCCGCAGGGCCGGGAGATGCTCATCAGCTGCGGGGCGTTCGTCCTCAACGCCCGGTTGGCCGCCCGACGGGAGTCGCTGCTGCCCGTGGTCACGGTGCTGCCCGACCCCGACGACCACCTGCTCGTCGCGGAGATCGATCTGCGGCCGGGTCCGGGTCCCGACATCGACGAGCTGGAGCTCGCGGTGGCGATCGCCCGCCGCGTCACGACGCGCAGCCCCTTCGACGACCAGCCGCTGGACGCGGACGTCCTGCAGGCCATCCAGATCGCCGCCCACGACGAGGGCGCCGTGCTCCGCCTGATCCAGCCCTCGGAGCCGGCGCGCGACCAGGTGATGTCGCTGGTGCGGCGCGCCGAGGCCCTGGCCGCCGAGGACCCGGCCGCCCGAGGCGAGGAGAGGGCGTGGACCGCCGTCGCGCCCGACCGCCCCGACGGCATCCCGCAGGAGATGCTCGGCCCCTGGACGTTCGACGACCGCTCCCCCGTACGCCGGTTCCTCGCCAGCGCCGGCAACGCGCAGTTCGAGCAGCGGTCGACGATGGCGGTCCTCCTGACCGCCGGGGACACGCCCCGTGACTGGATCGCGGCCGGCCAGGCGCTCGAGCGCCTGCTGCTGGTGGCCACCACCTACTTCGTGCGTGCGTCGTTCGCGACCACGGTCCTGGAGAACCCGACCACCCGGCACGACCTGCGCCAGGCGCTCTCGCTCGACGCCCCGCCGCAGATGCTCATGCGCCTCGGGTACGGGACCACGCCACGCCACACCCTGCGCCGCACCGTCGAGGACTCGGTCGCCCCCGACGCCTGACCGTCCGCCCCTGGCGGCGGCGGGACCACTCGACCCAGGCCGACGGGGTCTTTGGTCACCCGGTACCCGAGCTCGGGCGACGGTCTCGATCCCGGGCACGGGTGCCCAATGGCCCCCAGTTCAGGTGGCGCATGGCACTGCCGGTCCGTCACGACACGGAGAACCGTGGAAGCAGCAACCCCGCGGCCAACGTCACGGAACGGAGCGCACGATGGGCACCACGACGGGCACCACTCCCGGCACCACCCCGGAGGTCCACGCCTCGGGGAGCAGCGCGTCGGGCGGCCCCGCGCCGGACCGCCCGATCGTCGTCGGGATCGACGGGTCGGCGGAGGCCTCGCGTGCCCTGGCGTACGCGGTCCGACGGGCGGAGCGCGAGAGGTGCCCCCTCTGGTTGATCAACGCCGTCCACGAGATCGTCCCGGTCGGGCCGATGCTCCCGCTCATCAGCGGCGAGCCTCTGGTCGACGTCGGGCACCAGCTCCTCGCGGAGGCCAGGGAGGTCGTCGAGGACCTCTCGAGCGGCAAGGTTGCCGTCCGCCTCCAGGTCGCGCTCGGGCCGGCGGTCGACCTCCTCGTCGCCGCCGCGGAGCGCTCCCGCCTCGTCGTCCTCGGGCACCGCTCGTCCTCGCTGCTGGAGCGGATGTTCACCGGCAGCACGACCTTCGGCGTCGTGTCCCGCGCCGTCTGCCCCGTGGTGAGCGTGCCCCACGACTGGGTGCAGGAGGCCGACGCGCACCGCGTGGTCGCCGCCATCGACGGCTCGCGATGCTCGGCCGACGTGCTCGCGCACGCGTTCGCCGTCGCCGAGGAGCGGGAGGCCCGGCTGGAGATCGTGCACTGCTGGCGCCTGGACCCGTTCTACAGCTACCTGGTCGACGAGTGGTCGGTCCAGGAGGAGTGGGGCATCCAGGCCCACGGCATCATCGACGGCCTCGTCGACGCGGCCGCGCACGACCACCCCGACGTGCCGTTCGAGCTCCACCTCGAGTACGCCAACATCCCCGACACCCTGGTGCGGCACTCGGCCGGCGCCGACCTCATGGTCATGGGCCGTCACGGGCACGGTGCCCTCGGCTCGCGCATGATCGCGGCCGCGCTCGGCAGCGTGACGCGCGCCGTGCTCCAGCACGCGCGGTGCCCCGTCGAGGTCATCCCGCCCCGTCCGCCCATGGAGGCGTCCCGCGAGCCCGCCGTCGCGGCACAGGCGCAGGTCTCCCCCTCCGACAGTCCGCTCTCCCCACCCCTCGCCGCCGAATCCGTCGGCGGCCTGTCATCTGGAGGCACGTCATCATGAGCACGTTCGAGTACCGTCACGACGCGGGCGCGTCGTCACCGGCCCCTGCACGGCCGGGCACCACCGTCGAGACCGCGGCCGAGACCTCGCCCGGGTCGCGCACGGCCCTGCGGTACGTAAGCGCCGTCATCCGTATCTGCCTCGGGTGGGTCTTCCTGTGGGCGTTCCTCGACAAGCTCTTCGGCCTCGGCCACGAGACCCCTCCCGAGGGCGCCTGGCTCGACGGTGGTCAGCCCACCGCAGGCTTCCTGGGCAACGCGACCGCCGGACCCTTCGCCGACTTCTACCAGGGCCTCGCGGGCCAGGCGTGGGTCGACTGGGTCTTCATGATCGGGCTGCTCGGCATCGGGCTCGCGCTGATCCTCGGGATCGGGATGCGCATCGCCGCCGTGGCAGGCGCGCTCATGCTCGTCCTCATGTGGTCGGCCGTCCTGCCGCCGGCGAACAACCCGTTCATGGACGACCACCTCATCTACGCGCTCGTCCTGGTCGCGCTCGCTCTCGGCGACGCCGGACGCACGCTCGGGCTCGGAGCGTGGTGGCAGAGCACGGCGCTGGTTCGGCGTTGGCCCATCCTGGTGTGAGGACGCCATGACCACCGGCAGCCCTTCCAGGCCCGCCGTCCGGGTCGAGGGCCTGTCCAAGTCGTTCGGGCACGTCCGAGCGCTGGACGGCCTCGACCTGGTCGTCCCCACCGGGCAGGTGACCGGCTTCCTCGGCCCCAACGGGTCGGGGAAGACCACCACCATCCGGATCCTGCTCGGCCTGCTGCACGCCGATGCAGGGCGGGTCGACCTCCTCGGCGGGGACCCGTGGACGGACGCGGTGCGCCTCCACCGGCGCGTCGCGTACGTCCCGGGCGACGTCACCCTATGGCCCAACCTGACCGGCGGTCAGGCGATCGACATCCTGTGCCGCCTGTCCGGGCCCCTGGACCCCCGCCGCAAGCAGGAGATGCTCGAGCGGTTCGAGCTCGACCCCACCACGAAGGCGCGCGCCTACTCCAAGGGCAACCGGCAGAAGGTCGCGCTCGTCGCGGCCCTCGCGTCGGACGCCGAGCTGCTGCTGCTCGACGAGCCCACCAGCGGCCTCGACCCGCTGATGGAGGCGGCGTTCACCGCCTCCGTCCGAGAGGTCCGCGCCGAGGGGCGGTCGGTGCTGCTGTCCAGCCACCTCTTTCCCGAGGTGGAACGCCTCGCCGACCGCGTCACGATCATCCGCGACGGGGCCACCGTCGAGTCCGGGACGATCGCCGAGCTGCGGCACCTGACCCGTACCCGCGTGAGCCTCGTGCTCGACGGCGGCGCGGGCCGCCTCACGGTCATCCCCGGCATCCACGACCTGGCGACGGCCGACGGGCGTGTCAGCTTCGCGGTCGACGACGCCGACCTGCCGCGCGTGCTCGCGGCGCTCGCACCCCTGCACCCGCGCGGCCTGGTGGCGAACCCCCCGTCGCTCGAGGAGCTGTTCCTCAGCCACTACGACGACGAGCTCGCCGCGCTCGGCGCGGGAGGCAGACGATGACCGCCACGACCGCGCCCCGCCGCGACCGGACCGCCGCCCACGCCCGACAGGTGCCCGAAGACACGCTGGCCGGGCTCGCGACGATGGTGCGCTTCCGGGTGCGCCGGGACCGCGTGCGGCTGGCCGCGTGGTGGCTCGTGCTCGTCGGCATGTTCGCCTATGTCTGCGCCTACTACCGCGACCTCCTCGGCACGCCCGAGGCGCTCCGCGACTTCGCGACGATCAGCGACACCCCGGGCGTCCGGGCGCTCACCGGGCTCGCCGCCGCGCCCGCCACGCTCGGTGGCGCGGTGTGGACCAAGATCTGGATGACCACCGCGCTGGCGCTGGCCTTCGGCGCCCTGTTCCTCGTCACCCGCGCCGGGCGCGCGGACGAGGAGGCCGGCCGCACCGAGCTGCTGCGCTCACGGGTGCTCGGCGTGCACGCCGGCTCGGTCGCCGGCTGGGGCGTCACCGGTGCGCTGGTCGTGGCGGTCGGCCTGGGCGTGGCGGCGGCCTCGATCCTCGGCGGGCTCGACCCCGAGGGGGCGGGTGTCGCCGGGTCCCTGGTGCTGGGCGCCTCCGTGAGCGGTGTCGGGCTGCTCGGCGTCGGCGTGGGAGCGCTGGCGGGCCAGGTCGCGACCACGTCGCGCGCCGCCAACGCCCTGGGTTCCGCCGTGCTCGGCGGGTGCTACCTGCTGCGGATGGCGGGCGACCTCGGCGACGGCACCCTCACCTGGGCCTCCCCCATCGGGTGGGCGCAGGAGATGCGGCCGTGGGGCGGCGACCGGTGGTGGCCCCTGGCGCTGCTCCTCGCCCTCGCCGCCACGCTGCTCGTGGTCTCGGTCCGCGTCGAGGCCCGCCGCGACCACGGGCGCGGCGTCCTGGCAGAGCGGCGCGGGCCCGGCGGCGCTCCGGCGCGCTGGGCGCGGCCGCTGTGGCTGGCGCTGCGGCTCCAGCGCGGCCCCCTGCTCGGCTGGACGGCGACCGTGCTGCTCGCCGCCGCGATGTTCGGCTCCGTCGCGGAGGCGATGACGGACCTCTTCGCCGACTCGGGCGGCGCCATCGCGGACGTCGCCCGCGGGACGGGCGTGGACGCGCTGCTCGCCCTCCTCGTGGCGATGCTCGCCGTCGTCGTCACCGTCTTCGCGATCCAGTCCGCCGTCACCCTGCGCTCCGAGGAGGCCGCAGGGTTCGCCGAGATCCAGCTGGCGGGCGCCCTATCCCGGATCGGATGGACGCTGCAGCACCTGCTGATCCCCGTGCTCGGCGCGGGAGTCCTCCTCGCGGCCGCGGGCGGGGTTCTGGGGCTCGAGCACGGCGGGCCGCTCGGCGATCCCGAACAGGCGGGACGGTTCGCGCTGGCCGCCCTTGCGTACTGGCCCGCGGTCATGGTGTACGTCGGGCTCGCCGTCGCGCTCTTCGGCTGGGCACCCCGGTTCTCAGTCCCCTTCACCTGGGGCATCCTGGTGGCGAGCTTCTTCGCCATGATCCTGGGTGACGCCCTGCCCGCCTGGGTGCTGGACGCCCTTCCCTTCTCGGCGACGCCTTACCAGCCGTACGAGCCGCTCACGTGGACGCCGCTGGTGCTCATGGCCGCCGTCGCCGGTGCCGGCGTCGCTGCCGGGACGCTCCGCTTCGCGCGACGCGATGTCCAGACCGGGTGAACCGAGGGCCGCCGCCCACCGGATGTCGCCCGGGAGCGCCGTCGAACCTCGGGCGCCCTACGCTCGAGAGGTGGACAAGACCTCGGCCGAGGTGCAGGACGCCGTCCTGCAGGCGGTCAGCGGCGTCGCGGCAGACTTCGACCTGCGCGACCTCCTGCTCGGCGTGGTGCGGGCCGCATGCACGCTGTCCGGGGCACGCTACGGGGCCCTCGGCGTCATCGGACGGTCCCGCCGCCACCTCGTCGAGTTCGTCACCGAGGGCGTCACCGACGAGGAGCGCGCGCGGATCGGGCACCTGCCCACGGGCCGCGGCCTCCTGGGGCACCTCATCGTCCACCAGGAGGCGCTCCGGCTCGACGACCTGTCGCGCCACCCGTCGTCGTCGGGCTTCCCACCCGGGCACCCGCCCATGACGACCTTCCTCGGCCTGCCCGTGAAGGTGCGCGGGCACGTCTTCGGCAACCTCTACCTCACGGACAAGACCACGGGCCCCACCTTCACCGCCGACGACGAGCACGCCGTCACCGCGCTGGCGGGTCTCGCGGGCCTCGCGATCGACCATGCCCGGCTCCTGATGACCGCGGAGCGCCGCGCACGCTGGCTCGAGGCCGCGGCGGCGACCCCGTCGGAGGTGCTGCGGGCGGCGGACACCACCGAGGCCGTCGACGCCGTCCTCCGTGCGGCCCTGCGCGCGTCCGGCGGCACGACCGCGATGGCGATCGCCCCCGACCCCGCGCCCGAGGCTCTCGGCACGTTCACCGTCCGCGCCGCGGCCGGAGACCTGAGCCGCGACCCCCGTCGCACGCTCGCCGACCTGCACCCGGCCCTGATGCTCGCCATGGCCAGCAGCCAGACCCGCTGGGCCGAGCTCCCCGGTGACGGCAGCGCCGTCATGACCCGGCTGTCCCTCGACACCATGACCCGCGGCGCGCTCGTCATCGTGCTCCCCCAGCGCGCGTACGCGGAACAACTCGGCGAGGACTTCGACTTCGTGGCCAACTTCGCCGGCCAGGCGTCCCTGGTCCTGGAACGGCGCCACACGAGGGCCATGCAGCAGGAGATCGCCGTCCTCGCCGAGCGCAACCGGATCGCGCGCGACCTGCACGACGGCGTCACCCAGCGCCTCTTCGCGCTGGGCCTGCAGCTGCAGGCCGTCGAGCGGCAGTCGCCGCCCGAGGTCCGGGAGCGGCTGCGCACGGTGACGAACGATCTCGACGCCACGATCCGCGAGGTCCGTCAGTCGATCGCGGACCTGCGCCCGTCGGAGCGCCAGCAGCACTCGATGCGCGCGAAGATCCAGGCCGTCGTTGCCGAGTACGGACGCGTCCTCGACCCCGAGCCCGTGCTCCGGATCGAGGGCCCCGTGGACACGCTGGTCGATCCGGCCCTGCGCCATCACGTCGTCGCCGTGCTGCGCGAGGGCCTCTCCAACGTCTCCCGGCACGCCTCGGCCAGCACCGTGCGCGTGAGCGTCACTGCGGCGCCGGGTGAGCTCACCTGCACCGTCACTGACGACGGGGTGGGCTTCGACCCGGCCGAGGCGCGCAGCGGCCTGATCAACCTCGCCGAGCGCGCCGCCGAGCTCGACGGCACCTTCGAGATCACCGCCGGCGAGCCGCACGGCAGCGTCCTGACCTGGCGCGTCCCGATCGCCACGCCGCCCCGTTCGTCCTGACAGGTGGGCGCGTCAGGACGGTCACCTCTCGGGTGTGCCTCCGAGCAGCCTCGTCGCCAGGACGGCGGCCTGCGTCCTGGACTCGAGGTCGAGCTTGGTCAGGATGTTCGAGACGTAGTTCTTCACCGTCTTCTCGGACAGGAACATCCGGGCCCCGATCTGCCGGTTGGTCATCCCCTCGGCGATGAGGGTCAGCACCTTGTGCTCCTGGTCGCTGAGGGCCGCCAGGGCCGGCGCCTCCGCGGGACCAGCGCGCAGTCGCTCCAGGACCCGCGACGTCAGCGCCGGGTCGATCAACGACTGCCCCGCGGCGACCCGCCGTACCGCGTCGATCACGTCCGAACCGGTGATCACCTTCAGCAGGTATCCGGACGCCCCCGCCATGATGGCCGAGAACAGGGCCTCGTCGTCGTCGTACGACGTCAGCATCAGGGCACGCAGCTCGGGCATCGTGGAGTGCAGCTCCCGGCACACCTCGATGCCGGACCCGTCCTGCAGCCGCACGTCGAGGAGCGCCACGTCCGGCCGGCACCGCGGGATCTGCTGGAGAGCCTCGCGGGCCGAGCCCGACTCACCGACGACCTCGAAGCCGCCCTCCGCCTCGAACAGCCCTTCCAGCCCGCGGCGCACCAGCTCGTGGTCGTCGAGGAGATACACCCGCACCGGCCCCATGCCCCCGTTCTACCCCGGTGCCATGACGGCCACCAACGCTGCCGACGAATCGCGTGCGGGACGACGCCAGGTCGCCTTCCGTCAGTCCACCAGGACCCGTTCGTCGAGCCGGGGCACGACGGCGACACAACCGACCTCGTCGCGGATCCGTTCCGCCAGGGGCGCCGACGCGCGAGCCTCGCCGTGCACGACGTAGGCGACGTCGGGAGGCTCCCGCATCTGCTTGATCCAGCCGACGAGCTCGCCCGCGTCGGCGTGGACGGAGAACTCCTCGTCCTCGACGACCTCCGCCCGCACCGGCACGTACCGGCCCATCAGCTTCAGCTCGCGGGCACCGTCGTGCAGCATCCGGCCGCGGGTGCCGACCGCCTGATAGCCCGTCAGCACGACGCAGTTCCGGCGGTCCGGGAGCAGGTGGCGCAGGTGGTGGACGACGCGTCCCCCGGAGGCCATGCCCGACGCGGAGACGATGATGCAGGGCTGCGCCGGCGAGTTGAGAGCCCTCGACTCGTCCGGGGTGCGCGCGGCGTGCAACGACGGGAGGTCGACCAGGCTCGACACGCCCGGGCGCAGCTCGCCGGCGACCCCTGCCCGCCCGTAGACGTCGAGGGCCGCGAGCGCCATCGGGCTGTCGACGTACACCGGGACAGGGGGGATCTGCCCCTCGCGGACCATCGTGGACAACGCGTGCAGCACCAGCTCCGTGCGGTCGACGGCGAACGCGGGCACGAGCACCACTCCGCCGCGGCGGATCGTGCGCCGGACGGCGTCAGCGAACGCCGCGTGCGGTTGCACCGGGTCGGCGTGCTCGCGGTCGCCGTAGGTGGACTCGATCACCACGGTCCGCGCCGACGGCGGCTCGGCGCGCGGTCGCAGCACCGGATGCTGCGTCCGCCCGAGGTCGCCGGAGAACAGGACACGCGAGTTCCCGACGTGGGCGAGCACGCTGGCCGAGCCCAGGACGTGGCCAGCGCGGACGAGCCTGATGCCGAACTCCTCGCCCAGGTCCACGTCGACGTCGAACGGCACCGTCTCGAACCGGCCGATCGCTCGCTCGGCGTCCGCCACCGTGTACAGCGGAAGCGGCGGGTCGTGGCGGGACCAGCCTGAGGCACGTGCGAGGGCCGCGTCCCGCTCCTGCAGGTTCCCGCTGTCGCGCAGCACGATCGCGGTGAGCGCAGCAGTGCCCTCCGTCATCCAGATCGAGCCTCGGTACCCGTCCCGGACCAGCACCGGCAGGTACCCGCAGTGATCCAGGTGGCAGTGCGTGAGGACGACGCCGTCGATCGTCTCTGGCGCGATGGGGAAGGGATCCCAGTTCTTCCGCCGCCACTGCCGCTCACCTTGGTAGAGGCCACAGTCGACCAGGAGCCGCCGATCGCCACGCTCAAGCAGGAAGCGACTCCCCGTGACCGTGCCGGCGGCACCGAGAAACGTCAGTGCGACAGGTGCTGCCTCGCCCATGGAGTGCTCCTCGGATTGCCTCGGCCTTCCAGCGTTCGCCCCCTCTTGCCCGAGCGGAAGTGCTGAAAGTCCTCAAGACTTCCGAGTCGCAATGGGCCACCTGGCCCTGGTCCTAGCTTCCGTCGCACGTTTGCTCGGTCTGCCGAACCTCGAGGAATGTCCGCACTGAGTTCTCCCCGTACGCACCCTGACCTGCATAGACGTCGGCCCGTGGGGTGCGTACGGGGTGCGTACGGGGTCGCCACCCCGTACGTTCTCGGTAACGCACTCGAGGGACGATCCGCTGCATGGAGCGAACCATCGCGGTGATCGAGCGGCCCCAGGCACTCGCCGGGTCCTCGCTCGCATGCCGGTCCGGAGTCCTATCGCCGGAAAGAACGGTGGTGATGACTCGTCACCACCGCGGGGCCCCGTTCTACCAGGCGGAGACCACGGTGGTGCCGGCTCGGCACCACCGTCGCGGTTCTGCGGCACGACACGGAAGCCCCCCGCGGGACCTCCCCGGCCCCGCGATTTGCGGGGACCCCACGGTGGTGGTGACTCCGCACCACCGTGGGACCTGCATGTTCACTGTTTTCGCGTCCCGAACGCGCGCTCCGTGTCCGCGAAGACCCGATCAGCGTCGCGAGACGCGGACGTTCACGGCCCGCTGTCACGCCCCGAGTCGCCCCCTCGTGGCCGGGATGGTCACGGCGAGTCGTTCGCGCAGTTCGTCGAGGTCGACGCGGATGAGCCTGCCGACGCGGTAGCCGGTGACGGTGCCGTCGGCGATGCGACGGCGGATCGTCTTCACCGAGACGCTGAACTCCTCTGCCGCGTCGGCGAGGGCGACGAGCTTCCCGTGGCTCCGCGTCCGCTTCTGGATGCCTGTCGATCGCATGGTTCCGCTCCTCCCCGGGCGACGCGCTCGCGCCGCCGTCACGACTCAGGTGTGCACACGTCGTCAGGGGTGGACCCCGGCTACGACAGCACGGCAGGGCTCTCGGCGCCGAGCCTCATCACCCCGACGCCGCACCGCGCGCACGACGCGCGGCCAGCTCGTCCTCGCGAGCCATGGCCGCCATACGCTCGGCGATCATGCGGTCCCGGTCGGCGGCGGCGTGCTGGTAGATCATCGCCACCCGGGCCTCGGAGTGCCCGGCGCGGTGCATCAGCTCGGCGGTAGTCGCACCGGCCCGGGCCGCCATGGTCAGACTGGTATGCCGCAGGTCGTGCGTGCGCACATCCGGTAGCCCCGCCTTCTCGCGCGCGCGGATCCACGCGTACCGCCAGGTGCCCTCGGGCAAGACTCCCCCGGAACGCCCCGGGAACAGCAGCCCGTCGCGCCCCGGCTGGGCGAACCGCTCGATGTGGGCCTGCAGGACGAGCGCCAGCTCCTCCGGGATTGCCACCGTCCGGTAGCCCGCGTCCGTCTTCACCCGTCCGACGACGGCGTTGATGCCCTTGCCGCCCTGCGAGACGTTCTGCGCCACACTGACGGACGCCGACGCCGGGTCGCGCAGGTCTACGTCCCGCCGCCGCAGCGCCCGGGCCTCGCCGATCCGCAGCCCCGTCCAGTTCAACAGGTCGGCCAGCGCCCGCAGGTGCTCGGGCAGGGCTTGGGCGAGCGCCTGGACCTCTGCCGCGCTGAGCAGCACCGGCTGCCGCTGTCGCTTGTGCCGGCCGCCGGCGACAACGCGTGCGGGCGAGGCGTCGATGAGCCCGCGGGCGATCGCCGCCTTGAACACGGCCGACAGGAACTTGTAGGTCTGTGCGGCCTCTCCCGAGCCGTCGGTCGCCCGGTTCGCCTTCCGGGCTCGCGCCCGAAGGTCTTTCTTCAACCTCGCGTGCCAGGCCGCGACCTCGGCCACGGTGACCTCGTCCAGGTACTTGGTACCGATCGTCGGGTCGATGTGCACCCGCAGGATCCGCGAATAGTCCCGCAGCGTCCCGGGCGCCAGCGTGCGGCCCTCGATGTACTCGGTGGCCCACTCGCTCAGCGTGAGTCGCTCGACGGCGGCGTCGCGCCGGTCGGGCGGGAGCCACTCGTCGCGGTCGATGAGCCGGCGTTCGTCGACGAGCCAGGACTCGGCGGCCATCCGGTCGCCGAAGACCCGCGAGTGCCGGGCACCGTCCGGGCCGATGTACCGCGCGCGCCAGCTGATGACCTTGTGGGTGGTCTTGCTCCGACGAGCCTCGAGCTCGCCGAAGGAACGCTTACCGGCCACCGTTGCCACCCCCTCCCGCGAGGAAGGTGGGGGCGCTCCGCCATTCCCCCGCGGGGGTGTGGCGGGGGAATGAACGGCCATTCGGGGGCTCTGGTGTCCATCCGTGTCCACGGACGGTGGGAGCAAAGCTGCAGGTCAGCGCAAGAAAAGAGGGGGTGGTGGGCCCGGAGGGACTCGAACCCCCGACATCCACGGTGTAAGCGTGGCGCTCTGACCAGCTGAGCTACAGGCCCTGGGCAGCGCAGGAAAGGATACCGGGCGACGGGGTGGCGCCCGTACCACCGGCGCGTCGCCCTCGACGCTCGTGGCGTCAGATGTCGGCCAGCGCCGCCCGGTAGGACTCCAGGTCACGACGCTGCCCGCGCGGGTTGACCACCGACCAGCGCACGATCCCGTCGGCGTCGACGAGGAACGACCCGCGCAGGGCGTGCCCGCTGGTGGCGTCGAGGACGCCGTAGGACTCGGCGACCGCCCCGTGCGGCCAGAAGTCGCTGAGCAGGTCGAAGCCGAAACCTTCCTGCTCCTGCCACGCCTTGAGCGCGAAGACGGGGTCGGTGGAGACGGCCAGCAGGCGCACGCCCGCGGCCTCGAAGTCCTCGATGTTGTCGCGCAGCTCGCACAGCTCGCCGGTGCAGATGCCCGAGAACGCGAACGGGTAGAAGACGACCAGCACGTTCTCGCCCCGCAGGTCGGCCAGGTGCACGGGGGTGCCGTGCGTGTCCGGGAGCGTGAAGTCGGGCGCGGGGTCGCCGGGGCGCCACCGGACCTCGGGGGCGGTGCCGCTCACCGGCTCAGCGCCCGCGACCGCGGTTGGCGAGCTTGGTGGCCGACCAGTCCGAGGCGACCGCGAACGTGCTCGTGGCGTGCAGGCCGGCCGTGGTCGCAGCCTCCTGGATCTCGTCGTGGCCCACGTGGCCGTCGCGGCCGGGCTTCGGCGTGAGCAGCCAGACCAGGCCGCCGTCGTCCAGCACGGTCAGGACGTCGACCAGCATGTCCGTGAGGTCGCCGTCGTCGTCGCGCCACCACACGATGACGCCGTCGGTGACGTCGTCGTAGTCCTCGTCGACCAGCTCACCGCCGACGACCTCCTCCACCGCCGCGCGGAGCTCGTCGTCGACGTCGTCGCCCCATCCGAACTCCTGCACGACCTGACCGGGGGCGAACCCGAAGCGAGCTACCGGGGATTCCGCCTGCTTACCCACGTTGGACCTTCGTTCCTCTCCGTCTGACCACTACCGACGCGTCCGTTCACGCGCGCGACGCACTCTTCCGTCGTGTGCGCCAACGTAGTCCACCGGAAGCGGCGCCGCCCGGCAACCCCCGAGCGGCCCCCGGGTTTGCCCGACGAGGGCCGGGACAGTGACCTCCGTAACATCCGGTAGGCGCGGCATGACGTAGATCACGGATCCTTGACCGCCTGATGGTGTTCCCCCGGGCCGTCTGGGGACACAATGAGTGATGACCACCCGTTCGGGGGCCGCACCGTCGCGACCACGCGTCGGGGTGCCCTCACGACGGGATGCCTGACACGGACCGGGGCGGCGACCATGTGCCGCACACCGTCCGAAGATGAGAGAGGTTGCTGGTGGCTTCGTACGACGAGACCGGACCGTTGATCAACGGCCTGCTCAGCGCCGTCCCGGACATCGACCCCGCCGAGACCGGCGAGTGGGTCGAGTCGTTCGACGGCCTGATCGACGACAAGGGCGGCCCGCGGGCGCGCTACGTCATGCTGAACCTGCTGCGCCGCGCGCGGGAGCGCAACGTGCACATCCCCGCGTCGGTGTCGACGCCGTACGTGAACACGATCGCCGTGCACGACGAGCCGTACTTCCCGGGCGACGAGGCCATGGAGCGGCGCTACCGCTCGTGGATCCGCTGGAACGCCGCCGTCATGGTGACGCGCGCGCAGCGTCCGGAGATCTCGGTGGGTGGCCACATCTCGTCGTACGCGTCGGTGGCGACGCTGTACGAGGTCGGCCTGAACCACTTCTTCCGCGGCAAGGACCACCCGGGCGGCGGCGACCAGGTGTACTTCCAGGGGCACTCCTCCCCCGGCCAGTACGCCCGGAGCTTCCTCGAGGGTCGCATGTCCGCCGAGACGCTGGACGGCTTCCGCCAGGAGAAGTCGCACGCCGGCGGCGGCCTTCCCTCCTACCCGCACCCGCGCATGCTGCCGGACTTCTGGGAGTTCCCGACCGTCTCCATGGGCCTCGGCCCGGCGTCGGCGATCTACCAGGCGTGGACCAACAAGTACCTGCACAACCGCGGCATCAAGGACACGAGCCAGCAGGACGTCTGGGCGTTCCTGGGCGACGGCGAGATGGACGAGCCCGAGTCGCGCGGCATGCTGCAGCAGGCGGCGCACCAGCAGCTCGACAACCTGACGTTCGTCGTGAACTGCAACCTGCAGCGCCTCGACGGCCCGGTCCGCGGAAACGGCAAGATCATGCAGGAGCTGGAGGCCCAGTTCAAGGGTGCCGGCTGGAACGTCATCAAGGTCGTCTGGGGCCGCGAGTGGGACGCCCTGCTCAACGCGGACAAGGACCGCGCCCTGGTCAACCTCATGAACGCCACGCCCGACGGCGACTACCAGACGTACCGTGCGGAGTCCGGCGCGTTCATCCGCGAGCACTTCTTCGGCCGCGACCCGCGGACCAAGGCGCTCGTCGAGAACATGACCGACGACGACATCTGGAACATGAAGCGCGGCGGCCACGACTACCGCAAGATCTACGCGGCGTACTCCGCGGCCCGCGCCCACACGGGCCAGCCGACGGTCATCCTCGCCCAGACGGTCAAGGGCTACGCCCTCGGCTCGAGCTTCGCGGGCCGCAACGCCACGCACCAGATGAAGAAGGTCAAGAACGCCGACCTCAAGGCGCTGCGCGACAACCTGCACATCCCGCTGACGGACGAGCAGCTCGACGCCGACCCGTACCTGCCCCCGTACTACCACCCGGGCATGGACGACGAGGCGATCCAGTACATGCTGGAGCGCCGCCGGCACCTGGGCGGGTTCCTGCCCGAGCGCCGCTCGACGCCGAAGGCGCTCACGCTCCCGGAGCCGAAGACCTACGAGATCCTCAAGAAGGGCTCGGGCACGCAGCACGTCGCCAGCACCATGGCCTTCGTGCGGCTGCTCAAGGACCTCATCAAGGACAAGGAGTTCGGCAAGCGCGTCGTGCCGATCATCCCCGACGAGGCCCGCACCTTCGGTCTGGACGCCATCTTCCCCAGCGCCAAGATCTTCAACACGCAGGGGCAGAACTACCTCGCCGTGGACCGCGAGCTCATGCTGAGCTACAAGGAGTCCGAGTCCGGGCAGATCATGCACACCGGCATCAACGAGGCCGGGTCCGCCGCGGCCTTCCAGTCCGTGGGCACGTCGTACGCGACGCACGGCGAGGCGATGGTGCCGGTCTACATCTTCTACTCGATGTTCGGCTTCCAGCGCACCGGCGACCAGTTCTGGGCGGCGGGCGACCAGCTCGCCCGCGGCTTCATCATCGGCGCCACCGCCGGTCGTACCACCCTCACGGGTGAGGGCCTGCAGCACGCCGACGGCCACTCGCCGCTCATCGCCGGCACCAACACGGCAATGGTGCAGTACGACCCGGCGTACGGCTACGAGATCCGCCACATCGTGCGCGACGGCATCGAGCGCATGTACGGCGACGGGTCGGACGGCCGCGACCAGAACGTCATGTACTACCTCACGGTGTACAACGAGCCGATGATCCAGCCGGCCGAGCCGGAGGACGTGGACGTCGACGGCATCCTGCGCGGCATCCACCGGATCTCGACGTCCGACGTCGAGGGCCCCAAGGCCCAGCTCCTCGCCTCCGGCGTGGGCGTGCCGTGGGCCCTCGAGGCGCAGCAGCTCCTCGCCGAGGACTGGGGCGTGTCGGCCGACGTGTGGTCGGTGACCTCCTGGAACGAGCTGCGGCGTGACGCGCTCGCCGCGGAGAAGGACGCCCTCGTCGACCCGGCCGCCGAGCCGCGGGTCCCGTACCTCACGCAGAAGCTGTCGGGCGCCCAGGGCCCGTTCGTCGCGACGAGCGACTACGACCACCTGGTGCCCGACCAGATCCGCGCCTGGGTCCCCGGCGACTACGCCGTGCTCGGTGCGGACGGCTTCGGCTTCTCCGACACGCGTGCAGCCGCGCGCCGCTTCTTCCTCATCGACGGCCCGTCGATGGTCGTGAAGACGCTGCAGCAGCTCGCCCGCCGAGGCGAGGTCCCGGCCGACGTCGTCGCCAAGGCGGTCGAGAAGTACCGCCTGCTCGACGTGAACGCCGGCACCTCCGGCGTCGCGGGCGGCGACAGCTGACCCGCACGCCGAGGTAGCGCAGAGGCCCCGAGCCGTTCGGCTCGGGGCCTCTGCGCGTCCGGGGACGTCGCCGGTCGAAGGGGGCTCCGCACTGTCTACCGCGGCGAGGTCTGCTCCCGCGCGGCGACGGCGCGACCCAGCTCGGAGCGCAGCTCCTCGGTGCCGGGGTGGAGCTCGAGCGAGCCGAGGTGCTGGCGTGCCTCGGCGACGCGGTCGGCCTCGAGCGCGGCCAGCACGAGCTGACGTCCCACCTCCGGGGTGTGCTCGCGCGCCCGCCAGTGGCCGATGCCCAGCCCGAGGGCCTCGGTCGGCATGCCGGCCTCGCGCAGGATCGCGAGCCCCTCGGCGAGCGCCTCGCCGCTCGGGTCGCGCGAGGCCGCGGTCGCGAGCCGGCGGGTCGCGCCCTCCGGGTCGTCGGCCACGGACAGCCGGCCGAGCTCGAGCAGGGGGCGCCAGGCGCGCGGGTGGCCGGCGAGCTCCTCGGCCAGCGACCAGACGGCGAGGTCGGCGGCCCGCTGCCGGGCCTCCTCGGGCGGCGCGGTGAGCGGGTCCTCGGGGTTCGGGGTCTGCGCCGCCCGGCGGCGCACGACCTCGGCGAGCGCCCGGAAGGCGTCGGCGTCGTTCGGGTCGTCGGTGAGGATGGTGCGCAGGGCGTCCTCCTGCAGGTGCGCGCCGTGCGGCTGCGAGGGCGAGGGCCGCCGCGCCGCCACGGTGGACGCGGAGAACGGCCGACGCAGCAGCTGCCGGAGCCGGGGCAAGAGGGCCATGGGTCCGACACTATCCAAAGTCCCCCGCGCCGGCCGGGGCTCGCGCCCTCCGCGGCCGTTTGTGCACTCCCCACAATCTCGCCCGTATCCTCGACCCATGACGAGCAGCGGCACACCCACGGCCAGCGGGACGCACGCCGACGACGGCGCCACCGCGGCCGACGGCGGACCGGCGCCCGTCAGCCGGGGCGAGAACGTCGCGCGGGTCCGCGAGCACCTGGGCGTCCTCACCTCCACGGCGATGCGCCGCCTCGACGAGGAGGTGCACTGGTACCGGCAGCTGCCCGCCGAGGACCGGTCGTACGTCGCCCTGGTCGCGCAGTCCGGCATCAACGCCTTCGTGAGCTGGTTCGCCGAGCCCACGCCCACACCGCACGGCGTCGGCGAGATGTTCGCGGCAGCCCCGCCGGAGCTCACGCGGTCGATCTCCCTGCAGCACACGCTGCAGCTGGTGCGCCTCATGGTCGACGTCGTGGAGCAGCACTCCGACGAGATCGCCGCCCCGGGGTACGAGCGCGACCTGCGCGAGGCCGTGCTGCGGTACTCGCGCGAGATCGCGTTCTCGGCCGCGGAGGTCTACGCCCGCGCGGCCGAGGTCCGCGGCGCGTGGGACGCCCGGCTCGAGGCGCTCGTGGTCGACGCCCTCGTGCGCGGCGACGGCGACGACGCGCTGCGGTCCCGCGTCTCGGCGCTGGGCTGGAGCGGCCGCGGCCAGGCGCTCGTCGTGGTCGGCGAGGCGACGACGCGGCTCGACGACGTCCGCACCGCCGAGCTGCGGCGCGTGGCGCGGCGCGCGGCCGGCGACGCGCTCGTGGGCATCCACGGCGACCGGCTGGTCCTCGTGCTGGGCGGCGAGGGCGACCTGGTCGCGGCGGCCACGTCCCTGCTGGACCGGTTCGGCCCCGGCCCCGTCGTGATCGGCGGCGTGGTGCCCGACGTCTCCGACGCCCCGGCGTCCGCCGCCGCCGCGCTGGCGGGCCTCGCGGCCGCGCCGGCCTGGCCGCAGGCCCCGCGCCCCGTGCTGGCCGACGAGATCCTGCCCGAGCGCGTCCTGACCGGCGACGTCACTGCGCGGCGCACCCTCGTGGCCCAGGCCTACCGCCCGCTGCAGGAGGCGTCGGGGTCGGTGCTGGAGACCCTGTCCGCCTACCTCGGCACGGGCCGGTCCCTCGAGGCCGCGGCGCGCCGCCTCTACGTGCACCCGAACACCGTGCGGTACCGCCTGCGCAAGGTCTCGGAGATCACCGGCTGGGACCCGCTCGACGCCCGCGAGTCGTTCGTGCTCCAGATCGCCCTGGCCCTCGGCCAGCTTGAGGGCGGCGCCGCGGCGGGCTGAGTCCGTCGTTGGAGGATTCCCACAATCGCTTTCCACGAGGTTCGTGCGGGTCGCGACGACGCGCACGCCGCGCGGGGTGGCACCGTGGGTCCGTGCTCGCCGTCGTCTGCCCTGGACAGGGCTCTCAGACCCCCGGGATGCTCAGCCCCTGGCTGGAGCTGCCCGGCACCGCCGACCTGCTCGACTCCTTCTCGGCCGCGGCCGGGACCGACCTCGCCCAGCACGGGACGACGTCGGACGCCGACACGATCCGGGACACCGCCGTGGCCCAGCCGCTCATCGTGTCGTCCTCGCTGCTCGCGCTCCGCGCGATCCTCGACGGGCGTGCGACGACCGAGGTCGTGGACGTCACCGCCGGGCACTCGGTCGGCGAGCTCAGCGCCGCCGCCGTGTCGGGCGCGCTCGACGACGCCGGGGCCGTCGGCCTGGTCTCCCACCGTGCGCGCGCGATGGCGGAGGCCGCCGCGGCCACGCCGTCGGGCATGAGCGCCGTCGTGGGCGGCGACCCCGACGAGGTGCTGGCCGCCATCGAGGCCGCCGGGCTCTTCCCGGCGAACGTCAACGGAGGCGGCCAGGTCGTCGCCGCCGGCGACCCGGAGCGCCTCGCCGCGCTGGCCGCCGAGCCGCCGACGCGGGCCCGGGTAATCCCCCTGCAGGTCGCGGGCGCGTTCCACACCCCCTTCATGGAGACGGCCCGCGTCGCGTTCGAGCAGGTCGCGACCGGCTGGCTCGCCACCGACCCGCGCCTGCCCCTGCTCTCCGACGCGGACGGCGCCTCCTACGACGCGCTCGCGCCGGGCTCGCACGGGCACGGCACCGCCACGGACGTGCTGGCCCGCCTCGCCGCGCAGGTCACCGCGCCGGTGCGCTGGGACCTGTGCCAGGCGACGCTCGCCGACCGCGGCGTCACCGGCATCCTCGAGCTCGCGCCGGGCGGCGTCCTCACGGGCCTGGCCAAGCGCGCGCTCAAGGGCGTGGAGTCCGTCGCCGTGAAGTCGCCGGACGACATCGAGGCGGCCCGCGACCTCATCGCCCGTCACTCCGTCGTGGGCGGCGCGGAGGCCTCCGCGTGACCCTTCCCGGCGCCGGGCACCGCCCCGTGCTCCGCCAGGCCGAGCCCGTGCGCTTCTCGCGGATCCTGGCCGTGGCCGGCGAGCGGGGCGAGCGCGTCGTGACCAACGACGACGTGGCCGGTCCGATCGACTCGTCGGACGAGTGGATCCGCCAGCGCACGGGTATCGTCACGCGCCGGTACGCCGCCGCGGACGTCGACGTGCTCGACCTCGCGGAGGCCGCGGCCCGCAAGGCGCTCGACGCCGCCGGGCTCACCGGCGCGGACGTCGACGTCGTGATCCTGTCCACGGTCACGTACTTCCACCAGACGCCCGCGGGGGCCGCCGTCCTCGCCGAGCGGCTGGGGGCGACCCCCGCAGCGGCCTACGACGTCTCGGCCGCCTGCGCCGGCTACGCCTACGGGATCGGCCAGGCCGACGCCCTCGTGCGCTCCGGCGCCGCGCGGCACGTGCTGGTGATCGGCGCCGAGAAGATGTCGGACTTCGTCGACCCCACCGACCGGTCGATCTCGTTCCTGCTCGGCGACGGCGCGGGCGCCGCCGTCGTGGGCCCGTCGGACAGCCCGGGCATCGGCCCGACGGTCTGGGGCTCCGACGGCGCGAAGGCGCAGGCCATCTCGCAGACCCGCGGCTGGCAGGACCTGCAGACGGACCCGACGGCCGGCTGGCCGACGCTCCGCCAGGACGGCCCCACCGTGTTCAAGTGGGCCAGCTTCCAGATGGCCCCGATCGCGGCCAAGGCGATGGCGGAGGCGGGCGTCGAGCCCGAGGACGTCCAGGTCTTCGTGCCGCACCAGGCGAACATGCGCATCATCGACCAGCTCGTGAAGCAGCTGCGGCTGCCCGAGACGGTCGTCGTGGCGCGTGACATCGCCGACACCGGCAACACGTCGGCCGCGTCGATCCCGCTCGCCACCGAGCGGCTGCTGGCCGAGGGGCAGGCCCGCTCCGGCGACCTGGCCCTGCAGATCGGCTTCGGCGCGGGCCTCGTCTACGCGGCACAGGTCGTGGTGCTGCCCTAGCCTCCGGTCCCGACCCGTCGCGGATCCGTCCGGATCGGCGCCCGAGGTCGTGACCGACCCCCGTGGTGCGGGACAATCGCACCGCAACACCCCACGGTGCCGGACGGCCGGTACCCCGTTCAAGGAGAGACGCACCCCATGGCTTACACCTCCCAGGAGATCCTCGAGGGCCTCGCCGAGATCGTCGCCGAGGAGACCGGTCTTCCCACGGACGCGGTCGCGAGCGAGAAGTCGTTCACGGACGACCTCGACATCGACTCCCTGTCGATGATGACGATCGTGACCCACGCCGAGGACAAGTTCAGCGTCCGCATCCCGGACGACGAGGTCAAGAACCTCACCACCGTCGGCGACGCCGTCTCGTACATCGAGGGCGCGCAGGCCGCGTGACGCCTCGGGGCGCACGCCCCGCCGCGCGGGCGGGCCGGGACCTCCCGGCCCGCCCGGCAACCTGATCGAGCAGCCCCTCGCCCCCACCCGCTCTCACCTCAGGAGTGACCCACCCATGACTGCCTCGCGCGACGTCGTCGTCACCGGCCTCGGCGCCACCACCCCGCTCGGTGGCGACGCCCCCAGCACCTGGGCCGCGGCCCTCGCGGGAGAGTCGGGTGCGCGTCCTCTCGACAACGACTGGGCGGAGAAGTACGGGCTCCCGGTCACCTTCGCCGCCACGATCAAGGTCACCCCCGACCAGGTCCTCTCCCGGCCCGAGACCAAGCGCATGGACCCGTCCACGCAGTACGCGATGGTCGCGGCCCGCGAGGCCTGGCAGGACGCCGGCGCCCCCGAGGTCGACGGCGAGCGCCTCGGCGCGGTCGTGTCGTCGGGGATCGGCGGCATCTGGACCACCCTGGACGGCTGGGACACCCTCAAGGAGCGCGGCGCACGCCGCATGCTCCCCATGACGGTCCCGATGCTCATGCCGAACTCCCCCGCCGCGTACGTGTCGCTCGAGTTCGGCGCCAAGGCCGGGGCGCACGCCCTCGTCTCCGCCTGCGCGTCCGGCGCCGAGGCGATCGGGTACGGCGTGGACATGATCCGCAACGGCCGCGCCGACGTCGTCGTGTGCGGCGGTACCGAGGCCACCATCCACCCCATGCCGATCGCCGCCTTCGCGGCCTCGCGCACGCTCTCGCTGCGCAACGACGACCCGCAGCGCGCCTCGCGCCCCTACGACGTCGACCGGGACGGCTTCGTCATCGGCGAGGGCGCCGCCGTGCTGGTCCTCGAGAGCGCCGAGCACGCCGCGGCCCGCGGCGCGCGCGTCTACGCGAAGATCGCCGGCCTGGGCCTGTCCTCCGACGCGTACCACATCACCTCCCCCGACCCCGAGGGCACCGGGCAGGTCTCCGCGATGCGCCGCGCGCTCGAGGACGCGGGCGTCACGTCCCGCGACGTCGTGCACGTCAACGCGCACGCCACCTCGACCAAGGTCGGCGACCTCACCGAGACCGCGTCCATCCGGACCCTCATGGGGGGCGAGGCCGACCACGTGCGCCTCTCGGCCACCAAGTCGATGACCGGCCACCTGCTGGGCGGCGCCGGCGCGCTCGAGGCCCTCTTCACCATCAAGGCCGTGTCGGAGCGCCTCGCCCCGCCCACGATCAACGTGGAGAACCCGGACCCCGAGCTCCAGGTCCCCCTGGTGCGCGACACCCCCGAGCGTCTCCCCGACGGCGACATCGTCGCGATCAACAACTCCTTCGGCTTCGGCGGGCACAACGTCGCCCTCACGGTGACGAACGCCTGAGCCGAGGCACCGGCGGCCCCGCCGGCACGACGACGCCCCGCCACCTCGCGAGAGGTGACGGGGCGTCCGTCGTTCGTCGTCCGGGGACTCAGCCCACCTGGCTCAGCCCACCTGTCGTCTCAGCCCACGCGGTGCAGCCAGCGCACAGGGGCCCCGGCGCCGGCGTAGCGGAACGGCTCGAGCTCGTCGTCCCAGGCCGTGCCCAGCGCCAGGTCGAGGGCCTCGCGCACGCCGCGGCCGTCGTGCGCGGAGTCCAGCGCCGCGCGCACCCGGTCCTCGGGGACGACGACGTTGCCGTGCACGTCCGTCATGGCGTGGAAGATGCCGAGGTCGGGGGTGTGCGACCAGCGGGCGCCGTCGGCGCCGTGGCTCGCCTCCTCCGTCACCTCGTAGCGCAGGTGGTCCCAGCCCCGCAGGGCAGAGGCCAACCGGGCACCGGTTCCCTGGGTGCCCTGCCACGAGTACTCGGCACGGAACAGTCCGCGCCCCGCCGGCTGGGCCGTCCAGTCGAGCGAGACACGTCCCCCGAGCACGTTGCCTGCCGCCCACTCGAGGTGAGGGCAGAGCGCACGGGGTGCCGAGTGCACGAACAGCACACCGCGGGTGATCGCACCAGCCATGTTGTCCTCCCTGGTTCCGAGGTCCGTCTTCCCCTACGTCCTCGAACCGGTCGGCCTGCTGGTCGGCGAGCTCCGACGGTGTGTCGTCTTGACACATCCTGCCCGATGGCGGGCGGCCGTGCGAGAGGAAACGCGGACTTGAGCAGTCCTTGAGGAATTCAGAGTCGTTCGCGCAGCTCCCGCATGGCCTTCTTGCGCGCGCTGCGCTCGAGACGGTCCAGGTAGAGCATGCCGTCGAGGTGGTCGGTCTCGTGCTGGAGACAGCGGGCCATCAGCCCGGTGCCCTCGACCTCGATCTCGTTGCCGTCCAGGTCCGTGCCGACCACCCGGGCGTACCAGGCGCGCGTCGTCGGGTACCAGAGCCCCGGCACCGACAGGCAGCCCTCGTCGCCGTCCTGGGTCTCGTCGGACAGCTCGACGATCCGCGGGTTGAGGACGTAGCCGATCTCGTCGTCCACGTTCCAGGAGAACGCCCGGAGGCTCACGCCGATCTGGTTGGCCGCCAGGCCCGCCCGGCCGTCGGCGTCGACGGTCTCGACGAGGTCCTCGACGAGCGACCGGACACGGTCGTCGACGGCGGTGATCTCGTCGCAGGGTGTGCGCAGCACGGGGTCGGGCAGCACCCGGATCTCTCGCATCGCCATGGGCGGCATTCTCCCACGTCGCGAGCCGGTGGCTGCGCCGATTATCACGGTTTGATAACGTGCACGGCGATGCTACGACGGATGACTGAGTCAACCACGCCGCCCGCGCCGAGCACCCGGAGGGTCGCCCCGGCGTCGGCCGGCCGACCTCGGCTCGCCGCCCTCGACGGGCTGCGCTTCCTCGCCGCGATGGCGGTGGTCGCCTACCACTACGTGGCGGTGAACCACTCCGCGTGGGGCGTCCGCACCGAGGACTCGTTCCCCCACCTGCAGCCGGTCGCCGTGTTCGGCTCCTTCGGCGTGCAGCTCTTCTTCGTGATCAGCGGCTTCGTCATCCTCATGTCGGCCTGGGGCCGCGACGTGCGGTCGTTCACCGCGTCCCGCGTGGGCCGCCTCTTCCCCGCCTACTGGTTCTCCGTGGCCGCCGTCGTCGCCCTGCTGGTGCTCGTGACCCCCGGCCGCAAGGACGTCGGCATCCCGGAGGCCGCCGCCAACCTCACGATGGTGCAGCGGGCGTTCGGGGTGCAGGACATCGAGCCGGTGTACTGGACGCTCTGGACCGAGCTGCGGTTCTACGTGCTCATCGGGATCCTGCTGGCCGTGGGAATGACCCGCCGCCGCCTCATCGCGTTCGCCGCCGTTTGGCCCGTGCTCGCCGCCGTCGCGGTCCGGTCCGGCAACGAGCTCTGGTCCACCCTGCTCGTCGGCAGCGACGCCCCGCTCTTCGCCGGCGGCATGATCCTCTACCTGCTCACCAAGGAACGTCGCTCGCTCGTGCTGTGGCTCCTGCTGGGGCTCAACGTGGCCCTGGCCGGCGTCGTGTCGGGGCGCAGCCAGTCGCTGCGGATCGCGAACAGCACCGGCGTCACCGTCGGGCCGGAGACGTACTGGGTGGCCATCCTGGCCTGCTTCGCGCTCGTCGCCGCCGTCGCGTTGACCCGCCTCGACCGGCTCTCCTGGCGCTGGCTCACGGTGGTGGGCGCGATGACGTACCCCCTGTACCTGCTGCACTCGTCGTGGGGGCAGTGGCTCATCGGCGAGACGAGCCCCCACCTGCCCGCGGGCGCCACCTTCGTCCTCGTCACCGGCACGATGCTGCTCGTGGCCTTCCTGGTGCACCGGTTCGTGGAGCGCCCGTTCGGCCCGCGGCTGCGCCGCGCCGTCGCCCGCGATCTCGAGCGCACGAGCCGCGCCCTCGGCCGCACCCCGCGCGAGGCGAGGCCCGCTCAGGCGTCCGAGCCGGAGGCCGTCTCCTCCAGGTAGTCGAGCAGGACGTCGCGCAGCACGAGCGCCTGGTTGTGCTCCGTGTCGTGGGCCGAGTACAGGAGCGTGAGGCGGTCGTCCCCGGCCCCGAGGGCGGCCAGCTCCGCGACCTCCGGGTTGCCGGCGAGCTCGGCCCGGTAGCGGCGCTCGAACTCGGCGAACAGGTCCGGATCGTGGTGGAACCACTGCCGCAGCTCCGTCGACGGCGCCACCTCCTTGCACCACCGGTCCAGGTGCGCGTGCTCCTTCGACACCCCGCGGGGCCACAGCCGGTCCACGAGCACGCGGGCCCCGTCGTCCGGTCCCGGGGGCTCGTACACGCGCTTCACGACGATGGTCACTCCCCCATGAGACCGCGCCGGCCGGCCGGACGCACTCGTGGCGCCGGCCGGTATGCTCGCCGCGCGCCCCGTTAGCTCAGCTGGTCAGAGCAGTCGACTCATAATCGATCGGTCGCGGGTTCAAGTCCCGCACGGGGCACCAGACGCCTTCTCCGGTTGCTTCTCACCCGGTCGAGTCGGGCACCGCACGGCGCGGACCGCTACGCTCCGGGGCCATGCCCCGCGTGCTGCTGATGCTGGCCTTCCTCGCGCTCGTCGTCTACACGCTCGTGGACGTCGTCCAGTCGGACGAGGACGACGGCGGCGGCATCCAGAAGGGCTTCTGGATCGTCATCATCCTGCTGCTGCCGTTCGCCGGGTCGATCGCCTGGCTCCTCGTGAGCCGCCGCGCCCGCGCGAACCGGCGCCCGGCGCCGCGCACCGGCTACCCGGCCGGGCCCGTGCCGCCCGCCCAGTACCCCGGCCGCCGCCGCACCTGGGAGACCGAGGCCGCTCCCGCCGAGCCCGACGACGACCCCGAGATGCGGTGGCTCCTGGAGCAGGCGCGGCTCCAGCGTGAGCGCGAGCAGCGCGCGCAGGACGACGCCACGCCCCAGCCGGACGACGAAGCCCCGGGCGCCACCGCCGGCTGAGGCGGCCCCCTCGTCGCTCCGACCTCCCGGGGAACGTGCCGCCGCGTCAGGCCTCGGTACGGTGGCGCCATGTGGTTTCGCCGCTCCCCCCTGCCCGACGACGTCCGCCGCGCCCTCCCCCTGGCCCGCGGAGAGCGAGTCCTGGCGTCCGTCGAGCTCGCCGACGGACGGTGGGCCGTGGCGACCACCGCGGACCTCGTCGTCGTCGGGCCGGGCCCGCAGGACGTCGACATGCGACGTCCGTGGTCCGACGTCGACCGCGGCGTGCTCGACCCCGAGCGCTCAGAGCTGCAGATCTCCTGGGTCGACGCGGCACCCGACCTCGTGCTGCGGCTCGTCGACCCGGAGCGCACCCCGTTCCCCCAAGCCCTGCGCGAGCGCGTGCAATGGTCGGTGGTGCTGGCCGAGACGGTCGCCGTCCCCGGCGGGGGCGACGTGAAGGTCGCCGTGCGCCGGACGGCGGACGGCCGGTTCTTCTCCCAGGCCGTCGCCGGGCCGGGCGTCGACCTGGAGGACCCCGCCGTCGCCCGAGTGGTGGACGCCACGGAGTCCAGGGTGCGGGGTGCGTCCGGACTACCCGTGTAAGCCTGGTAATGTTCTTCCCGGTTCGAAGGCCGCCGGCCGGACGACCGAGCGATCCCGCGTAGCTCAGCTGGCAGAGCATCCGACTGTTAATCGGACGGTCGTTGGTTCAAGTCCAACCGCGGGAGCCCCGAGACAAGGCCTCTGACCTGCATCGCAGGCGGGGGCCTTCGTCGTTCCCGGATTGCGACGACGGCTCAGGGGAGCTCGTCGCCCACGCGCGGGTAGGACGGCTGCGCGCCGGAGCCGCGGACGGCGAAGGCACCGACGCGGGCGGCGAGGCGCGCCGCGTCCACCAGCCCGCGCCCCCAGGCGAGCTCACCCGCGAGGGCGCCCACGAACGCGTCGCCGGCGCCCGTCGTGTCGACCGCGTCGACGCGCGGCGACGACACGACGACCACGCCGTCCACGCCCGGCCCCGCGACGAGCGCGCCCTGCGCGCCACGCGTGAGCACGACGGAGGGCACCCCGAGGCGCCGCAGGGCGCCCACGACGTCCTCGTCGGTGAGCTCCGCCCCGGCCGCCGGGGCGCCGCGCTCGAGGAGGCCGAGCGCGCCATGGGCCTCGTGCTCGTTGACCACGAGCGGGTCGGCGCGGCGCAGGATCGCGGCGTCGACGTCGATCACCGGCGCGAGGTTGACCACCACGCGCCCGCCGGCCAGGCGGGCCGCCTCCTCGATCCCGTCGCGCGGGATCTCGCCCTGCAGCACCACCACGGCGGCAGCGGCGAGCAGGTCGGCGTGCCGGCGTACCTGCGCGGCGTCCACGGCCGCGTTCGCCCCGGGGACCACGACGATCGCGTTCTCGCCGTCGGCCGCGACCGTCACCACGGCGACCCCGGTACCGCCCGGCACCACGACGAGCCCCGAGAGGTCCACACCGGCGTCGCGCAGGCCGGAGGTGGCGGCCTGCGCGAACTCGTCGTCGCCCACCGCCCCGACGAACGCGACACGCGCGCCCAGCCGGGCGGCGGCGACCGCCTGATTGGCGCCCTTGCCCCCGGGGAGCACCTGGAGGTCGCGGCCCAGCACCGTCTCCCCCGGTGCCGGGTGCACGGTGGTTCGGGCCAGCAGGTCGGCGTTGGCGGACCCCACGACGACGACGGTCGCGGGCTCGACGGGTCTGGTGGTCACGGTCTCTCCGGTTGGTGGGGCGGGAGCGGTGCGGTGGTGCTCAGAGGCCGCGCACACGCTCGACCAGGTGGGGCGCCAGCGGGGTGTCCGTGGCGAGGACGACACGGGTGCGCGCGCCGGGCACGTCGGGGTGCCCGGCGTACAGGCCGCGCAGGTCGCACAGAGTCTGGCCGCGGCCGGGCCCGTCGGTGGCGTCCACGAGGACGGGCACGCGCGGCGCGACAGTGGCCTGCACGCCGCCGACCGCGAGGGCCGCGGCGAGCGGGTCGTGCAGGGCGGAGCAGCGCCGGCCGAACGTGGGCACATGGAAACCGAAGTACAGGTCCAGCACCTCGCCCAGCCAGGGCGCCAGCGCGGTACCCGCCTCCAGAAGCGCCTTGCGGTCGGTCTCCTCGAAGAGGTTGACCATGGTGACGTCGAGCGGCACGAGCGTGACGTCCCAGTCGGCGGCGAGCACCTCGGCGGCGGCCTCGGGGTCGTTCGCGATGTTCGCCTCTGCCACCGGCGACACGTTGCCCGGGTGGAGCGCAGCGCCGCCCATGACGGTCACGTCGACCACGCGCTCGACGAGTGTCGGGTCCTCCCGGAGCGCGAGCGCGAGGTTCGTCAGCGGCCCGACGGCGACGACCCGCAGCCGACCCGCGTGCTCGTGGGACAGCCGGAGCAGCAGCTCGACCGCCGACTCCTGCGCAGGGGCCCGTCGCGACGACGGGAGCGTGACGTCGCCCACACCGTTCGCGCCGTGGACGTGCGGGGCGCCGCCGTCGTAGTCACCGACCAGCGGGTCGGTCGCGCCCACGGCGACGGGGACGTCGTCGCGGCCTGCGAGCGCCAGCAGGTCGAGGGTGTTCACGGCCGCCTGCGGAGCGTCGATGTTGCCGTGGACGGTGCCGACCCCGACCAGGTCGACCTCCGGCGAGGCGAGCAGGTAGGCGAGGGCGAGCGAGTCGTCGACACCGGTGTCGCAGTCGAGGAAGAGCGGCGCGGCGGTGGTCGGGGCGTGCAGGGTCACGGGACATCCTTCGTGGTCGTGGGAGCGGACACCAGTGTCGCGCACCGGGAGCCGGGGACCGACCTCCGGGCCGGCCTCCCGCGACCGCCGGGAATACCCGGTGGTTGCTCCCGGCTTGTGCCTGTCGTGCCCACGACCGGTCATGTCTCCGTCGGCCTGCGCTCCGAGCGCGGGCCCATCCTCCTGTCCCTGATGCTCGCCACGGCGCTCGTCGCGCTCGACGCCACGATCATCGCCACGGCGTCCGCGACGATCGCCCGCGAGCTCGGCGGATTCGACCAGCTGCCCTGGCTGTTCTCGACGTACCTGCTCGCCCAGGCCGTGAGCACCCCCGTCTTCGGCCGGCTCGCGGACGTGCTGGGCCGCAAGCGGCTCATGCTCGCGGGCGTCGCACTGTTCTTCGCCGGGTCGCTGGTGGCCGGCATCGCCCCGACGATGGGCGTCCTCATCGCCGGCCGGGTGCTGCAGGGCCTCGGCGCCGGCGCGGTCATGCCCGTGTCGATGACGATCGCGGCGGACATCTACACGCTCGAGGAGCGGGCCAAGACCCAGGGCTACCTCGCGTCCGTGTGGGCGATCTCCGCCGTCGTCGGCCCGACCCTCGGCGGCGTGTTCTCGCAGTTCACCAGCTGGCGCTGGATCTTCCTCGTCAACATCCCGCTGTGCGTGCTCGCCGCCTGGATGCTGGCCCGCCGCTACCACGAGCCCGCCCGCGAGGGGGCCCGCGAGCCGATCGACTACCTCGGCGCGACGCTCCTCGCCGCGGGCAGCACGCTGCTGCTGTTCGGCCTGCTCGAGGGCGGCACCCGCTGGGCGTGGGGCTCGCTGCCGTCGCTGGTGGTCTTCGCGGTCGCGGTACTGCTGCTCGCGGGCTTCGCCGTGCACAGCCGCCGCGCCCGGCACCCGATCGTGGACCTCGCCATCCTGCGGCGCCGCGTGGTGGGCGTCTCGACCACGGTCTCCCTGCTCGTGGGCGTCGTGGTGCTCGCCCTGTCCACGTACGTGCCGATCTACGCCCAGGGCGTGCTCGGCACCGGACCCCTCGTCGCCGGGTTCGCGCTCGCCGCGATGACCATCGGCTGGCCTCTGTCCGCGTCGAACGCCGGGCGGCTCTACCTGCGGATCGGGTTCCGCCTCACCGCCGTGATCGGCACGTCGCTGGCGGTGGTGGGCACGGCGCTCACGCTGCTGCTGGCGCCGGGCTCCTCCGTGCTCGCCGTTGCCGGCGCGTGCTTCGTCATCGGCGCGGGCATGGGGCTCACCGCCGTGCCGACCCTCATCGCGGCACAGTCGCAGGCGTCGTTCACCGAGCGCGGCGCCGTCACCGGCACCAACATGTTCGCCCGGTCGATCGGCTCGGCCGTCGGCGTGGCCGTGTGCGGCGCGATCGTCAACGCCCGCACCACCGTGGGCGCCGACGGGACCCCCGAGGGGCCCGGGCTGATGGCCGCGATCCATCTCGTCTTCGCCCTGCTGGTCGGGGTGGCCGCCGTGCTCGTCGTGCTCGCCGCGTTCATGCCCGCCGACCTCCAGGCCGCCCGCGAGCGCCGCGCCGCGACGGCGGACGCCACGCCCGCCTGACCGGCGTTCCGGTCGGGCTCAGGGCGCCTCGGGCGGCCGCCAGCCCATGACCGCGCGGGTGCCGCGGGTGACGGCCGACGCCGGGGTGCGGCGCATCAGCGCGTTGCGCAGCCCCTGCCAGCGCGGCCCCAGGTGCGACCCGAACCGGCCGCTGGCGACCGACGCACGCGCAAGCGCCCGGCAGCGCGGGCGGCGGGCGGCGTCGTACACGGCGAGCGCCCGGCCGAGGGACTGCCCGGACGCGACGCCGGCCGCCACGATGCGCCCCACGCAGACGCCGTCCTCCAGCGCGGTCGCCGCGCCCTGCCCCATCGTGGGCAGGGTCGCGTGCGCGGCGTCGCCGACCATGACGACGCGCCCGCGCACGTAGCGCGGCAGGCCGCCGGGCAGGTGGAGCACGTCGTGACGGATCACTGCGCCCGGCGGCGTCGCGGCGATCACGTCCCGGACCTCCGGCGCCCAGCCCGTGAACCGCTCGACGGCGGCCCCGTGCTCGTCGTCGAGCCGCGTGCCCTCCGGCATGGCCACGTACCCGTACCAGTAGGTGGCGCCGTCGCTGACGGGCATGGCGCCGAACTCGGCGCGCGCGCCCCAGTACTGCCGCAGGCTCGGCCCGGCGGACAGCCCGGGCTCGACGGCGCGCCAGCTCGAGAACCCCGAGTACACCGGGAGGCGGTCGGGGAACAGCGCCCTCCGGACCGCGCTGCGCACTCCGTCGGCCCCGACGACGAGCTCCGCCTCACGCTCGTCCTGCGCACCGGCGCGGTCGGCGTACCGCACACGGGCGGGCGCGGCGGGGCCGCCCGCGTCGACGGTCGTGACGCGCACGTCGGTGACGACCTCGACGCCGAGCTGCCGCGCCCGCCCCAGCAGGGCGCCGTGCAGGCGCGCGCGGTGCACGCCGCGCAGCGTCGTGTTGGCGCCCTCGGCCGGGTCGTCGGGGAGGCGCAGGATCGGCCGCCCGCGGGAGTCCCACGTACCGGCGGCCCAGGTGCGGGGCCCCATCGCCGCGACGGCGTCGCCGTCGAGGCCCAGCCCGTCGAGGGATGCCACGGCGTTCGGCGTGAGCGCGACCCCCGCGCCGACCTCGCCCAGCTCCCGCGCCCGCTCGAGGACGGTGGTGCGCCATCCCGCGTCGGCGAGGGCCACCGCCGAGGCGAGGCCCCCGATACCGCCACCGACCACGACCGCCGTGCCTGCCATCCGTCCGCCTCCGAGTCTCATACCACCACATGCGTAGTGGTATTCATCTTGCCATACTGGCCGCGTGCCCAGGACGAACCCCGAGCGCCGCCGCGCCCTCACCGACGCCGCGATCGCGCTGCTCGTCGACGCCGGGGTGCACGGCCTCAGCCACCGCGCCGTCGAGCGCGCGGCCGGGCTCCCCGCCGGGACGGCCGCGAACTACTTCCCCGGACGCGAGGACCTGCTGGTCGCGACGGCGGAGCGGATCGTCGAGCTGCACCTCGCCGACGCGCGCGCCGCGACGGAGGCCTCGGTCGCGGCGGAGCCCGCCGGGCCCGCCGTCAGCGGCGGCGAGCTCCTCGACCGCATGACCGACCTGCTCGCCGCCTCCCTGCTCGACGCCGCCACCGCGCACCGCGACCGCTACCTCGCGATCGCCGAGCTGCAGCTCGAGGCGCGCCGCCGCCCCGCGCTCGCCGCGGCCCTCGCCGGGCTCGCGACCCAGGCGTCCGACCTCACGGCCGTGATGCACGCCGACACCGGGCTCGACGTCGACCCTGCGGCGGTGCCGACCCTGGTCCTGCTGTACGGGGGCGCCCTGCTGACCCTCGTGACCGGCGCCGCGTCCGCCGACGCGGCCACCACCCGACACCTGGCCCGCGCCATCGTGCACGGCAGCCTGGCGCCGTCCGGCCCCGTCCCATGAGCGGAAACACGTTGAGGCGCGCCGCCGCGCGCTGCTAGCCTCGCGGAGGCCGTGCGAGACAGAGCAAGGAGGTGGTACCCGTGAACGTACCGACGTGGGTGCTCCTCCGCGGAGTCATGGTCGGGCGATAGGTCGCCCGGGAGCGCCTTTCACGCAGTCCTCCCGAAAGGCACGACCATGAACACCTCGACCTCCTCCGCCCTGACCTTCACCTCCTCCGCGCGGCTCGACGACGGCACCGTCGAGCGCCGCTTCACCCTCGGTGAGATCCCGGGCATCCTCTGGACGCCCCCGACCGCCACGCCGTCCGACCCCGCGCCCCTGATCCTCCTCGGCCAGCCCGGCGGGCTCGGCCTGGACCGCATGTACCCCCGGCTCGTCGGCCGGGCCCGGGGCGCCGCGGCCGACGGTTTCGCGACCGCCGCCCTCGAGCTCCCCGGCAGCGGCGACCGGGAGCCGCTGCCCGGGGCCGGGCAGGTCCGCGCCGACCTGCGCGCGGCGCTCACCGCCGGCGAGCCGGTCACCGACGACATCGTCGACCGGCTGGTCCTCCCACTCGTCGACCGGGCGGTCCCGGAGTGGCGGTCCGCCCTGGACGCGCTCCTCGCCCTCCCGGAGGTCGACGGGCCCGTCGGGTACTCGGGCGGGGTGATCGCCGTCGGCGTCCGCCTGGCGCTCGTCGAGCCGCGCGTCGTGGCCGCCGGGCTGTTCGCCGGCAGCTACGTGCCGCGGTCCACCCTGGACGAGGCCCGACGCGTCACGATCCCGCTGCACGTGCTGCTGCAGTGGGACGACGAGGGCAACGACCGCCAGGCCGCCCTCGACCTGTTCGACGCCTTCGGCTCGGCCGAGAAGACGCTGCAGGCGAACCTCGGCGGCCACACGGGCGTCCCCGCGTTCGCCGGCGAGGACGCGGGCCGGTTCTTCGAGCGGCACCTGCGGTGACCCGTGGGCTCCCGTCCCCGGACCGGCGGACGGGAGCCTCGGCTCAGACCCCCTCGCGCAGCGTGCGGCGCTGCTGCTCGATCGCGAGCAGGTCGGTGAAGGCCTGCTGGTAGGCGGCAGGGTCCTTCTCCGCGTCCAGGCGCTGCAGGCGGCTCTTGGCGTCGGCGATGCGCCGCGTGAGGCCGAGGTCCACCAGCGCGCGCACGACGTCCGCCACGTAGTTGCCGATGACCGACTCGCGGTCCTCGGGGACGGGGGCGACGGCCAGCTCCGTGACCAGCGGCGCGACGGTCTCCGGCGCTTGCTCCGCGACGGCCTCCACCCACCGGCCGCCGTCCACGTCGCGGCCGGCAGCGACACCGCCCGCCGCGCGCACGGCGTCGTGCACCGCGCGCCAGGCGGGGACGCCGAACGCGTCCTCGCCCAGCTCGTCGAACGACGCGGGCACGTGCTGCGGGTACTGCAGGACGACGACCAGGGCCTGGCGCTCCAGGCGCGCCACCGGGTCGCGCGGGTCGGGCACCGCGGGCGCCGCGTCCGGCTCGGGCCGGGCGTCGCGGCGCTGGTCACGGTCGGGCCTGCCCCTCGACGGCGTCGACGCCGCGCGCGCCACCTCCCGGCGCACGTCCTCGGTGTCGATGCCGATCCACCGCGCGAGGGAGCGCGCGTACCCGAGCTGCATCGACCGGTCGCGGATGCCCGCCACCAGCGGCGCCGCGGAGCGCAGGGCGCCGACGCGCCCCTCGACGGTGTCGAGGTCGAACGTGTCCAGGGTGGTGCGGATGACGAACTCGAACAGGGGCTGACGGCCGTCCACCAGCGCACGCACCGCCTCCGGGCCCCGGGCCATGCGCAGCTCGCACGGGTCCATGCCGGACGGCTCCACCGCGACGAACGTCTGCGCGTGGAAGCGCTGGTCCTCGCCGAACGCGCGCACCGCCGCCTTCTGCCCGGCCGCGTCGCCGTCGAACGTGAAGATCACCTCACCGCCGAGCGACGCCCCGGACGCGAGCTGCAGCCCGCCGCCGGCCGTGGTGTCGCCGAGCAGGCGCCGCACCACCTTGGCGTGCTCGGCCCCGAAGGCGGTGCCGCAGGTGGCGACGGCGGCCTCGACGCCGGACAGGTGCGCCGCCATGACGTCGGTGTAGCCCTCGACGATCACCACCCGCTTGCCCTGCGCGATCGACCGCTTGGCCAGGTCGATCCCGTACAGCACCTGGGACTTCTTGTAGAGGGACGTCTCGGGGGTGTTGAGGTACTTGGGGCCCTGGTCGTCGTCGTACAGGCGGCGGGCGCCGAAGCCGATCACCGCGCCCGTGACGTCGCGGATCGGCCACACGAGGCGCCCGCGGAACCGGTCGTAGATGCCGCGCTGACCCTGGCTGACGAGCCCGGAGGCGACCAGCTCGGCCTGCGTGAACCCGCGGCCCTGCAGGTGGCGCAGCAGGGAGTCCCAGCCCGTCGGGGCGTAGCCGACGCCGAAGTGTTCGGCGTCCGCGCGGTCGAAGCTGCGCTCCGCGAGGAACGCCCGTCCGGCCTGCGCTCCCGGCCCGAAGAGCTGCTCGGCGTAGAACTCGGCGGCCACCTTGTGCGCCTCGACGAGGCGCTGGCGCCTGCCCGGCTCCTCGCGCGGGCCGCGATCGGCCGCGGCGCCCGTGCGGGAGTCCTCGTAGCGCAGCTGCACGCCCACGCGGTCGGCGAGGAACTCGACGGCGTCGGTGAACCCCATGCCGTCGATCTTCTGCACGAAGGAGATGACGTCGCCGCCCTCGCCGCAGCCGAAGCAGTGCCAGCGCCCGACGCCGGGCCGCACGTGGAACGACGGCGAGCGCTCGTCGTGGAAGGGGCACAGCCCCTTGAGAGACCCGACCCCCGCGGGCTTGAGCGTGACGTGCGCGGAGACGATCTCCTCGATCCGCGCGCGCTCCCGTACCGCCTCGACATCCTCCCGCTTGATCAGCCCCGCCACGGGCCGAGTCTATGCGCGCCCGGCGCCGACCAGACCGGCCGTCCCCCGGCGTCGGCCGGCGAGCGCCGCGACCTCGTCCCGCGACGCCGCGCAGCGCCGCGCGTAGGCGGCCGGCGGCATCCCGAGGGCGCGCGCGAAGTCGGTGCTCAGGTGGGCCTGGTCGTAGTAGCCGACGGCGGCGGCCACCTCCGCGAGGGGCCGCGCGGGGTCGACGGCGACCATGTCCGCCGCGAGGTGCACGCGGTGGCGTTGCAGCACCCACTTGGGGCTCACGCCGACCCAGCCGGCGAACAGCCGCTGCAGGGAGCGCGGCGTCGTGCCGGCGAGCACGGCGAGGTCGGCCACCCCGGCGTCGGGCCCGAGCTCCCCGGAGACCACCGCGGCGAGCACCCTTGCGACGCGGTCCAGCGCGTCGGCCGCGCGCGGCGTGCGCCGGGCTGCCGCCGCGGCACGGAGCAGCGGCGTGACCGCCGCGACGGCCCCCGCGTCGTCCCCGGCCCGGGCCGCGGC